>DAIMBN010000103.1:0-2577 GCA_036718335.1 Coriobacteriaceae bacterium
CCGAGTAGCATTTGCTGCAACGCAACAATCTTGTTCTAAGAAGGGCGCTCTGGGAAACCAGGGCGCCCTTTTGTTTTTTGCGCTGAGCGAGCGTCATGGTGAACGTTGCGTCGAAGTCCTATATACAGGACCGTTCATCCGTTTGGTTCGGTGATGATTGGCGGCGCGCGGCGCGTTTTGGGACCGTGGCTGATACTATGGATGCTCGCAAGCGATATGAATGAGGATGCTCATGGCATATGACGATAGGGAGACCGGGCTGACGGTTGAGGACCGCGGCTCAAAGTTGGGTCTTCCCCAAAACCAAGATGCAGAGGCCAATGTACTGGCCGCTATGCTGCTATCGCCCGAGGTGGTCGAAGAGGCCCAGGTCGAGCTGCAGCCCGATGACTTCTACCGGCCCATTCATAAGACCATCTATACCGCGATGGTCGATATGTACAACAGCCGCATTCCCATCGACTCCATCTCGCTGATCGATTATCTGCGAAGCATCAACAAGCTCGATGCCGTGGGCGGCGAAGCGTATATTTTGGAGCTGATGGGTCAGACCCTGTCGCTCGTCAACTGGCAGCACCATGCCGCCATCGTTCGCCGCGATTCGATGCTGCGTGAGCTGATCGGCGCCACCAACGAGATCAACGCGCTGGCATATAACGCCCCCACCGACACCAAAGAGGTCGTGGAGCTAGCCGAGAGCAAGCTGCTCAAGGTTACGGCGCGCGAGGTCAAGTCGAGCTACAAGACGCTGACCGAGTTTATGGTCGAGGCCTATAATGAGGCCGAGGAAGTGTGCCAGGCCGGTGGCCAGGCTGCGGGCGTGCCCACCGGCTTCCCGTCGCTCGACCGCATGCTCATGGGCTTCCGCGAGGGTCAGCTCATCATCATCGGCGCCCGTCCTGCTGTAGGTAAGACGTCGTTCGCTCTGAACCTGGCGCTCAACGCTGCCGCTGCTGGTTATACCGTCGGCTTCTTCTCGCTGGAGATGTCGGGTAAGGAAATTGCCCAGCGTCTGATTTGCGCCTATGCCATGATCTCGATCAGTGACTTCCGCATGGGTCGCATTAGCCCCGAGCAGTGGGCCAATATCAACGAGGCCACGCAGACCTTGTCCAAGCTCGATATTCTGATTGACGATACGCCCGGCACCACAGTGACCGAGATTCGCGCCAAGAGCCGCCGCATGCTCCATAACAAGGAGAAGGCAATCATCATCCTGGACTACCTGCAGCTGGTGAGTCCTCCGCCGGGACGCCGCTCCGAGAGCCGTACCGTCGAGGTTTCGGAGATGTCGCGTGGTCTGAAGATCATGGCCAAGGAGCTCAAGATTCCGCTCATCGCGCTGTCGCAGCTCTCGCGTCAGGTCGAATCCCGTACCGGCAAGCGCCCACAGCTTTCCGACCTTCGTGAATCGGGCTCCATCGAGCAGGACGCCGATATCGTCATGTTCTTGGACCGCTCCGCCGACGAGGCCGAAGCCTCGCGCGACGATCGACCCGACGAGGGCGTTACGCGTATCGTCGTGGCCAAGAACCGTTCGGGCCCGATCGGCGACGTCGACCTGATGTTCCTGCCGGCATCCACCAAGTTCTATGAGCTTGATGGGGCACATGCCGAGGAGTAGGACAGGCGCCCGTTGCACGGGTATACTGGGAATGTTTTGTGCTTCTGCGTGCCGGCGTGGCGCGTAGACAGTCCATGAATGTAAGGAGTAAACATGCCGTCAACCGTTTTGGTCGGTGCCCAGTGGGGCGATGAGGGCAAGGGTAAGATTTGCGACCTGGTCGCCGGCGACTTCGATGCCGTCGTGCGCTACTCGGGCGGCAACAACGCCGGCCACACCATCGTCGTCAACGGCAAGAAGTACGGCCTGCACCAGGTGCCCTCCGGCATCATGTATTCTGACCACGTGTCGGTGATCGGTAACGGCTGCGTCGTCAACCCCAAGGTTGTCCTTGAGGAGATCGATATGTTCGAGGCCGACGGCATCACCACCAAGAACCTCAAGATTAGCGGCAACGCGCATGTCATCATGCCGTACCACATCGATCTGGATGGCGCCTTTGAGCAGAAGCTCGGCAAGAAGAACATCGGTACCACCAAGCGCGGCATCGGTCCGTGCTATCAGGACAAGATGGCCCGCATCGGCCTGCGCATGCAGGACATGCTGGACGAGGCACTGTTCCGCGACAAGCTGGAGACCGCTCTCGCCCGCGTGAACCCCGAGCTCGAGCTCATCTACAACCTGCCCACCTACACCGTGGACCAGATTTGCGACGAGTACCTGCCGATGGCCGAGCGCCTGCGTCCCTACATCACCGAGACGAGCCTGCTGCTCAACAACATGATCGATGAGGGCAAGAACCTGCTGTTTGAAGGCGCCCAGGCGACGCTGCTCGACATCGACCACGGAACCTATCCGTACGTGACGTCTTCCAACTGCACCGCCGGCGGCGCCATCACCGGCTCTGGCGTGGGCATGAAGAACGTCGACCGCGTGCTGGGCGTCATGAAGGCCTATATCACCCGCGTCGGTTCGGGCCCCATGCCCACCGAGCTTTCCTATGAGTCCGAGGC
>DAIMBN010000104.1:0-2535 GCA_036718335.1 Coriobacteriaceae bacterium
CCCGATCCAATTGAGGTGAGCGATATATTCGTCGTGGACGGGCGCGAGCGGACCGGCGTCTTCTTCCTTGGCGTTGAGGTGCTCTGCCCAAGCATCTACAGCGTCTATAACTGCGTGATAGACCTCATCGAGGAGCTTGTCGACGGCGGGAACGCTCTCGTTGAGGTCCGAGAGGCCAATTGCCGCCAGGCCGCCATCGGGCACCTCTTGGGGCGTGTAGTTTACGTTGACGCCAATGCCGCAGACGGCGAAAGGTTTGCCTTCGTTATCGCGTGCGGTCTCGACCAGAATGCCGCCGAGTTTGCGTCCTCGCGCGACCAGGTCGTTGGGCCATTTGAGGCCAATCTCGTTTGCAAGACCTTGCTTTTCGAGTGCTTCGAGCACCGCTAGGCCGCTGACGGCGGCAAGACCAGAGTACTTTGCGGGATTAACGCATGGACGCAGGACAATCGAAAGCAATAGGTTGCCGGCGGTTGAATCCCACTTGTGGCCGCGCCGGCCGCGTCCTGCCGTTTGCGCGCGGGCGGCAAGTCCTGTGCCGTGCGGCGCACCCTGTTTTCCTGCCTCGAGCAGGTCATCGTTGGTCGATCCGGTTACGTCGACAATCGTTAATTGGGCATCCATAGCGGCTGCTACCTCCTTATTGAATAAGTGAATGACGCAATGGTGTCGAGAGATAGACACAATGTGAAGCCTTTGTCGCATTTAGACAATTTAATGTTAACACGTCAACAAAGACTGAAATGCGTTATCCTCTCTTGGTCGATGTAAACACGTCAACAACTCAAAGGAGGTTAGTGATGGGTTTCACGATTCTTGGAACAGGTTCGGCACTTCCTGAGCGCAGTGTTTCCAATGACGAGCTGTCTGAGTTCCTCGATACCTCGGATGAGTGGATTTTTACTCGCACAGGTATCAAGAGCCGCCACGTTTGCACCACCGAGTCACTTGACGACCTTGCCGTAGCGGCGAGCGAGCGGGCACTCCAGGTGTCCGGAATCGACGCGAGCCAGCTGGATCTGATCGTCTGCTCGACGACGACGGGTGACCACCTTGTTCCCGCTGAGGCGTGTGCCGTTGCTGAGCGACTAGGCGCGACGTGCCCTGCCTTCGATGTCTCGGCGGCTTGTGCCGGCTTCGTATTTGCGCTCGATGTCGCCGAGGGCTATATCGCCCGCAGCCGTGCCGAGCGTGTGCTTGTTGTTGCTGCCGAGCAGATGACGCGCGCGCTCGACTGGACCGACCGTGCCACCTGCGTGCTTTTTGGCGATGGGGCAGGCGCCGCAGTGATTGAAGCTGGGGGAGACAACCCCCTTGCCGTTGAGCTTTCGACGGCGCCCGACGTCGAGACGTTGCGCGTTCCCGGTCTGGTCGGTACCTCGCCGTTTAAGGCTTCCGCAGATAGCGCGAGCGTGCTGTCCATGAATGGCCGCCGCGTGTTCAAGTTCGGCGTCAACGCCATCTGCGACACGGTCCATAAGCTTGCGATCGATGCGGGCATTTTGGTCGAAGACATCGATCATTTTGTATTCCATCAGGCTAACGAACGAATCCTGAGCCAGGCGGTCAAGCGCCTGGGCGTGCCGGACGAGCGCGTGGTTCGCACGTTGCGCGAGACCGGCAACATTTCGAGCGCATGCATTCCGCTTGCCCTCGACCGGCTGGCAAACGCCGGTGCACTTCACACAGGCGACACCATCGCCTTGGTTGGATTTGGCGCCGGTCTGGATATAGGTGGCTATCTGCTTCGTTGGAAGTAGTCGCACATAGGAAATAAAAACGCCCTAGGGCACAACCAAAGGAGAACTACCATGGCAGATCAGAAGACCTTTGAGCGCGTTTGCGACGTTATCCGCGAGACCGCCGGTCTTGACGATGTCGAGATGAAGCCCGAGTCCACGCTCGAGGAGATTGGTCTCGACAGCCTGGGCACCGTCGAGATCCTCGTTGCCGTCGAGGACGAGTTTGGCATCCAGCTCGATACCGAGGAGAACCCCAAGACGGTCGGCGAGTTCGCCGATACGGTCGAGGCGGCATTGGAGAAGTAGAGATGCTCAAGACTCCTCTCTGCGATCTGCTCGGCATCGAAAAGCCCGTGTTCCAGGGCGGTATGGCCTGGATTGCCGATGCCTCGCTGGCGTCCGCAGTGTCCGAGGCGGGTGGCTTAGGCATCATCGCGGCCATGAATGCCGACGCCGACTGGCTTCGCGACCAGATTCACGAGCTGCGCGCCAGGACGGATAAGCCCTTTGGCGTCAACGTCATGCTCATGAGCCCGTTTGCCGACGAGGTTGCACAGGTCGTGATTGACGAGCGAGTGCCGGTCGTCGTGACGGGCGCCGGCAATCCCGCCAAGTACATGAAGGCGTGGAACGAGGCGGGCATCAAGGTCATCCCGGTCGTTGCCTCGGTGGCGCTGGCGCGCCTCGTGGCACGTCGTGGAGCCACGGCGGTTGTTGCCGAGGGTACCGAATCGGGCGGCCATATTGGCGAGACCTCGACGATGGCACTGGTGCCGCAGGTCGTCGATGCGGT
>DAIMBN010000105.1:0-2527 GCA_036718335.1 Coriobacteriaceae bacterium
CCGGCCTCGCGATCGGTGCGAGTCTGGAGCTGCTGTTCATGGGCTCGATCTCCATCGGCGCCTACGTGCCGCCTGATGAGACGATCGGCGGCGTGCTCGCCTGCGCCTTCGCTATCCAGCTGGGCCAGAGCACCGAGGCAGCCATCGCGCTTGCCATGCCCATCGCCACGCTGTGCCTTGCCATCAAGAACATCCTTAACGCCGCCCTGCCGATCCTGGTCGACCGCGCTGATGTCTACTCCGGCCAGGGCAACCTTAAGGGTGTCTATGCGATGCACTTCCTGATCGGTTTGACCGGTATCATCATGGCGTTCCTGCTGTGCTCGCTGTCGTTCTATCTGGGTGCTGACGCCATCCAGGGCCTGCTCGACTTCATCCCGCCCTTTGTCCTTGCTGGCTTTGGCGTTGCCGCCAACTTCCTGCCTGCCATGGGCTTCGCCATGCTCGGCCGCCTGGTGCTCACCAAGCAGCTCGTGCCCTTCTACTTCCTGGGCTTCCTGCTGTGCTCCTACGCCAACGTGCCCGTCCTGGGCGTCGCCCTGATCGCCATCATCATCGGCATCGACAAGTTCGACCTGCTCGGCCTGGGCGGAGCCCAGCCCCAGCTCTCCGCGGAAGGGGATGAGGACGATGACTTCTAGTCCCGAGAACAAGATCACGCGCTCCGACCTCGTCAAGAGCGCCGTCAACGTCGGCGCCCTGGGCATGGAGTTCTCCTGGACCTACTACAAGCAGATGAACATCGCCTTCTGCCTGATGGTCGCCAACATGCTCAAGAAGATCTACGCCGGCCGCCCCGACGACTACGCCGAGGCCCTGCACCGCCACTGCGCGTTCTTCAACATCACCGTCCAGTTCGCCCCGTTCGTCGGCGGCATCGCGATGGCCATGGAGGAGAAGGTCGCCCGCGGCGAGATCGAGCCCGAGAGCGTCAACGACGTCAAGGCCGCCCTCATGGGCCCGCTGTCGGGCATCGGCGACTCCATCTTCCTGTCGACGCTGCGCGTGGTCGCCGCCGCGGTGGGCATCAGCCTGTGCCAGGCCGGCAACCCCTTCGGCCCCATCGCCTTCCTGCTCATCTACAACGTCCCCGGCTTCGCGCTGCGCATCTGGGGCGCCGTCAAGGGCTACGAGCTGGGCGTGGGCTTCCTGGACGAGGCCCAGAGGACCGGCCTCATGCAGAAGATCATGACCTGCGTGGGCATCGTGGGCGTCATGGTCGTGGGCGCCATGTGCAAGGACATGTTCTGGGCCAGCATCCCGGTGGCCATCGGCTCGGGCGAGGACGCCCAGACCCTCCAGGACATCCTGGACGGCATCATGCCCGGCATGCTCGGCATGATCGCCTTCTGGCTGTACTACTGGCTGCTGTCCAAGAAGATCAACCCCATGGTGCTGATCGTGGCCACCATGGTCGTGGGTATCATCGGCGCGTTCTTCGGCGTGCTGGCGTAAGGGCCCGGCTGCATAGATTTTCGTTGCAACCTGGAAAGGGGATGGAGCAGGCCTATGCCCTCCATCCCCTTTTTGTATAGAAGGAGTTCGTATGTTCGCGAAGGATCGCGAAGCAATGCGCCTGACGCCGGCAGAGGTCAGGCTGATTCTTATTGAGTCCCTGCAGTGGTGCGCCAACAACGCGGTCTACTTTTTGGGGCTTATCGGTGCGGCCACGTATGATCTGGCCGGCACGGCCTTTTTGGTTGCCGCCATTACGCTCGTGCGCAATCTTATGACGTCGGTGGGCAATATGGTGTCGGGCTCGGTCATCGATCGCTTTGGACCGCGCCGGACGTCGTTTGTGACGTGCGTGATTACGGCAGTGCTATCGCTTGGCGTGGGGTTAGCGCCGTTGTCTGTCCCCGGGCTTGTGTTTGCCGCGTGCGTCTTGGGACTTGCGGGCGGCTTTATCAACACCTGCACGCATGCGTTTCCGGGATACCTGGAGTCGACCACCGAGGGTCGTACCCGCGTGAACGGCCTCATGGTGTTCTACAGCAATATCGCCTATACCGCTGGCCCGCTGCTCGGCGGTGCCATCGTGAGCTGTTTTGCCACGCAATCGGTTTATCTGCTCATGGCGGGCATGATGGGTGTGGCGGCCGTGCTCTCCTTGGGCTGTCACGAGTGTGTTGCTCCCGCAAAAGGGGAGAAGCCGAAGGGCGGTATTCTGGGCGGCATGGCTGAGGGTGCGCGACTTACGTTTCGCGACCACGACTTGCGCCTCATCTTTATCTCGGGCTTTTTGGGTTTCTTTGCGTTTGGCGCGTTCGATTCGCTGGAGTCGTTGTTCTACCGTGATGTACTCAACGTGGATATCGTCTGGCTGGGCTGGTTGTCCTCGGTCGTGGGCCTCACTTCCTCGGTGGGTGCGTTCATCCTGACCAAGCTTTCTGCTCGCCATGTCAACCTGCGATTGCTGCTCGGCGCGCTCATGGCCGTGGGCATTGGGTCCATGGTGTACGTGGGCACTGATATGCTGGGGGTCGCGATTATCGGTCAGGCGATTAACGGTCTGGCCTGGGGGTTC
>DAIMBN010000106.1:0-2518 GCA_036718335.1 Coriobacteriaceae bacterium
GCCCTGGTCCGCGAGCCCGGTAAGTACAAGATCGCCGGCAAGCCCTTCGGCAGCAAGGAGCCCTATGGCATCGGTCTGCCGCTCGATTCCGACGGCGTCGCCTTTGTCAACGACTTCCTTAAGAAGATCGAGGACGACGGCACCTGGACCGAGCTGTGGCAGATCTGCATTGGCGACCGCACGGGCGACACCAATGTTCCCGAGCTGCCCGAGATCGGCGCCTAGGCAACGAGCCTGGTAACGGCCGCAACGAAACCATATGGAAACGCACGATGCGCTTTATTGCGGTAAACTGTTTCCTCACAGAGTTGTCGGGGCTTCCGTACACACGGGAGCCCCTTTCCTTATCGGCGGGAGGTCCGCATGAGTCTCTCCGAACTCTGGTCGCTCTATGGCCAGAACTATATCGACGCGCTGCTAGCAACCTGGGGTATGACGCTTGAGTCGTTTGCCATCGCCATGGTGCTGGCCGTCGCCGTCACCGTGATGCGCGTGTCGCCGCTCAAGCCGCTGCGCGTCTTTGGCGACCTGTATGTCCAGGTCTTCCGTAATATCCCCGGCATCGCGCTGCTCATCATCGTCGTCTATGCGCTGCCGCCGCTCAAGGTCGTTCTGCCCTACCGCACCTGCGTTATCGTCGCTACGGTGCTCTTGGGTTCTGCCTTTGGTTCCGAGAACTTTATGAGCGGCATCAACACCGTCGGCGTCGGCCAGGTGGAAGCCGCCCGCTCGCTGGGCATGAGCTTTAACCGTATCCTCGCCAAAATCGTGATTCCGCAGGCGCTGCGCTCGAGCGTGCTGCCCATGACCAACCTCTTTATCGCCGTCATGCTCACCACCGCGCTCGGCAGCCAGGTGCCGCTTAAGCCGCAAGAGCTCACCGGCGTGGTGAGCTACATCAACACGCGCTCACTTGGCGGCGTCGCCGCGTTCTTTATCTCGGCGCTCGGCTACCTGGGCACGGCCTTTGTGGTGAGCCACATTGGCAACTACATCGATAAGAAGGTGAGGATCCTCCGATGAGCAAGCACTCCTCCCCTGCGCTTACCATGCGCGATGCGCTCTACGAGGCTCCCGGCCCCAAGATGCGCGCCAAGATTCGCATCGGCACCGCCATCTCATTGGTTGCCGTGGCGGCGCTCATCGCCTTGGTACTGCAGCGCTTTTATGTGACCGGTCAGCTTTCGGTCCACTATTGGTATTTCTTTACGCACCTCACCACCTGGAAGTTCTTACTTGCCGGCCTTGAGGGCACCGTTAAAGTCGCACTCACCGCCGGCGCCATCGCGCTGGTACTGGGCTTAGGCCTTATGCTCGGCCGCACCAGCGACATCAAGCCGCTGCAGCTGGTCTGCCGCGTGCTCACCGATTTCTTCCGCGGCGTGCCGAGCCTGCTGTTCATCTACTTCTTCTTTTTGGTGCTGCCCCAGTACAAGATCGCGCTACCGTCGTTTTGGATGCTCACGCTTCCCGTCGCGCTCGCCGCAGCCGGCGTACTCGCCGAGATCTTCCGCGCCGGCGTCAACGCCGTGCCGCGCGGCCAGGTCGAGGCGGCCCAGGCGCTCGGTCTCTCCAAGGCCAAAATCACCTTTAAAATCGTGTTGCCGCAGGCTATTCGGTTTATCATTCCGTCGTTGATTTCGCAGCTTGTGGTCGTAGTCAAAGACACCACCGTCGCCTACGTGGTGAGCTACCCTGACCTCATGCAAAATGCCCGCGTGCTCATTACCAACTACGACGCCCTCGTGTCGGTCTACCTGGTAATCGCGGCCATCTACATCCTCATCAACGTCGCGATCAACAAGGCCGCTGTCTATGTTTCGCACAAGACCGGCGCGACCATCATCCGCTAACGCTTTACCATTTCGAGTCATAAGGAGCCGAGCACCATGGCACAGAGCACCTCTTCTACCGGCAATCAGCCGCTGATCGAGCTCAGGCACGTCGATAAGCACTATGGAGACCTGCACGTCCTCAACGACATCAATCTGTCGGTCGACCGCGGCGAGGTCGTCGTGGTGATTGGCCCCTCGGGCTCGGGCAAGTCGACCATGTGCCGCACCATCAACCGCCTGGAAACCATCGACTCAGGCGAGATCCTCATCGAGGGCGAGCCCCTGCCGCAAGAAGGCAAGGATCTTGCCCGCATGCGTGCCGAGCTGGGCATGGTGTTCCAACAGTTCAACCTGTTTGCACATATGACCGTACTGCAGAACGTCATGCTGGGGCCGGTCGACGTGCTGGGCGTGTCCAAGGAAGAAGCTCGTGAGCGCGCCATGGACCTGCTGAGCCGCGTGGGCGTGGCCGAGCAGGCCGATAAGGTGCCCGCACAGCTCTCGGGCGGCCAGCAGCAGCGCGTGGCCATCGCCCGCTCGCTTGCCATGCAACCCAAGGCCATGCTCTTTGACGAGCCCACGAGCGCCCTCGATCCCGAAATGATCAACGAGGTGCTCGAGGTCATGGTCCGTCTGGCCCAGCAGGGCATGACGATGATCGTCATCACGCACGAGATGAACTT
>DAIMBN010000107.1:0-2489 GCA_036718335.1 Coriobacteriaceae bacterium
CGAGGTAGCCCTCCTGGTCGAAGTGCATGATCTCGATCTTCTCGGTCTCCTTCATTCCCGCTCCTTTCACGAGCAGTTTGAATTGTCGCACGGAATGAACGGGCTTGCCGCCCCGTCGCACCGCTTAACCTTGTGGACATCTTGGCCCCAAGCTCAACAATTCAAAGGTTCTTAATACCAGTGAACGATTACATGTTAGCCGTTTTTAATACCGATTTTATGATTTCATCCTCCCCTCTCGGTAGACGGTCAGTTTTTGCCGCTCATCGGTCAAGCGACATATATCCGTAAAAACGAGCGCCCCCGCCATGCGCAGGGACGCTCTAGACGCTAATAGTTGTAGGTATATCCGCCGGCGTCGCCGCGGGTAAAAGACTTGGCATGCTCGATTGCCTGCCCACTCGAGTCATAGGTCAGGCCTTCCAGCACGAGCGCCAGATCGGCCGGCTCAAGATTGAGCAAACTCGCATCGCGTGCGCCCAGCGCCTCGATATCGAGTTTCTCTACCGACTGATCTGGCTTGCGTCCCAACATATCGTAGGTCTCGAACAGGCTGAAGACCGAAATGTCCACGTCTTCGATGCCCGGAAACAGCAGGCACGGAATCAGTGTCATCTCGATCGATACGGGCTCACCATCGATGCAGTTGAGGCGGCGCACCGAGTAAAGCAGATCGTCCTCGGCGATGCCAAACAAGTCGGCATAATACGGGCCGGCGTAGCGTTTGGAGCGCGCCAGGATGCGCACCGACGGCGTCGCGCCCGATGCCAAAACCGACTGGCGGAAGCCGCCCTTGCGTTCGTGCTCGTCAAACCACTTGTGTCCCACAAAGGCGCCTTTGCCCTGCACGCGACGAATCTGGCCACTTTTGACCAGCTCGTCCATGGCGCTTCGGATTGTCAGGCGTGTCGTGCCAAACTCCTCGGCCAGCTCGTTTTCGGACGGAATCATCGAGCCCGTCGGGTAGTCGCCGCGCTCGATTCGCTCCGCAATGCAGCGGCGAATTTGTTTGTAAACCGGCAAGTCTTCTACTGCATCAGCCATTCGACACCCACCTTCGTCGCAACGCCGTCTGCCTCGCCGTTATCGGCAAAACGATACTTGGTCGGCAGAATCACGGACTTGCAATACTCGACAAAGCCATCGGTCTCGTCGCGCTCATGCGAAGCCTTGTAAAACACCGGCGTGCCCTCCTGAGCATTCAGCAACTTGGCCTCGTCGGCGTTCAGACGGCTGATGGAAATATGCTCCTTGCCGTGCGTCACATGGACATTCCCCTCCTTGAGCAAAACGTCGTAGAGGCTTTCCTGCTCAAAATCGTGATCGGGAAGCGAGGGGCACAAAGACAGATTGACGTAAGCCGTCTCGATCGATGCCGGGGAACCGTTGACCACACGCACGCGCCGAATGCAGAAGAGCGGCATGCCCAGGTCGATCTGGGCTTTTTGGGCAAGATCGATATCGGCATACACGACCTTGGACCAAACCAGGCGCGCGGTCGACTTTGAGCCAACCCTCTCCACCGCCTGCGTATAGTTCCATGTTTCCTGAAAGATGTTCAGCGGTTTGGGAGGACACACATAGGTGCCCGAACCGCGGCGGCTTTCCAGAGTTCCGCACGAAATAAGGCGCGTGATCGCAGCACGCAACGCCGTGCGCGACACGCCCAGCTCTTCACAGAGCACACGCTCGGCGGGCAGCCGGTCGCCACTCTGCAGGTCATAATGTTTGATATACCAAAGAATGCCCTCAAAGGCGCGGTCTTTGGGCGGAATCGCATATGGTTCACTCGACATGGGCAAGACTCCTCAACTGCTTGATGCTGCAGGAATCATTGCTCCGGACGCCTCATGGCGTCGAAGGCTTCTTTGATCTGCTCCGCAACGTTCCGATACGACCGATATAGGCCGGAGTCTCGCTTGACTTCGCCCGCGGTCACCGGAATCTCAAGCTTCGAAATCTCATCCTTGCCGGTTTGCACGACAACGATGACACCCATACCAAGGCACATATTACGCTTGGCAGCGTTGTTTTTGGTAGCCTGAGCTGGATTAATCAAAATCTGCTGAGCCAGTTCGCGTTTGCTGAGCTCCGGCACATCCTCGGGATTTCCGGTCTCGGCAATCTCGCACTGCAGCACATCCGCATAGTCAAAAATCTTCGGCTCGCCGCCGCGCTGATGCACGGCCCACTTGCGGCGCGTGGCATCCTGGTAGATAGCCGGCAAAAACGTAAACCGCGGTGGGTCCAAAATCGTATCCGTGATGGTAAACACATCGGGATCAAAGGCATCCTGCGGGTTTTTCTTCTTGAACAGCCCCATATCACCCTCCCGTACTAGCATTAAACAACTCAAGCTGAATATAGCACCAATTTCAAGCCGCCACTTTACCGTATCGGTACGCGGCGTCTATGGCTCGCCCAGCGGAAGAGTTTATGGACGAGGGCCGGGGGGCCTGCCGGCAAATAGCGGACACTCCGCATGCCAT
>DAIMBN010000108.1:0-2476 GCA_036718335.1 Coriobacteriaceae bacterium
TGGATTGGATCCGCAGGACAACGAGTGCGTATCGGGTCTCAAGGCCCTCGTCTGTAAGCTCGACAGCGCAAACTGCATGGGAGGTGCGCAGCTAGGGGACGTGGATCTTCCTTGGTATGTCACGGCGGAAACAACGTTTGAATCCGGCGGGTATACCTATGGCTTTGACGAGCGCGGTGCGGATGGGGACCGCTATGTGGTGATTGCATCAGCCTCGGGTGATGCCAAGGACGGTGCGCGTTGGCTTGATAGCGCTCAAATGGTAGAAGCATCGTCTGTCGTGTTGCGGGGTGAGCAGGGGCCCTTGACCTCTCTGGCCACCTTATTGGGCGACATCGACTATCGCCCGTTTTGGGTGTCCATTAAAACGAGTGGCCTTGCCCTGCTGATTTCCTTTGCGCTGGGCCTGTTCGCTGCGTGGAAGACCATGGGTACCACGAGCCGCGTGAAGGGTTTGCTTGATTCGGTCTTTACGATTCCTATGGTGCTGCCGCCCACGGTCTGCGGTTTTCTGCTCCTCATGCTGTTTGGCCGCTCGACTGGGGTGGGCCAGTGGCTTATCGCGCACGGCATCTCGATTGTCTTTACCTGGCCCGCGGCGGTCATTTCGGCCGTCGTTGTGTCGTTTCCGCTGGTCTACCGCACGGCGCTCGGAGCCTTCGAGAGCCTCGACACGCAGATGCTCGACGCCGCGCGCACGCTGGGCTGGTCCGAGCGCCGTATCTTTACCAGGCTTATGATGCCGCTCGGCTGGCCCTCGATTGCCGCTGGCACGGTGCTCGCCTTTGCCCGCGCGATGGGCGAGTTTGGCTGTACCCTGTTTTTTGCGGGCAGCTACGCCGGCATTACGCAGACCATTCCCATCGCCATCTATTTTGAGTGGATGGGCGGCAATACGTCGGTGGCCCTCTTTTGGGTCGTTGTCGTAATCGTGTTCAGTTTCCTGGTCATTCTGTTCATCAATATGTACACGGCGCATTCGCAAAAGTATCGCGAGCGCGGCCTGTCCCGCGCGGAGCGCAAGCAGGCCAAGCAGCTGGGCGGCCAGACCGATTCACTCGACCCAGTCGGCGGCGATGCGCTGCGTATCGATCGCGAGGCGCTGGCCGAGCTCATGCGCGATGACACGGTCGCAAAGGGAGGTCGATAAGCCATGTCGCTCGTTCTGGATATCAAAAAGCGCTATCCGGGGTTCACCCTCGACATGCAGCTTGAGGCCGGCGAGGAGCGCGTGGCGCTGCTGGGCGCCTCGGGTTGCGGCAAGAGCTGCACACTGCGCTGCATTGCCGGCGTGGAGACACCCGACGAGGGCAAGATCGTCGTCAACGGCGTGACCTTTTTTGACTCGGCGGCGGGCATCAACCTGTCGCCCCAGGAGCGCAAATGCGCCCTGCTGTTCCAAAACTATCAGCTGTTTCCCAACATGACGGTGGCCGATAACGTATGCGCCGGTGTAAAGGATGCGGGCGACGCCGCCGCGCGCAAAAAGCTCGCCGAGCGCTATCTGAGCATTTTCGGTCTGGCCGATTTTGCCGACCGCTATCCCGCGCGACTCTCGGGCGGCCAGCAGCAACGTGTGGCGCTTGCTCGCATGGTGGCGGCGCATCCGGGCATTTTTATGTTCGACGAGCCCATGAGCGCGCTCGATTCCTATCTTAAGAGCGCCCTCGAGCAGAACATGCTCGACCTGTTCGATGTGTGCAACCGTACCGTGCTCTACGTGAGCCATGACATCGACGAAGCGTGCCGTCTGTGCCAACGCATCTGCGTAATGCATGACGGGCGCGTCGAGGAGATCGGTTCTGTCGAGGACGTGGTCCGTCGCCCACAGACGCTGGCAGCACTGCGTCTGACGGGCTGCAAGAACACAAGCCGGGCGCGCAAGATCGGCGACGAAGAAGTTGAGGCCCTCGACTGGGGCATGACCTTTAACGTGGGTCGCGAGGTTCCCGATAATCTGGCGTACCTGGGCATTCGCGCAAGCTACTTCCATGTTGACAACCGTGCCGAGCGCGGCCGCAACAGCTATGATTTGCACGTGGCCCGAGTGAGCGATTCACGTTTTGAGCGCCTGGTGCTGCTGGATGTGCCGCGTGCCGATGCGCCCACGCGCCTGCAGTGGAAGGTCAACAAGGTGGGCGCGCCTGTCGACGAGCTGCCGCAAGCAGGCGAGACGCTGCGCATGCACTTCGATGCGAGTAAGATCCATTTGGTTTGTCGATAGCGCCGGGTAATGCCGTCGGGGGATATAAGCCTCGGCGGCTTTGTTTTTGCCGTTCGCCGAATGAGGAATGACAAGCTCTTATCAATCAAGATAATTATTTATTAAACCACGGCACACGATGCTGTCGTACGAATGTCAACGGTGTTCGCATAGTCGATGACCGTTGATATAGTTGACCTCAACTTGTAAAGGAGGGTGCGCACATGCCGCAGACGACATACATTCGCCGCGTTGCCGCGCGCGCCCTGTATA
>DAIMBN010000038.1:0-15622 GCA_036718335.1 Coriobacteriaceae bacterium
TCTCCACCCGAGCATTGAATGAGGCTCCAACGCAAGTTGGGGCCTTTTTTCATATAGGCACACAAGGTCAAAGGCGGCACCATGATCCTCCTGGTCGACAAGATCGAAAAAAGCTTCGGCGCGCGCGTCCTCTTTAGCGGCGCGTCCTTCCAGATCAACCCCGGCGAACGCTTTGCGCTCGTAGGACCCAACGGCGCCGGCAAAACTACCATGCTCAAGATCATCATGGGCATCGACAGTCCCGACTCCGGCCAGGTCCAGTACGCCAAGGACTGCCAGGTGGGCTACCTAGAGCAGGAAACCACCCTGGAGCAAAAGGACCCCCCCATCCTTGCCGAGGTCATGGCGGCCGCCAAGGAAATCCGCCGCATGGGCGAGCGCGCCAACGAGCTGCAGGCCCAGATCACGGAGCTCTCCGAGCAGGGCAAGGACGTCGACGCACTCCTTAACGAGTACGGCCAGGTCCAGGACCGCTTTGAGCACCTGGGTGGCTACGAGCTCGAGAGCAACGCGCGCAAAATCCTGTCCGGCCTGGGCTTTAAGGTCACCGACTTTGAGCGCCCGTGCTCCGAGTTCTCCGGAGGCTGGCAGATGCGTATCGCGCTGGCAAAGCTCTTCCTGCGCCATCCCGACCTGCTGCTGCTCGACGAGCCCACCAACCATCTGGACCTCGAGAGCGTCCAGTGGCTGCGCGGCTTTATCGCCAACTACGACGGCGCCGTCCTCATCGTCAGCCACGACCGCGCCTTCATGGACGCCTGTGTCGACCACGTCGCCGCACTCGAAAACCGTCGCGTGACCACCTACACCGGCAACTACAGCAGCTACCTCAAGCAGCGCGAGGACAACCTGGAGCAGATGCGCGCCAAGCGCGCCGCCCAGGAGCGCGACATCGCCCACATGCAGGTCTTCGTCGACAAGTTCCGCTACAAGCCCACCAAGGCCGCCCAGGCTCAGGAGCGCATCCGCAAGATCGAGCAGATCAAAAAGGAGCTTGTCATACTGCCCGAGGGCCACAAGCACATCGACTTTAAGTTTCCCGATCCGCCACGCTCCGGCGATATGGTCGTGGGCCTGGAGGGCGTCTCCAAGTCCTACGGCGACAAGCACATCTACAGCGACATCGACCTCAAGCTCTACCGCGGTGAGCACGTGGCGCTCGTCGGCCCCAACGGCGCCGGCAAGTCCACCCTCATGAAGATCATCGCCGGTCTGGAACC
The DNA here is from genome assembly GCA_036718335.1 of Coriobacteriaceae bacterium. GTDB lineage: Bacteria > Actinomycetota > Coriobacteriia > Coriobacteriales > Coriobacteriaceae > Collinsella. Next base: position 1,221 of record DAIMBN010000038.1, read on the forward strand.
GCCCACTACCGGCACGCGCGACCTGGGCACCAACGTGGGCGTGGCCTATTACGCCCAGCACGCGCTCGAGGGCATGACCGAATCCAACACCGTCCTGCAAGAGATCGACACCGTTACGCCCAAGTGGACCGTGCCGCAGCAGCGCAGCCTGCTGGGCGCCTTCCTGTTTAGTGACAACGACGCAATCGAAAAGCAGGTACGCGTCCTTTCCGGCGGCGAAAAGGCGCGCTTGGCCCTTGCTAAGATGCTCGTGGCCCCCGAGGCGCTCCTGTGCCTGGACGAGCCCACCAACCACCTGGACATCGACTCGGTGGACATGCTCGAAAACGCCCTGCAAAACTTCCCCGGCACCATCGTGCTGATCAGCCACGACGAGCACCTGGTACGCGCCGTTGCCAACCGCGTGATTGACATCCGCGACGGCAAGGTCACGGTCTACGATGGCGACTACGACTACTACCTCTACAAGCGCGAGGACCTCGCGGCCCGCGCCGCCGCCGAGGCGGCAGGGGAGAGTGCGCCGGCCACTGCCAAGTCCGCCAAGGTCACCGCGGCCCAGCCCGATGCGCCCGCCGCCGCTTCCAAGCCTACCGAGGGCAAAAAGACCAAGGAGCAGAAGCGCGCCGAGGCCCAAGCCCGCGCCGCGCTCAACAAAAAGCTCAAGGGTGTGCGCAACCAGCTCAAGAAGATCGAGGCGGAGCTCGACAAAAAGCGCGCCCGCTATGACGAGCTTATGGAATTGATGGCCAGCGAAGAGCTTTATGCCGATCAGGACAAGTTCAATGCCGCGCTGGGGGAATATAACGGCCTTAAGCAAGAGCTTCCCAAGCTTGAAGACGAATGGCTCGAGCTTTCCACCCAGATCGAAGAGGAGACCGCGCGTGAACTCTCGTAAGGCCGCTGCCGTGGCGATGAGCATCATCGCCATCGCCTGTCGCATCTGCGGCATCTTTATGAGCGCGATGACCGTGCTGCTGTGCTTTAGCGGCCTCACCGCCAAGCTGCAGATCGTCGGCTTTGTCGTTGAGCTTTCGCGCGCGCTACCGAGCGCCATCGCCGGATACGGCGTCATCACGTCGCCCTTTGGCGGCGTGTTCCGCCTGGATTACGCCATCGTGGCCGTCATCCTGTTTGTGGCCGACTACCTGCTCACGCGCGCCTCGCGCCGCGTCCGCTAGGGGAGCGCCATGTCCAGCAGCTACCTCATGAATCTGCTCGCGAGCGCCGTCGCCGTCATCGTGGGTATCGTGATCCACGAAAGCGCGCACGCCGCCGTGGCCTGGGCGCTCGGCGACAAGACGGCCCGTTCGCGCGGCCGCGTCTCACTCAACCCGCTCAACCATATCGACCCGTTTGGCACCATCATCCTGCCGCTCCTCATGCTTGCCGCCGGCGGCCCGGTGTTCGCCTTCGCCAAGCCCGTGCCCGTCTACCTCAACAACCTCAAGCACCCCAAGCGCGACGAGGTCCTGGTGAGCGTGGCAGGCCCCGCGTCGAACATCGCACTCGCGTGCCTCGCGGCCGCCCTCATGCACGCAACGTACGGAAACCTCTACACCAGCATGTCCTTTGCCGTGGCATCGCAGATCACGAACTTCGGCGCCACGTTTATCGTGGTCAACCTGTCACTCGCGTTCTTCAACCTCATCCCGATCCCGCCGCTCGACGGCTCGTCGATCGTCGTCCCGTTTCTCAAAGGCAAGGCGCTCGCCAACTACTACCGTCTGCAGCAATACGCCATGCCCATCCTCATCCTGGTGCTGTACCTATTGCCCATGTGGACCGGCATCGATGCGATCGGCCGCTATTTCGACGTTACCGTGTATCCGCTGGCCGAGCAGCTGCTCAACTTCGCAATCGCCGGCATCTAAGGTAAACTAACAGGTCGACCATACAAAACGGTCGAAACATGCACCCAAACCGCGCCGCGAAGGCGCCGTCAAAGGAGGTCGAAGATGTCGTATCGCGTGTCGACGCAGGTCTACAGCGGACCGTTCGACCTGCTGCTGCAGCTGGTAACCCGCCAAAAAGTAGATATCGGCGCCATCTCCATCAGCGAGGTGGCCGAGCAGTACCTTGCCGAGGCCGAGCGCATCGAGGCGCTGGACCTGGACGTAGCAAGCGACTTTTTGCTGGTCGCGGCAACCCTTTTGGACATCAAGGCTGCCTCTCTGGTGCCGCAGGAGGCCCCGCGCAAAGTCGATGACGACGATGACGAGTTCGACGAAGACCTTGAGGAGCTCAGCACGCTTGACGGCGACGCGCTGCGTGAGGTCCTGATTCAGCGCCTGATTGCCTACAAGCAGTTTAAAGGCGCGGCTGCGGCCCTCGGTGCGCGCATGCAGGCCGAAAGCCGCATGCATCCGCGCGTGGCCGGCCCCGACCCCGAGTTCCTAGGCCTTATGCCCGACTACCTTGCCGGCATCACGCTGCGCGGTCTCGCCGTCATCTGTGCCGACCTGGACGGCAAGCGCCAGACCTTCCTGCTGGAGGCCGAGCATGTGGCGCCGCATCGCGTGCCGCTCGACCTGACCGTGGCCTCAGTCGACCGCTTTACCATGGCGCACCAAACCTGCACCTTCCGCGAGCTACTGGACGGCGATGCCACCACCGAGCAGCTCGTCGTCACCTTCCTAGCTATTCTTGAGCTCGCCAAGCGCGGCTCGCTCACGCTGAGCCAGGACGAGATCTTTGGAACCATCCGCATCAACCGCGTCGAGGGCGCCGAGGCCTATGTGCCCGGCGAGGGCCCCGAGCTCACCGAATAGGAGCCGCAACCATGTCAACCCTTTCCACGCTGGAGGCAAACAGCCTCAAAGGCGCCCTCGAGGCGCTGCTGCTGGTGTCGAGCGACCCGGTGAGTGCGCCCGCACTGGCCGGTGCGCTCGATATCGCCCCCGGCGAATGCGCGTCGCTGCTCGCCGAGCTCAAGGTTGAGTACGAGGAGGCCAACCGCGGCTTTCAGCTGCGCGAGGTCGCCGGCGGCTGGCGCCTGTTCACGCACCCCGCCTACCACGACGTGGTCGAGGCCTATGTGTTGAGCTGGGACACGCAAAAGCTGTCCCAGGCGGCGCTCGAAACCCTGGCCGTCATCGCATACCACCAGCCCGTAACGCGCGAGGTGGTCAAGGGCATCCGCGGCGTCAACTCAGACGGCGTCATCGCGTCGCTCGTGGACAAGGGTCTGGTGCGCGAGCTCGGCCGTGACCCCCAGCGCGGTCAGGCCATCATTTACGGCACGACCAACGCCTTCTTGGAAAAGTTCGGCCTGCGCTCCACCCGCGACCTGCCCGATCTGGAGCAGTTTGCCCCCGACGAGCAGTCGCGCCAGTTTATCCGCGAGCGTCTAAGCGGCCGCAGCATTCAGTCCACGCTCGAGGAGCAGGCCGAAGATCTGGACGAAGAGCGCGAACTGCTCGATACCGATGTTGAAGATGTTGAGGCACTCGAGGACTTGGATACCCTGGTCGTCGACGAGACCTCGGAGGATTTGCATGACGAGGACTAACGAAGTAGGGGAGACGCGCGCCATGGGCAACGCAGTACCCGCAACCGACGCCCAGCCCGTCTACCCGCACACCATGCGCCTGCAGCGCTTTTTGGCACGCGCGGGCGTGGCGAGCCGTCGCGGCTCAGAGGACCTGATGACCGCTGGCCGCGTGACCGTCAACGGCCAGGTCGCGACCGAGCTGGGCACCAAGGTCGATGTCGACCACGATCACATTGAGGTCGACGGCATACCCGTCAAGCTCGACCAGGGCGCCGTATACCTGATGCTCTACAAGCCGACCGGCTACCTCACCACCATGAGCGACCCGCAGGAGCGCCCTTGTGTGGCCGACCTGGTCCCGCGCGACCGCTTTCCGGGGCTCTTTCCGGTGGGCCGCCTGGACCGCGACACCACGGGACTGTTGCTCTTCACGACCGACGGCGACCTTTCGCAGGACCTGCTGCATCCCAGCAAGCACGTTTACAAGACATACCAGGCGCTGGTGGACGGCAGTCTGTCCGAGCTCGATCTCACGCCGCTGCGTCGCGGCATCGAGCTCGACGACGGCGTCTGCCAGCCGGCAATCTGCCGCGTCATCACCGCACGCGAGGCCGAGGCCGTAGCTCCCCAGGGGGTCAAGCCCGGTACCACCGCCGTGGAGGTCATCATCCGCGAGGGTCGCAAGAATCAGGTTAAGCGCATGTTGAGCAAGATTCACCATCCGGTAATTCGTCTGCATCGCTGCAACTTTGCCGGCCTTGAGCTCGAGGGCGTGGCCAAGGGCTCGTGGCGCGAACTCACCGACCGCGAGGTGCAGATCCTCAAAAGCGGTGGCATCCCTCCCAAGCAGGCCAGCGCCATGCGCGATAGCAAGCCCCAAGACACGCCCGCCAGCCGCACGCGTCACCACGGCAGCCACGGCTCCGCACCTAAGCGCAACACCTACCGCGAGCGCTACACGGGCTAGGCAACCCGCCGCGCCCCAAAGCCCGCGAACCATACCAGCACGTCACCCATCGAAAGGAAGCATTGCATGATCGTCGCCATCGACGGCCCCGCCGGTTCCGGCAAGTCCACCATCGCCAAGGAGATCGCCCGCCAGCTGGGCTTTAACAAGCTCGACACGGGCGCCATGTATCGCGCCGTCACCTTCGCCGCGCTCGACCGCGGCATCGATCTGGACGACGAGGCGGCAATCGACGCCCTCGCCGAGCAGATCGAAATTCGCTTTACCAACGGCACCGGCGAGGATACGCGCCTGACCATTGACGGCCAGGACGCTTCGGCCGCCATCCGCACCCCGCAGGTCGACGCTAACGTGTCCAAGGTCTCGGCCTATCCGGGCGTGCGCGCCGCCATGCTCATCCACCAGCGCCGCGCCGCCGAGGACCGCGATATCGTCGCCGAGGGTCGCGACATCGGCACCGTCGTGTTCCCCAACGCGCAGGTCAAGATCTTCCTGACTGCCGACCCGCGTGAGCGCGCCCGCCGCCGTGTGCTGCAGCGTCACCAAAACGACGCGCAGCCGCTCACGTCCGAGCAGCTCGAGGCCGAGGTCGACGAGACCCTCGACGCCCTTAAGCAGCGCGACAAGCTCGACAGCAGTCGCGAGGTCGCCCCGCTCGTGCCCGCCGAGGACGCCGTACACGTCGACTCCACCGCCCACACCATCGATGAGGTCGTCCGCATTATCGAAGACCTCATCAACCAAAGGAGGTAGCCCATGCGCCTGTTTAAGCAGACGCCCGAGGATTATTACAACGCTCCTTATGCAGAGTTTCCAGCGCTCATCCGCGGCACCGTCGTCGTGGTCATGGCAATCCTTTGGGCCTTCTCCAAGCTCATGTGGCGCTGGAAAGTCGAGGATGCCGATCTGCTGTTTGAGCGCCAGGAAGGCCGCGGCAGCGTGGTCATCTGCAACCACACCTCGATGGCCGAGCTCTTGGCCGTGGAGACGGCGCTGTTCTTTGGGGGCCGCCGCATTCGACCCATCTTTAAGTCCGAGTTCGCCAAGAGCAAGATTGTGCGCTGGGCCTTTAGCCGCGTGGGCGGCATCCCCGTGGAGCGTGGTACCGCCGATATGAAGTGTCTGCGCGCCGCCCAGCATGCGCTGCAGCGCGGCGAGGACGTTCTGATCTTCCCCGAGGGCACGCGCATCCGCTCGCGCGAGATCAAGCCAGAGGTCCACGGCGGTTTTGCGCTCATCGCCCAGATGGGCAAAGCACCCGTCAACCCGCTCGCAATCTGTGGCTGGTCCGACATCACGCCCGCGGGCAAAAAGATCATGCGTCCCAAGAAGTGCTGGATCCGCGCCGGCAAGGCCGTCTCGCTTTCCGACGCACCGGCTGGGCTTAAGCGCACGGAGCGCCTGGAATGGTTTGAGTCCGAGGCCATGAACCGCGTCTACGCTATGCGAGACGAGCTGTGCACCGAGCATCCGGGCAGGTTTTAGCAATGAGCGAGAATGTGACGAACACCGCCGCGACTGCGTCCGACCAGGCAACCGCGCCTACCATCGAGATCGCCGCCCACGCCGGCACTTGCTACGGCGTACAGCGTGCGCTCGATATGGCGCTAGCCGCCGCACCGCAGGCAGGGGAGTGCACTCAGGCTCATACCTTGGGTCCGCTCATCCATAACCCCATCGTGGTGCGCGAGCTCGCCGAGGCAGGCGTTGGCTTGGCCGAAACCCTGGACGACGCCGCAACCGGCACCGTGATTATCCGCGCCCACGGCGTGGTGCCGCAGGTCATCGATGTTGCCCGCAAGCGCGGCCTTACCGTGGTCGACGCCACCTGCCCCTACGTGAAGAAGGTCCATATGGCAGCCGAGCGCCTGGTGCGCGAGGGCTACCGCGTGGTGGTCGTAGGCGAGCCAGGTCACCCCGAGGTGGAGGGCATCCTGGGCCACGCCGGCACTGATGCGCAGGTCGTGAGCTGTGCCGCCGACGCCAACGCCTTGTCGTTCAAGGGCAAGGTAGGCCTCGTCGTGCAGACCACCCAGACCGCGCAGAACCTCGCCGAGGTCGTGGCAGCTATCACCCCGCGCGTGCAGGAGCTGCGTGTGATCAACACCATCTGCGCCGCCACGAGTGAGCGTCAACAGGCAGCGGCCACACTTGCCAACCGCTGCGACTGCATGGTCGTGGTGGGCGGAAAGAACTCGGGCAACACCCGCCGTCTGGCGCAGATCTGCGCCGAGGCCTGCGAGCGCACACATCATATCGAGGAGGCAAGTGAGCTCCAGGCCGCGTGGTTTACCGACGCTCACCACATCGGCATCACTGCCGGAGCCTCCACCCCACAAGAACACATCGAACGCGCCGTCACGCGCATCAAGGAGCTTTGCCGCTAGCCATGGACCAGACCGTACCCGCATACGCCGCCGAGGTGGCCGATTACGGGCGCAGCCGCGACCCCGAGCCGGGTGAGGGCGCGCTCGTTAAGAACGTGCGTCCCGAGTCGCCCGCATGGGATGTGGGTATCGAGCCGGGCATGCGCGTGCTCACGGTCAACGGCGAGCAGCTGACCGATATGATCGTGTGGCTCTGGGAAGCAGACGACGACACCGTCGAGCTGGAGGTTTTCGACCCGCGCGACAACAGCGTCACCCCCGTCGAGCTCGACCGCTTTCCCGGCGAGGACTGGGGCCTGGAGTTCGATGGTCCCATCTTCGACGGCATGCGTACCTGTGTGAACGCCTGCGTGTTCTGCTTTATGACCATGCTGCCCAAGGGCGGCCGCTCAACGCTCTATATTCGCGACGACGACTACCGCCTGAGCTTTTTGCAGGGCAACTTCGTCACGCTCACGAACCTCACCGACGAGGACGTGCAAAACGTCATCGCCCGCAACATGAGCCCCATGAACGTGTCGGTCCATGCCGTGAGCCCCGACGTCCGCCGTCGTATGATGGGCCGCAACGCCCAGCGCGGCATGGACGTACTCGAGGCCATCATGGCCGCCGGCATCGAGATCCACGCCCAGATCGTACTGTGCCCTGGCATGAACGACGGCGAAGAGCTGGAAAAGACCCTGCGCTTTTGCGAGGAGCACGAGCAAATCACAAGCCTGGGCATTGTGCCGCTCGGTTTTACCAAGCATCAGAACCGTTTTAGCTGGTCCTACAGCGACAAGCCCGAGCTAGCGCGCGAGACCATTGCCATGATCCGTCCCTACCAGGATCGTGCCTACGAACGCTTTGGCCGCCACACCTTCCAGATGAGCGACGAGTTCTATCTGGACGCCGGCATCGATCCTCCCGAGGCAGACTTTTACGACGGGTACCCGCAGTACTACGACGGCATTGGCATGATCCGCTCGTATCTGGACGAGACCGACGACGTGCTGGCTACCGACGCCGAGCGTCTGGCCCGCGTCCGCGAGGCCGTCGCCGCCCGCAACCAGCGGCTTCTGTGTCTCTCGGGCGCCAGCGCACGCGACACGGTGGCCCGCTTTGTGGAGTCGCCCCGGGGACTCGCCGGCACTGTCACGGCCATAAAGAACCGCTACTTTGGCGGCAACGTGGACGTGACCGGCCTCATCGTCGCGTGTGACATTCTGGAGCAGCTGCCCCAAGATCTGTCGGGGGTTATGCTCTTTGTGCCTAAGCTCATGTTCAACGCTGACGGCATGACGCTTGACGAGTATCATCGTGACGATTTACTCGCAAGCCTTACCAGTCGCGGTGCCGAGGTTCATGTGGTGTCGACCATGCCGCATGAGCTGCTCGATACCCTGGAGCGCATCCTTGGCATTGTGCCCGCCGACTCTAACACTTCCACTGACCCTACCCATTAAAGGAGAGCAGATGAAACCTATCGTCGCCGTCGTCGGACGCCCCAACGTGGGCAAGTCCACGCTCGTTAACCGCCTGGCCCAAACCTCGGACGCCATCGTCCACGAGTCTCGCGGCGTCACGCGCGACCGCTCGTATCACACGGCCGATTGGAACGGCCGCGAGTTCACCATCGTCGACACGGGCGGTATCGAGCCGCTCAAGAGCGACGACGTCTTTGCCACGTCCATCCGCGACCAGGCCCTCGCCGCCGCCGAGGAAGCCGCCGTCATCCTGTTTGTGGTCGACGGCCGCACCGGCGTCACCGAGGAGGACGAGTCGGTCGCCCGCATGCTCAAGCGCTGCGACAAGCCGGTCTTTCTGCTGGTGAACAAGCTCGACAACCCCGATCGCGAGAACGACAGCATCTGGGAGTTCTATTCGCTCGGCATCGGTGAGCCTACGCCGCTCTCGGCCCTGCATGGTCATGGTACGGGCGACCTGCTCGATGACATCGTGGCCCTGCTTCCGGAGGAAGAGGACGAGGTCGCTGATGAGTTCCCCGACGCGCTGAACGTCGCCATCATCGGCCGTCCCAACGCCGGTAAGTCGTCGCTGTTCAACCGCATCCTGGGCGCCGACCGCTCTATCGTGTCCAACATTGCCGGCACGACGCGCGACGCCATCGACACCGTCGTGGAGCGCAACGGCAAGCACTACCGCATGGTCGACACCGCGGGCATTCGCAAGAAGAGCACCGTGTACGAGAACATCGAGTACTACTCCATGGTCCGCGGCCTGCGCGCCATCGACCGCGCCGACGTGGCGCTGCTCGTCGTCGACGCCTCCGTGGGCGTCACCGAGCAGGACCAGAAGGTCATGGGCCTTGCCATCGAGCGCGGCTGCGCCATCGTGGTGCTGCTCAACAAGTGGGACCTGCTCGACGACGACCGCAAGCGCGAGGCCTGCATGGAGACCATCGACCGCCGTCTGGGCGTCATGGCTCCCTGGGCCCAGTACCTGCGCATCTCTGCCCTGACCGGCCGCAGCGTCGAGAAGATCTGGGCAATGGTAGACGCCGCCGAAAAGACGCGCTCGCAAAAGATCAGCACCTCGCGCCTCAACACGTTCCTCACCGATCTGCGCGAGTTCGGTCATACCGTGGTGGACGGCAAGCGCCGCCTGCGCATGCACTACGTAACCCAGACGGGCGTCAACCCGCCGACGTTCACGTTCTTCGTCAACCACAGCGATCTGGTCAACGACACCTATCAGCGCTACATCGAGAACCGCATGCGCTCGACCTTCGACTTTGCCGGCACGCCCATTCGACTCTTCTTTAGGAAGAAGGAGCAAAAGGATGCATAATCCGATTCTTCTGACCGCGATCTGCGCCGTGGTTTCGTTCTTTATCGGAGCGATTCCGTTTGGCCTTATCCTGGGCCGCGTGTTCAACCACACCGACATTCGCAAGGCAGGCTCCGGCAACATCGGCACCACCAACGCCCTGCGTGTGGCCGGCCCCAAGGTGGCCGCGCTCACGCTGCTGCTCGACTGCCTTAAGGGCGCCATCTGCGTTGTCATCGCCCGTCCGCTCATCGCGAACGTGGGCTATGGCTTCCCCGTGAGCATTATGGCCCCCGGCGCCGCCGGCGACTGGATGCTCGGCGTCATTTGCCTGGCGGCCGTGTGGGGCCATATCTTCTCGCCCTACCTCAACTTCCACGGCGGCAAGGGTATCGCCGTTGGTCTGGGTGTCATCCTCGCCTGGTGCTGGCCTATTGGCCTGTCGCTGCTGGGCATGTTTATCGTGGCCGTCGCCATCACCAAGTTTGTGTCGGTGGGCTCACTTGCCGCTGCCATCGGTCTTCCCATCGCTGCTTGCGCGGTCTTTCCGTACAGCAGCCTAGGGCTCAAGTTCTGCATGGCGATGATCGGCATTACTGTGGTGTGGGCCCATCGTGCGAACATCAAAAAGCTCATGACGGGTAAGGAGTCCAAGCTCTCGTTTACCAAGCGCGTCACCGAGCCCGACGATAAGTAGGAGAGAGTCATGAATGTTGCGCTGATTGGCTCCGGCTCCTGGGGAACCGCCGTCGCGGGCCTTGCCGCCGCGCGGGCCGAGCGCGTGACCATGTGGGCCCACAGCGAGCAGACGGCCTCCGGCATTAACGGCGAGCACCGCAACCCCCGCTACCTTGTGGGCTACAAGCTGCCCGGCAACGTCGTCGCCACGACGGACCTGGCGCAGGTGCTCGACGGTGCCGAGGCCATCATCTTTGCCGTTCCTTCGACGCACCTTCGCAGCGTGTGCCACCAGGCCGCTCCCTTTATCGCCGCCGATACCCCGGCGCTCTGCCTCACCAAGGGCATAGAGCCCGAGTCTGGCCTGCTCATGAGCGAGGTCATCGCCAGCGAGATCGGCAACGAGACGCGCGTAGCGGCGCTCTCGGGCCCCAACCATGCCGAGGAGATCTGCCGCGGTGGACTTTCTGCCGCCGTCATCGCCAGCAAAGATCCGCAGATAGGGGAGACCTTTAAGGATCTGCTCCTGTCCACGGCCTTCCGCATCTACCTGTCGCAGGACATGACCGGTGTCGAGGTCTGCGGCGCCATGAAAAATGTCATCGCCATCGTGTGCGGCATCTCCGCCGGCACCGGCGCGGGCGACAACACGCTCGCCCTCATCATGACGCGCGGCCTAGCCGAGATCAGCCGTCTGGTGCACGCCCGCGGCGGTCAAGCTATGACCTGCATGGGACTTGCCGGCATGGGAGACCTCATTGCCACCTGTACCTCGGAGCATTCGCGCAACCGCACCTTTGGCTACGAGTTTGCCCACGGCGTTTCGCTCGACGAGTACCAGACGCGCACGCATATGGTTGTCGAGGGCGCCGTCGCGGCCCGCAGCGTCAGCGAACTTGCCCGTTCACTGGGCGTAGACATTCCGCTCACCTTTGCCGTGGAGCAAACGCTCTACAACGGTGTTACTTTGGATAGGGCACTCGAGATTCTTACCGACCGCGTCCCCTCTCAAGAGTTCTACGGACTCACCGACTAGCGCAGAAAGGCTACTACCATGGGTTCCATCAAAATCGCTCCGTCCGTCCTTTCGGCCGACATGGCCAACCTCAAGGGCGAGCTCGACAAAATCGCCGGCGCCGACTTTGTGCACTTCGACGTTATGGACGGTCACTTTACCGGCAACCTCACCTTTGGCGTTGACATCCTTAAGGCCGTCAAGCGCTCCACCGATGTGCCGGTCGACGCGCACCTGATGGTGTCGAACCCCGACGAGACGGTCGATTGGTACGCCGACGCCGGTGCCGACATGATCACCGTGCACTACGAGGCCTCCACGCACCTGCACCGCACGCTCACGCATCTGCAGCAGCGCGGCGTCAAGGCCGGTGTGGTGCTCAACCCCGCCACGCCCGTCTGCGTGCTCGATAGCATCATCGACATTGTTGACATGGTGCTGCTCATGAGCGTAAACCCCGGCTTTGGCGGCCAGAGCTTTATCTCCGGCACCATCGCCAAACTGCACGAGCTCAAGGCCATGTGTGAGCGCCACGGCGTGTCGCCCATGATCGAGGTCGACGGCGGCATCTCTTCCAAAAACATCGCCGAGGTCGTTAAGGCCGGTGCCGATGTTCTGGTGGCCGGCTCCGCCGTATTTAAGTCCGAAGATTCCGCTGCCGAGGTTGCGCTGCTGCAGAAGCTGGGCAACGAGGCCGCACAGGAGGCATAAACCCTTATGACCGCAGGTCAAAACCGCATACCCGTGAATCTTGACTACGCCGCCTCGACGCCCATGCGCGCCGAGGCGCTCCTTGCGCAGCGCGAGTACGACGACAGCGAGCTTGCCGGCGTCAACCCCAACTCGCTGCACTCGCTCGGCCGCAAGGCTGCCGCGCGTCTGGAGGTTGCACGTCGCGAGATCGCCCGCAGCTTTGGCGCGCGCGTTCGCCCGTCTGAGATTGTTCTGACCAACGGCGGCACCGAAGCCAACCAGCTGGCGCTACTCGGTCTTGCCGAGGGTGCACGTCAGCGCGACCGTAAGCGTAACCGCGTGATCGTATCTGCCATCGAGCACGATTCGATTCTGGACAACCTGCCGCTGCTGCGTGCCGCAGGCTTTAGCGTCGACCTGGTGCAGCCCTGCCGCATGGGCTACATTGAGCCTGCCACGCTTGTCGAGCTACTAGGCGACGACGTGGCGCTCGTGAGCATCATGGTTGCCAACAACGAGACCGGCGTGGTACAGCCTATCCGCGAGCTTGCCGCGGCCGCGCATACCGTGGGCGCTCTGTTCCACACCGATGCCATCCAGGGCTATCTGCACATTCCGCTCGATGCCGCCGAGCTGGGCGTCGATGCCATGTCCGTCGCCGCCCACAAAATTGGCGGTCCCGTGGCATCCGGCGCGCTTTACGTTAAGACCCGCACGCCGCTGCGCCCCCGCATCTTTGGCGGCGGACAGGAAGCCGGACGTCGCGCCGGCACGCAGGACCTGCGCACGCAGCTGGCCTTTGCCGCTGCCGCCCGCACGCTGGCTCCCCATGTGGCTCAGGAGCGCGAGAAGCTGCAAACCCTTTCCAACAAGCTCTACGCCATGCTTACGGCCCATCCGCGCATTCACGCCACCATGGGCGACTATGCGCATGCCGACCGTCTGCCCGGCATGGTGTCGATCTACATTGACAGCATGGACTCCGAGGAGCTCATCATCAAGCTCGACGCCGCCGGCTTCGAGGTATCGGCAGGCTCGGCGTGCTCGAGCGGCAGCATGGACCCGAGCCATGTTTTGAGCGCGATGGGCATCGGTCGCGAGCAAGCTCTCGGCGCTCTTCGCATCTCGTTCGATGACCGCGTGAACCCAGCCGATCTGGACGACTTTGCCCAAGCGCTGCTGTCGATCGTGGGTGCCGCATGATCGTCGCCGAGCTCGAGCGCGCTCTGCTGGCACGCTATCCAAAGACGGGCACCGAGCCCTGGGACCACGTAGGCTTATCCGTGGGCGACCCTGCCGCCGAGATCACCGGCGTGACCTGTGCGCTCGATGCAACCGAGACCAACGTGCACCGCGCTCTCGAGGCCGGTGCCAACGTTCTGCTGACGCATCACCCTATCTATATCAAGGCTCCTGAGGCCTTTTGCCCAGCTGATGCCGCACGCCCCCAGTGCAGCGCGGCACTCTACGAGGCAGCGCGTTGCGGCGTGAGCATCATATCGCTCCACACCAACCTGGACCGCTCGCACGAAGCCCGCGTCTGCCTGAGCGAGCTGCTGGGTGCCGCACCCGTGAGCTCACTGGAGCACGTGGACGACCCCGAGTCCACCGGCCTGGGTGCACTCGCGACCCTCAACAACCCCTGTAGCCTGCGCGATCTCTCCGCCCGTGCCGCCACGGCATTTGGCAGCGACCCGCGTGTGTGGGGCGAAGCCGAGCACCCGTGCCGAACCGTCGCCATTTTGGGCGGCTCCCTGGGCGACTTTGGAGAGCTCGCCATCGCCGCGGGCGCAGATGTTGTCGTGACGGGCGAGGCGGGCTACCACGTGGCGCAAGACCTTGCCTTACGCGGGCTGCCGGTGATCTTGCTCGGCCACGACCGCTCCGAGGAACCGTTCGTTGATATATTGATGAACTCTGCAGTTGACGCCGGGGTCGACCCCCGTCATGCGATTAAAATACTGAACCCTTGCCAATGGTGGACTGTGACAAAAGGAGAGAACTTATGAGCGCCGGCGCTACGCTACTCAAGCTGCAACAGATCGATTTGGAGCTCGCCCGTAACAAGAGCGAACTTGCCAATATGCCGGAGCTCAAGGAGCTCGCTTCCAAGCGCAAGACCTATGTGAAGCTCAAGTCCGAGATGACCAAGCTCTACGCCCAGCGCAAGGATCTGGACATTGAGCTCGACGATCTCAACACCACCGAGATCCAGACCAACAACGCCATCGAGGCTGCCAAGAAGCGTCACGTCGACGGCTCCGACTACCGCGAGGTTCAGGACCTGGAAAATGAGCTCGCCACCCTGGCCAAGCGTCTGGACAAGATTGAGCACACCCGCAAGGACGTCGTTGTCGCCCATAAGGAGGCGCTCGACCGCGAGGCCCGCGCGCAGGCAATCAT
>DAIMBN010000038.1:15632-17320 GCA_036718335.1 Coriobacteriaceae bacterium
GGCGTGAAGGCCGATACCAAGGCCGCCCGCGCCAAGGCTGCCGACCTGCAGGCTCAGATTGACGCCGCCGCTAAGGAGCGCACCGCGCTTGCTGCCACGCTGCCGGCCGACGTTCTCACCGACTACGAGCGTCTGCTCAAGCAGTTCCGCGGCCTGGCCGTCGAGACCATCCAGGGCAACATCCCCACGGTCTGCCACACCGCGCTGCAGGCATCGTCCATGAGCGACCTGAACCACGACGGTAGCGAGATTACGCACTGCCCGTACTGCCACCGCCTCCTGGTGCTCCCGAGCAAGGAAGCTTAAACGATGGCGGCACCCAACAATTCAATGCAACTTGAGGGAAATACGATCCTGCTGGGCATTACCGGCGGGATCGCCGCCTATAAGTCGTGCAATATCGTGCGCCTGCTGCAAAAGCGCGGCGCGCGCGTCAAGGTCGTTATGAGCGAGCATGCCACCGAGTTTGTGGGGCCGCTTACCTTCCGCGCACTCACCAATGAGCCGGTCGCGGTGGGCCTATTCGACGATCCCTCCGACCCCATCCACCACATTTCGCTGGCGCAGGAGCCCGATCTGGTGGTCGTGGCGCCCGCGACGGCCAATATCATCGCCAAGATGGCCAACGGCGTCGCCGATGACCTCATCTCCACCACGCTGCTTGCGACGCCGCGACCCATCGTGATCGCACCCGCTATGAACAACGGCATGTGGAAGGCGCCGGCGACGCAGGCCAACATGGCCACGTTGCGCGAGCGCGGTGTCCATGTGGTGGGTCCGGGCAGCGGCTACCTTGCCTGCGGCGACGTGGACACGGGACGCATGAGCGAGCCCGAGGACATCGTAGAGGCTGTCTGTGAGGTGCTCAACCCCGCGCCACAGGACCTGGCGGGTAAGCGCATCGTAATTACCGCCGGTCCCACGCACGAGCCGATCGACCCCGTGCGATTCATTGGCAACCGCTCTTCGGGCAAGATGGGCATCGCCCTGGCGGGGGAGGCCGCACGCCGCGGCGCTGCGGTCACGCTCGTGTTGGGACCGACATCACTCGATGTGCCCTGCGGCGTGGAGTGCGTGCGCGTGCAGACCGCCGCAGAGATGCTCCAGGCGGCCCTGAGCGCCTTCCAGACGGCCGATGCGGCAATTTGTGCGGCCGCCGTCGCCGACTACACCCCCGCGGCCCCTGCGGACCATAAGCTCAAAAAGGCCAACGAGCGCCTGGATCGCATCGAACTGGTCGAGACGGTCGATATTTTGGCCGAGCTCTCGCGCCAGAAGGGCGAGCGATGCGTGATCGGATTTGCGGCCGAGACCGATAACGTTGTCGAGTACGCAGAGCGCAAATTGGCCCGCAAGGGGTGCGATGTAATAATCGCCAACGATGTCTCACGCACCGATTCGGGCTTTGGGACCGACACCAACAAGGCCTGGATTGTGAGCACAACGGGTACGCAAGAACTTCCCGTACTAACAAAACCCCAGCTCGCAGATACAATTTTGGACTTGCTTCAAAAATTGTAAAAAAGTTCTTGCACAAGTCTAAAGTTTCGGGTTAATATACTCCCTGTTGCGAGCGAGAGCAGAGCAACAAACAAAAGCTTCGGGACGTGGCGCAGCTTGGTAGCGCACTTGACTGGGGGTCAAGGGGTCGCTGGTTCGAATCCAGTCGTCCCGACCAGAAGTTTGCA
>DAIMBN010000109.1:0-2443 GCA_036718335.1 Coriobacteriaceae bacterium
CCTGCTGGGACGTCCGCGGCCGGCGACGCGCCCGCCGCTGCAAAGGAGGGCGAGTAATGCAAAAGGCTATCTATACTACCGTCGGGATCGATGAGCTCCTGTCACATGTCCAGGCGCTCAAGGGCGTCGGCGCGCGCTTTGTGCAGATGCATGCCGAGCGCTGTGTGGACGACGGATCGTATCGCTTGGTCTATACGTTTATCGACGTTCGTGCTGCTCAGGAGCATATTGCGCAGGACGGCAGCTATGCGATCGAGAACCTGGTGGTTGAGGGCATCGACCAGTACCAGGAGATTCCGTCCATCAGCTCGTACTATCCGGTGGTATTCCCGTTTGAAAACGAAACGCACGACCTGTTTGGTCTTGCCATCACCGATATGCAGATTGACTTTAAGGGCTTTTTCTACCAGGTCTCGACTGCCGAACCCATGAGCGTTATCACGCCCGAGGTGAAGGCCGCGCGCGAGAAAGCCATGAAGGTGCGTGCCGCCGCCGAGGCCAAGGCGCGCAAGGCCGCTGCCGAGAAGGCCGCCGCGGCTGCGGCTGCTGCAGGGGAGAGCGCTGCGAGTGCCGGCGATGCTTCGGCTGCGGCGAGCGCCGGCGACGCCGCGGGCGTCGCTGCTCAGCCCGCTGCGGCTGCCGGCTCCGATGCTCAGCACGATGAGGCTGCTGCGAAGGCCGCGCTCAAGGCCGCCGAGATGGAGGCAAAGCTCGCCGCCATGGATCCCGAGAAAGCGGCCAAGGTCCGCGCGGCGCTTGCCGCCAAGGTCGCCCGCGACAAGCAGAAAAAGGAGGCGTAAGGTCCATGGCACATCGCTCCGTTATTCCGTTTGGCCCGCAGCACCCGGTGCTGCCCGAGCCACTTCATCTGGACCTGGTGATCGAGGATGACCGCGTCATCGAGGCAATTCCTCAGATCGGCTTTGTGCACCGCGGGCTCGAGAAGCTCACCGAAAAGCGCGATATGCATCAGTTTGGCTACATCGCCGAGCGCATCTGCGGCATCTGCGCCGTGGGCCACAGCTGCGGCTATGCCAGCGCCTGCGAGCGCATGCTCGGCATCGAGGTGCCTGGTCGCGTGCAGTATATCCGCACCATTCTGCACGAGCTTTCGCGCATTCACTCGCATCTGCTGTGGCTGGGCCTGCTCGCCGATGCCTTTGGCTTCGAGGCGCTGTTCTATCGGTCATGGACCCTGCGCGAGCAGATACTCAAGATTTTTGAGAGCACTTGCGGCGGGCGCGTGATTCTGTCGATTAACGAGATCGGCGGCCTTAAGCACGATATCGAGGACTCCGAGCTGGCGGGCATTGTCCAGACGCTCGATGCCATGCGTCCTGACTACGAGGCCCTGGTGCATACGTTTTTGGACGACAACAGCTGCGGAGAGCGCCTGCATGGCGTGGGCGTGATTAGCAAGAAAGACGCGCTGGAGCTTTCGATGGTCGGTCCGTTCGGCCGCGCCTCGGGCGTGGACTACGACGTGCGCATGTTCGGTGACGGCGCCTATGCGGACTTGGCCGCGTTTGAGCCCATCGTAGCTACCGATGGCGATTGCTATGCCCGCTGCCAGGTGCGTTGCGCCGAGGTCACGCAGGCCATGGACATCATTAAGGAGCTTGTGGGCAAGATTCCGCACGACGGGATTGGCGGGCGCACCAAGCTTACGCCGGCCGACGGCGCGCGCGGCGAGGTTGTGATTGAGCAGCCGCGCGGCGAGGCTTATTACTATGTGCGCGGCAACGGCACCAAAAATCTGGACCGTTTCCGCGTGCGCACGCCGACGTCGCAGAACTTGGCGGGTCTGACGCATGCGCTGCAGGGTGTGCTCATTGCCAATGTGCCCATGATTATCCTGACCATCGACCCCTGCATTAGCTGCACGGAAAGGTAGGCGCGGCATGAGTTTGCTGACATTTGCCAAGACGGCCTTGGGTTCTATGGTCAAGCGGCCAGTAACGGTGTGCTATCCGCAGGAGAAGCTCGCGGCGCCTGCGCGCCTGCGCGGACATATCGTCAACGACATGGACGTGTGCATCTGCTGCGGCATGTGCGCGCGCCGTTGCCCGGCGGGCGCGCTTGCGGTCGATCGCAAGGGTGGTACCTGGTCGATCGACCCGTATGCCTGCGTGGTGTGCGGTGAGTGCATCGAGAGCTGCCCCAAGCACTGCCTGACTATGGACACCGCTCGTACTCCAGTTGCGGCGGACAAGACCCCCACGGTAGAAACCAAGCCGGAGTAGCGCCGGAATAGAGCTGGGATAGGGGCCGGTGGGGCAAAAATGCCCCACCGGCCCCGCGCTTAAACGCGCGGTTGTGCCGTCGCGAACAAAACTATGTCGGTTTACGGGGCTGGATAGCGAACCTCCGACCATACCGAAAATCGCAAAAACAAAACCGACGCTCCTATAAGTTGTCAAGAGGCAGTTTGCGGGAGCGCTCT
>DAIMBN010000110.1:0-2379 GCA_036718335.1 Coriobacteriaceae bacterium
GGCTATTACGACACCGCCAAGGGCCGCTTTGAGGGCATGGAAGTCGATTTGTGCTACCAGATCGCCGCTGCCGTCTTTGGCGTGAGCTACAAGGAGGCCCGTGCCCAGGAGCTTGTCGAGTTTACCGATGTAACGCCCAAGACGCGCGGCCCGCTGATCGATAACGGCCAACTTGACGTGGTCGCGGCGACCTACACCATCACCGACGAGCGCAAGAAGAGCTGGGATTTCTCGACGCCGTACCGTACCGACTACGTGGGACTCATGGTCAAGAAGCGTTCGGGCTTTACCTCGATTGAGGATCTGGACGGCAAGGTCATTGGCGTGAGCCAGGGCGCTACCACGCAGAGCCTGATCGAGCAGATGATCAAGGACAACGGCTTTAGCTGTAAGCCCGAGTTTAGGGCCTTTAGCGGCTACCCCATCATCAAGAGTTCGCTCGACGCTGGCAATATCGACGTCTTTGCCATGGACCGCTCCACGCTGGCCGGTTACATGAACGAGACCGTTGAGCTGCTGCAGCCCGAGGTCAAGTTTGGCGAGCAGGGCTACGGCGTGGCGACCAAGAAGGGCTGCGACCTTTCGGCCGTGGTCGATCAGGTGATTTGCGATCGCCTGGCCGATGGCTGGCTCGACCAAGAGGTCAAGACCTGGGGTCTTGTATAGGCGCATCGTCCAAGGAAGGAATCAAATGCTCGAAGGATTGTTTGACGCCGACCGCTGGTCGACGACATTTCAAAACATGGGGCCCTTCTGGGAGGGCTTTGGCGTGACGCTGCAGGTGGTCGTTGCCGGTCTGCTGCTGTCGCTGGTGCTGGGCACGCTGCTGGGCGTGTTCTCTACCACTCGCTCGCGCGTGCTGCGCGCCATAAGCCGCGTGTACGTGGAGTTTTACCAGAACACCCCGTTGCCCGTACAGGTGCTCTTTATGTACATGGCCGGTCCGCAGTTTTTGCAGGCCATAACCGGTGCCGACCAGCCGGTGCGCATCGCGCCGTTCGTGCTGGGCTTCTTGGGTGTGGGCCTGTATCACGCGGCCTACATTTCGGAGGTCATCCGCACTGGTATCGAGGCGGTTCCGCGCGGTCAGATGGAGGCGGCCCAGAGCCAGGGCTTCACCCGTGCGCAGGCATACTGGTACATCGTGTTGCCCCAGACGTTCAAGATCATTCTGCCGCCGCTGTGTAACCAGGCGCTCAACCTGGTCAAGAATACGTCGGTGCTGGCGCTTGTGGCCGGCGGCGACCTTATGTACCGTTCCGACAACTTTGTGAGTCTGTACGGTTACCTGCAGGGATACATCGTCTGCTGCCTTATGTACTTCATCATCTGCTTTCCGCTCGCCATGCTGGTGCAGTGGCTCGAGCGCCGCTCCAAGGAGCGTCCGCGCGGCGTGAGCCTGGCCGAGCTGGGGCTCGACAACGTAGAGGAGGCCTAGCGCATGGAAATCTTCAACGCGACCAACCTGCTCTACATTTGGGGCGGCTTTGTTAAGACGATCGAGATCTCGGCGCTGTCGATCTTTTTCTCGCTCATCTTTGGCACGGTGCTGGCGCTCGTTAAGAGCTATGCGCCCCGCCCGTTCCGTATTTTGGTGAGCGCCTATATCGAGCTGTTCCGTTGCACGCCGAACCTGCTGTGGATCCTGTTTATCTACTTTACGGTGCAGGGTTTGGACATTGTGATTTCGACCATCGCCTTTACGCTGTTTACCAGCGCTGTTATGGCCGAGATTGTGCGCGGCGGCCTCAACTCGATTCCGCGCGGCCAGTTTGAGGCGGCGCAGAGCCAGGGCTTTGGCTTCTTTGCCACCATGCGCTACATCATTCTGCCGCAGACGTTTAAGACGATCATTCCGGCGCTGTTTAGCCAGTGCACGACTGTCATCAAGGACAGCTCGTATCTTTCGGGCATTAACGTGGCCGAGCTCATGTACACGGCCAACGTCGTGATGGCCCACGCGATCGATCTGTCGCAGGTTCTTATGCTCTACGGCCTGGTGTTTGCGATGTACTTTGTACTCAACTTTGGTATCTCGCTGCTGGTCCGCGCATATCAGAGGCGAATGGTGGCAGCGTAGAATGTGGCAAAGGGACAGCCCCTTTGTCACATAGAGAAAGGAATCGCGATGAGCGATCTGGAGAATAAGAAGAATCCTGTGGTCATTACCATCGCGCGCGACTTTGGCGCCGAGGGCCACGAGATTGGTCGTATCCTCGCCGATGAGCTGGGGATTCCGCTGTACGATAACGAGCTGCTGGTGCGTGCTTCGCTGCGCGCGGGTGAGTCGCTCGACAAGATGGCCGCCTACGACGAGCGCCTGGCCGTGGAGAACATGGCGTTTCTGCCCGACCGCTACGATGCGCGTTCGTACTCGGA
>DAIMBN010000111.1:0-2357 GCA_036718335.1 Coriobacteriaceae bacterium
TCCTGGCCCACTGTCTCGTGACGGTCCATGATCTGGGCGAGCACGAGCTTGGTGCCCACGCCGTCGGTACCGCTGATCAGGATCGGGTCTTCCATATCCTTAAGCGCGGCGGCCGAGAACAGGCCACCGAAGCCGCCGATACCGCCGATGACCTCGGGGCGGTTGGTGTCCTTGACCATCTGCTTAATGGCGTCGACGGCGCGGCCGCCCTCGGCGGTATCGACGCCGGCATCCTCATACGTCACATGCTTGCTGTCGCTCATCTGAGCCTTCCTCTCCCACTACCGTCCGCCGCGCGGGCGCCAAACGGTGCTCATAGTTGCGTTCATTTCGGCGTGTGCCATAACAGCACACGCCGTCATATCAACAAAACAGCAGGTAAAACCTACCAAAATAAACCTGTCCCTACATTGCAGGTTTTAGGCCTCGCCGTGCTCCTCTTCCCAGCTGCGGTCGTCGTATTTCTCGACCACGGCGTCGTCGTCAACGTGCAGCGGTTTGTCCAGGTTGCGAGGCTTAAAGCCCTCCATGAACTTGTCGCGGCCAAAGCTCTCGGGAATCGCCACGGGGTAGCGGCCGGTAAAGCACGCATCGCAGTAACCGCCCTTGGGCATGACCTTAAGCAGGCCCTCGACCGAAAGGAAAGCCAGCGAATCGGCGCCAATGTACTCGCAAATCTCGTCGACCGTTTTGTTGGCGCTGATAAGCTGCGACTGCACGTCAGTATCGATACCGTAGAAGCACGGCCAGATGACCTCGGGCGAGTTGATGCGGATATGAATCTCCTTGGCGCCAGCGTTGCGCAGCATCTTGACGAGCTGCACCATGGTGGTGCCGCGCACGATGGAGTCGTCGATGACGACCAGGCGCTTGCCCTCGATGTTGTCGCGCAGCGGGTTAAGCTTCATGCGCACGCCCATGGCGCGCAACTCCTGCGTAGGCTCGATAAACGTACGGCCCACGTAACGGTTCTTGATGAGGCCCTCGCCAAAGGGAATGCCGCTCTCGTGCGAATAGCCCTCCGCAGGCGGCAGGCCGGAGTCGGGCACGCCGATGACCAGGTCGGCCTCGACGGGCTCTTCGTGTGCCAGCTGACGACCCATGTCGTAACGGCAGGCATAGACGCTCTTGCCGTTCATGATGGAGTCGGGGCGGGCAAAGTAGACCTGCTCAAAGATGCAGTTTGCGGGCTCTTCGGCTGCAGGCACGCCCTGCTCGGATACCAGACCCTCGGCGCTGATGCGCAAGATCTCGCCGGGACGGACGTCACGGACGTACTCGGCACCCACGATGTCGAGTGCGCAGGTCTCGGAAGCAACGACCCAGCCGCCGGCGCGCGTGACATGGACGGCGGAGTCGACCGTCGTGGCGCCGTCCTGCGACGGCAGCTGCGAAACGGATGCGGCATCGGCCTGGTCCAGACCCTCGTCCACCAGCTTGCCCAGCACGAGCGGGCGAATGCCGTGCGGATCGCGGAATGCGTAGAGCGCCTGCTCGTTAATGAGCGTCATGGCGTAGCCGCCGCGCACGAGCTCCATGGTCTTGCGAATGCCCTCGCGCAGGTGGCCCGTACGCTGGGTAAAGTAGCCGATAAGCTTGGTCGCGACCTCGGAATCCGAATTGGAGAGGAACGGCACGCCCAGCTCGATCAGCTGGCGGCGCAGCTCGTCGGTGTTGACCAGAGTGCCGTTGTGAGCAAGCGCGATAATGACGCTGTTGATGGTGGAGAGATGCGGCTGCGAGGCTTCCCAGCTCTTGGCACCGGCAGTGCCATAGCGCACGTGGCCCACGGCCAGCTGACCGGAGAGCGTCGACAGGTCGGCGTTGGAGAACACGCGGTCGAGCAGGCCCAGATCTTTGCGGACCATAACCGTGCCGCCATCACCCACGGCGATTCCCGCCGATTCCTGGCCGCGATGCTGCAGCGCGCGCAGACCAAAGTACGTCAGTCGAGCCACATCGCGATCGGGTGCCCACACACCAAAAATGCCGCATTCCTCATGCAGCTGGTCGGAGTCCGGATCATACGTCGACATGGTCTTCACCTGTCCCGCGGCACGCTCGGCCGCGCGGATGGTTTCTTGAGACATGGCATCCCCTCAGAGCCTCGTTATTTGGCGTTACCTGCCCTATTATACGCACGGCAAGACAAGCACTCCCGCGCATGAACAGCGCTTTTTAAAAGCCCACCGAGCTTATAATCCGTTTTGCAGCCAAACATTTTATTGGGCAACCGCCTCGGGGCCGACGATCCCGCATACTTCCGTTGCGACGTGTCTCGCCCGCCGTTGGGGCTTACATTGTTGCAATTGGGACGTTCGTCCTGTCTTTTGGCAGGTCGGCGGCGTATCCTTGTA
>DAIMBN010000112.1:0-2353 GCA_036718335.1 Coriobacteriaceae bacterium
AAATGCGGCCCGCGCAGCGTCGGCCCGTTACGGCGTTTGGTAAAACGCCGTAACTCTTAGGGCCGCTGGCCCATGCCACCCTCGAGGGTGACGGTCTCGCCGTTCATATACTTAAAGTCGGGGCCGCAAAGCTGAACGACCACGCGGCCGATTTCCTTCTCGACGTCGCCGTAGTGGCCCGCCGGCGGCATGTGGACGTTGGCCTTGAACGCCTCGGGGTAAGCATCCTGGAAGTTCTCGAGCGCAGCAGTCCAGGCAAGCGGGCACACGATGTTGACGTTGATGCCGTCCTTGCCCCACTCGTTGGCGGCGACGCGGGTCAAGCCGCGGATGCCTTCCTTGGCGGCGGCGTAGCTGCACTGGCCGTAGTTGCCAAACAGGCCGGCGCCCGAAGCAAAGTTGACCACGGAGCCCTTGGTCTCCTTCAGGTGCGGATAGGCCTTCTGCATGTACAGGTAGGTGGCATAAAGGCCAGAGTAAATGGCCAGGTTAAACTGGTCCATAGTGTGGTCGGCGATGGTCACGCCCGAGGCGCTGGCCTGGGCGTTGTTGACGACGGCGTCGATGCGGCCGAACTCCTCAATCGCCTTGTCGATAACGTTCTGTACGACGGCCTCGTTGTCCTGACCGGCAGAAACATCGGCCTGAACAGGCAGAACCTTGACGCCGTACTCAGCCTCGAGAGACTCCTTGGCGGCCTCGAGCTTGGCGACGTTGCGGCCGGTGATGACGAGGTTCGCGCCCTCCTTGGCAAAAGCGATATCGATGCCGTAGCCGATGGAGCCAGCGGAGCCGTCCTTGAGCGTGGCCTTGCCGCCGCCGGTGACGATCACGGTCTTACCAGTGAAAAGTCCCATACGAAGTCCTTTCAAAATCGCGACGGGCACGCCCGCCGACTGCGCGCATCCAAAATAAACGCGCCAAAAGCTGAAATGCAACTTTAGCTTCTTCAAGTGAAAAATAAAGCCCATGGCAGGCGAACGGCGCAACGTCTTTCGGCGAAGGGAATGTCAAGTAAAAATTGGATAGAGCGGCCGAGTTTTTGTTAACGCGACGAGTCATCGAACACGTTTTGAAACTTTGCTGCGGGGCGCGGGATGTCGGCGCGAGACTTTATCATAGGGTGACAAACAACGATGAGGAGCACATGCCTATGACAGACGAGCTGGACCCCCAGACTCAACAGCATATTGATGATTCCGCAGACACCATTGACGACTGCGATACTTCTACCAGCAGCGATGGCAGCATTGATGCCGCCGTCGAGGAGGCTCCTGCCGCCGCAGGCGAGGCCGCAGACGCAAATGTCGCCGCAGAGCAAGACAAAGAAGAGCAGCTAGAGCAGCCGAACCCGAGCGATACTGAGCCCAAGGCCGAGAACGCTCCGCAAGTAGCAGGCCCCATCGAGGTGTCTTCGGAAGAAGAGCTCGACGCCGTCATGGACTCCATGATGGATGCCGTCAAAGCGATGAAGGACGCTGTCGCCGATGCCGATATCGACGCCGAGGAAGAGGAAGCAGCCGAGGCCGCCTCGACGTTTGTGCCCGGCGAGACCCCGGTTGCCGACCAGGGCAGCACCATGCCCTCGTTCCTGCAACTCGAGCACCCCACGATCGGCGCCGACGCGGTCGACCCGCACGCAGCGGGCTTTTCCGTGATCGAAGGCGGCACCGGCAATATCGCCGCGCCGCAGACTGCCGATGCGAATGCCGCCAAGGCCGCACACCCAACCACCTCGCATGCTCCCGCCACGAGCCGCGACCTGGGGAGCGCCGTCTCAAACACCGCTAACGCCGTGGGCACTTTTATCGCCCAGGGCGCGTCGGCCATGCGCGAGATGAACGCCGCCAAGAAGGCACTCGCCGATGCCCGCGCCCATTTAGCCGAGCTTGAGCAGCGCATCGCCGACCAGGCAGAGGAGCTCGAGACGCGCCAGGACATCGCAGGCCGCTACGATCAGATCATCGCCGACCAGCGCCAGGCAATCGCCACGGCACAAAAGACCGCTGCGGCCGCCGAGATTGACCGCGACGCCCATGCCGCCAAAGCGACTGAGCTCAAGGGCCAGCTCGAGCAAATGAAGGCAGAGGACGATGCGACCGAGCTCCGCCTGAAGGCTGCACTTGACGCCGTGGAAGCCCGCGAGGCGAGCTCGCGCGAAACCGGCAACCGCCTGGTTCGTCGACTCGAAGATTCCAAGCGCATCCGCGACAAAGTGAAGGCTGAGCGCGATACCGGTGTCGCCGCCGCACGACAAACCGCCGATGCTACGCGCGCACAGCTCGAAACCTTGCGTCGCGAGTATGCCGAGCTGCAGCGCAACCCTTCGGCAAATCCCGCCAATTACACTGTG
>DAIMBN010000002.1:0-68613 GCA_036718335.1 Coriobacteriaceae bacterium
AGTAACCCAGTTCAAAAGCATTATTTATAGAGCCGAAATCTCAGACCCTAAATAACAAAAGCCACCACAATGGGGGCTGTCCCCATTGTGGTGGCTTGCAGGCGAGTTAACTTGTTCGACTATCGTACGCCAGCCATGTCCGAGCCTAGAGCGTGGCAAGGCGCTTGGACTCGTGCGCGGCGAGCGCAATGGAGATGATGCCAGTAATGGCATCGGCCACCACCAGGGCGATCCACACGCCCTCGACACTCATCATGTTGCCGAGGAGGTACATAAGCGGCACCGAGCAGATCACATAGCGAAGCAGGCCCGTAAACGTGGCGACACCCACCTTCTCGACCGCCTGGAAATACATCGACATGGTCATGGCAAGATAGCCCAGGGCAACAGCCAGGATGACAGTACGCGTGGCGTTGGCGGCAACCTCAACGAGCGCAGGATCGCTGCCGGCAAAGAAGGCGCACACCGGGGTGGCGGCAAGCCAGAGCGCGACGGTGACCAGCGCCAGCGTCACAACCTGGTACTTAAGCGTGCAGGAGAGCGTCTCCTTAAGGCGTGCCCAAGCCTTTGCGCCGGCGTTGAAGGCAGCGATGGGCTGCAGACCGTAGGAGAAGCACTGGGCAACCATCATGGTAATGTAGAGGATGTAGCCGTTGATCACGCCAAAGGCTGCGATGTAGAGCGAGCCCATGTCGCCGCCGAGCGAACCCAAAAGCGAGTTGGCAACGGTATTAAAGATAAAGGTCGCACCCTGGACCAGGAAGAACGGGAAGCCGATCTTGAAGATCTGGCCGCAGATGGCGAGGTCGAGCTTAAGGTCGGCCAGGCTAATCTGGAGCTGGGACTTTTTGCCCCCGATGAACCAGAAGATACCGATGGCCCAGACACCGATGGAAAGCCCGTAGTACACGCCGGCGCCCATAACGCCAAACTTGAGCACAAACGTGGAAAGCGCGAGCCAACAGATGGCGACGATGGCCGAAACGGTCATGAGGTTGGCCTGGATCTGAACCTTCTCGTCCACACGCATCACAGCGGTGATCATCTGGCCAATGACCGTGAGCGGCAGCAGCACGGCGAAGGTGCGCACGCCGGCAACGGTATCGGCCATGATGTCGGGCGTGGCGCCAAAGAATGTGCAGATGGGCTCGGTAAACACTGCCATCACCACAGCAAGCAGCACACTCACGATCGTGGTGAGCCAAAAGCCCTGGCTAAAAGCCTTGCTTGCGCCCTTGATGTCGCCGGCACCCAAAAGGTTGCCCACCACGGCGGGCACGCCGGTGCCAAACAGGTTGCCAAAGGCCAGGTTGATGTACTCGACCGACATAATGATCGAGACACATGCCAGGCCGTGGGCACCTAGGCCCCAACCCATCACGAGGCCCTCAAGGACCACCATGATGATCTGGGCGAGCATGCCCTGGCCGGTGACGATGGTGTACTTACGCACCAGACCGGGAATCGGTTGGGAGGCGAGCTCGCGCTCCTCCTCCACGGCAGCGGTTACTTCTTCTGCCATTGTTCTCCCCTTTCCTTGAGAGAGTAGTGCTGAATGGATGTCAGGCGGCTGACAACTGGCACCAAGCCGCCCAATCAAACGATGACGCTATGCCTCAAAGACCACCTTGCCGGCGATCATCGTGAGGGCTGCGGTAGCCTCGAGCACCTCGGCCGGCTCGCAATCAAAGAGATTGCGGTCGAGCACGCAGATATCTGCCTGTTTGCCGCACGCGAGCGTGCCGATGCGGTCCTCGGCATGCATGGCGTAGGCGCTGCCATAGGTGTAGGCGCGCAGAGCCTCGGCCATGGTAATGCGCTCCTGGGGGAACCAGCCCTCAGGGTTGGAACCGTCCTCGAGCATGCGGAAGACCGCGCCGTACACCTCCTCCATGGGCTCCAAGCCCACAACGGGGAAGTCACTGCCCAGGTGCACCACGGCTCCGCTGGCAAGCAGGCTATGCAGGGGCCACGAAAGCGCGGCACGCTCGGGACCCACGGCTTCGTCCTTGGCAAGGTCAGCCATATCGAGCAGCATGTGCCACGGCTGCATGCCGGGGCAGACGCCGAGCTCGGCATAACGCGGCATATCCTCGGGTTGAACCGTCTCGTTGTGCTCCATGGAGTGGCGACAATCCCGCTTGCCATGCAAGCGCTCGCCCTCCTCAAAGCAATCGAGCACAAAACGCACCGAGCGATCGCCGATTGCATGGATGCGCGTGTCAACGCCCCATTCCTGCGCCCTCAGGATGGCAGCACGGATGCGCTCCGGCTCCTCCGCGGGCTCACCACAGGTGTCGGGTGCGTTGCTATAGGGTTCAAGCATCCAGGCGGTATGGTCGGAGCACACACCATCAAGGAACTGCTTAAAGCCGTGCCACTCCACCTGCGTACCCGGGAAGGCGTATTTCTCCTTGATCTGCTCGAGCGTCAAGGACTCGTTTTCGAACAGGTCGGTGTACAGGAACACGCGCAGCGGCAAGTCGCCCTTGGCATTAAGACCTGCCAACACCGCATACGGGTTTTCCATGCTCACAAACGTAGGATTGACCATGCCGACCGTAGTGATTCCCAGGGCATTGGCGCGCCGGGCGGTTTTTGCAAACGACGCGTCAACAACCTCGGGCGCTGGGTCGTAGACCTCGTCCATAAAGAAGGCGCCGGCGTTGTTGGAAAACACGCCCGTCAGATTGCCGTCGGCATCCTTAAGGATCTTGCCGCCTGCGGGATCGGGCGTCTGCGAAGTTACTCCCACCTTGTTGATGGCGCAGGTATTGGCACTAAAGGTATGCAAGTCAACCTGCTGCAGAAATACCGGGCGGTCGGAGATGTACTCATCGATCATCGCGGCCGTGGGCATCTCGGGGACATCCCACTGGAACTGGATAATCTGGCAGCCCAGAATCCACTCGTTATCGGGATGGTCGGCCGCAAACGCCACGACACGTTCCATCGCCATCTCAAAACTGGTGCAGTCGATGAGGTTGACGGCAAAATCGGGGTCGGTCATAAACGCGCCCTGGGCAAAATGCGTGTGCGAGTCGATCAGGCCGGGCATGACGAGCTGGTCGCCAAAGTCGCGCACCTCGGTATCGGGACAGATAAACGGTGCCAGGTGAGCATCGTCACCGCAGGCAACGATTTTATCGCCCCGCACGGCAACGCCGCCCTTAAACGGCTCGAGCCCATCGCCGGTAAAGACGGCGTCGCTCTTGATAACTACATCAGCCTTGTCCATGCGAGCCTCCTCAGGCATCTTTGGTTGTAACGCGGACGCACCGCCCGCGTGGGCACTCGGTTGGGAGCGTAGCGCTCCCGCATCGGCGCGTGCCTACAAGCCGTGCTCGGACGTCTGTCCCACGTCCGCGGCTTCGCGCTACACCCATTGATACACAGGGGCAAATCCGTGCCAAGGCCAGGGACCGCAAACGGTCAGTTTAAGCAGGTTTACACGCTTTACCTGCAGGTTTATTGTCTGAGATTATTACCGCTTCATTACGCCCAACGGTGTGGCCGCCCACACAGCAAGACCCGCATGCGAGGAAGAATGAGGCTAGGAACGCCAAAAGGTATCTATAAGGTCATCTCGGTTGGAGACGCCGCTTTTAACGTAGATGCGATGCAAGTGTGCCTTGACCGTGCCAGGGCTGATGACCAACTCGCTGGCGATGTTTTGGGCGTCGTTGCCCTTCAGCACCAGCGTGAGCACCTCCTGCTCGCGCCGTGACAGCTTATGGGCGTCGGCATAAATCACCACACGCGATGCGAGATCGTCCTCAGAGCTTGCGCTCTCGGCTGCCACGTCCTCATCGGCACGCGGATGACGGGCATACACACGCAGGATATGGCTAAACTGGCAAAAAAGCTGAGCCGCGCATACCACGAGCAGCACGTTTTCGGAGATATTGCGCTCGGACAGATACCACAAAAAGAGGCCGATGACGGGGTTTTGGGAGTCGGGGCGGCAGAACAAGATCATGTAGGTGTCCTCGGCGATCACGCAAAACACAAGAACGAAGGCCACCTTCCAAAAGAGCTTTGAGCGGTCGAGGTCGAGTTTCTCAACACGCGTTGCTCTGTACCGGTAATGCCAGGCGGCATAGGCAAGACATCCTACATTACCCAGGTCACGCGTGAGCCAAAAGAGATACTGCTGCACCTCTCCGGCAGCGCCGCTGCGAGGCACCAGCAGCAATTGCAAGATTGAAAACGGCACGATAGCGAGTCCGAGCATGCGCGACGTCGGTCTTTTGCGCAAGCGCGCAAACATCCATAGCACCACGCAGGCATAGATGGCAATACCAAGCACGCAGCGCAGCAAGGGGTGCTGCAGCGGCTCGCTAAAGGTAACGGCGTAGTCGTATTTGAGCCGATTGTACTCGTCAAAAAAGATGACCGACATATCGAGCATATAGAGCAAAAAACCCGCCGCGGCCACGAGGCTGTCGCGACGGCGCGTCATGAGCCAAACCACCAATGCCACGGTACTGGTCACCAGAGCCACACCCATGATAATCGTGGTGTAGATATAGAACGCGAAACTCATGCCCGCCTCCCCTGTCTAGATGCTGTGAGGATGTTGACAGATTCTTTGCCGCAAGATTAGACTCACCGATTAAACGTACTGTATCGTTTAGATAAACAAGCTGTGTCTCACCGATGAAAGGAGATGCCATGACACCGATCGCTCCGCTCAAGATGCTCGTCGCGCCCGCCGCCAAGGCCATCACCCGACTCGGTTCTTCCATGACCTACGACAATGTCCCCTGCGCCGTTGAGGCGCGTTCGGACAGCTGCCCCTACCTGGGCCACGTCCCCTACTTTGCACCCAAGCTCGCATCTGATCCCGAGCAGCGTGAGCAGTAATCCAAGATGCATCTAGCACCGCACAACTCGCGGCGCTACTGTTTTGGTGCAAAGCGACCTGTCCCCCTTGCGCCAACGCCGGGATTGTCGATGCTGCGGCCGCGGCGCGATATGAGGCGCGAAACCTCGCCCAGCAACACGCCGATCACCACACCCATGAGGATCGGCAACTTTGACATCTCGGCGGGCGAGCTGTTAAGCGGCACGATTGTCGCAACAATCGAAAGCACGAGTTCTACCACCGGCACCGCAAGCGCTACCGCAAGCACCTTGCCCTCGAAGGGCGCGCGAAACACGCGCGGGCGGTCGTCGTATTTACGCAGGCGCCAAAACGCCGGGAACATCGGGATATAGCTCATGAGCAGAAAGACGACGTTCATCGAGAAGAAGACCCAAAAGACGTCGGAACCTTCACCCAGCGGAATCTGAAGTAGCAGCACCAAGCTGGCAAAACAACCGTTAATGAGTGCCGAGCCGTTGGGCATGCCGGTCTTCTTGGACACCAGCGCAAAGGGACGCGGCATGTTGCCATGGCGCGCGGCATAGCTCGCCACGTTGTTGACGCCAAAGCTCCAACAGATCATGTTGGCAAACAGCGTTACCAGAAAGGCCACGCCCACGACCATCGTCAGCGGGTGAGCGCGCCCCACCATGGCGGCAACCGCGTCCACAATGCCCGAATCGAGTGAAAGCTGCTCGGTGGGAACCGCGGC
The DNA here is from genome assembly GCA_036718335.1 of Coriobacteriaceae bacterium. Lineage (GTDB taxonomy): Bacteria > Actinomycetota > Coriobacteriia > Coriobacteriales > Coriobacteriaceae > Collinsella. Next base: position 5,580 of record DAIMBN010000002.1, read on the forward strand.
TCCAATACCGATGCCACAGATAATGTAGATCGCCGCGATGGCAACGCCACCGGCGATAACCGCCTTGGGGATATCGCGCGATGGGTTCTTCATCGTGCTGGCAAAGGTCGCGACCACCTCAAAGCCCATAAAGTTGAATAGGATGATTGAAAGATACGTCAGTGAGTTAGTGTCTCCCAGATCGGGGACAAATGTCTTAAACGACATATCGTTGGCAAAGCCGTTGTTGCAGGCAAACCAGATGCCGATGATTCCCACCACGGCGGTAATGAGCACCTTGATGACGGCGCCGCCATCCATGACCCAATCGGCCTCGGCCACCGGCTGCATTGCCATGACCGTGACGCCCCACACAAAGGCAAGCTCGATGGCAATTCGGACCCCAAGCGAAAATTCGATGCCCCATACCGCATTGATGACACTGGGGAACATGCAGGCGATACTTGCCACCCACAGTGGAAAGTTGACCCAATAGCACCAGGAGCAGCGTGCACACCAACGGTCTCCCAAGCCCAGGCGAACCCAGTCGTACAGGCCGCCCTCGGAATCGAACGCCGTACCGAGCTCGGCCACCACCAGGCCATAGGGAAGCAAAAACGTAATGATAAGGAAGATCCACCAGAAGAACTGCACGTTACCCATGGCAGATGCCGGAGCAGCCGCCTCGATGGTAAAGACAACGCAGATAACCGAGAGGATGACCTCGAACAGGGAGAACTTTTTACCTGCCATGGCACGCTTCCCCTACAGCAAAAAGGATGGCATCTGTACCGAAGGCGCAGCCCAAGGTAGGGTTGCAGGCCGCGTCACCGGTGCAGGTGCCATCCCAAAGAGAAGAGAGGATGCAATTGTTGGACCAACGCTCGCGGAACAGGCGCGTGTAGATAACGATACGCTGGTACATAGATACTCCGATCAAAACGGCCGCGATTGCGACCGGAATCTTTTGGCAATTGAAGACGCGTCTGACCTGGGATATTCAAGCGAACAATTGGCCTAACCCGCAATAAATCCCAGATCAGACGCGTACTCAATCAAAGAGGCGGGCACTCCGAAGTGGAGGCAACGGAGTGCCCAAAGAAAAACCCAGCCGACCAAGACATCGAATAAACCGACCATCAATGCCCCGAGATGGTCACGGTGCGATTCACCGACTGTCCGATTGATCGGCTGGGTTTCTGAGGTGCGGCAGATTGCCCTGAAAGAGGAGGGCATAGACCTTAAGGGTCATGCCCGACGATTGAAGGGCAAGGTGCCGTGCCTCGGGAAGACAGACAATTACGCGGACGGCTCCTGCTGAGTAATGCAGTGGATGTTGCCGCCACCGAAGACGACCTGCTCGGACTGAACGCCGACGCACTTGTAGACGCCCTCGCCCCAGACCTCGTCGTAGATCTTCTGGAGCGTGTCGACGGCCAGCTGGTCGTTCTCGTCGCCGTACTGCGGGACGATAACGCCGTGGTTGGTCACGAGGTAGTTCATGTAGGAGGCGATCAGCGGCTCGTCGGGGACGCGCGGCTCGGCGTTCTCGTCGGCGTCGATGGTGTCGCAGGAAGCCTGGTCCATGAACAGCGGGTTCACGGGCATGCAGAGCTTGTAGACCTTCATCTTGCGGCCCTTGGCGTCGACGGCGTTGGAGAGGGTCTCGTAGGCAGCGTGGCACTGCTCGTAGAACGGATACTCGGGATCGTCGGTCCAAATGCAGGCCATGACGCCCGGCGCGATGAACGTGGCGACGTCGTCGATGTGGCCGTTGGTCTCCTCGGGGTCGATGCCCTCCTTGACCCAGATGACCTTCTCGACACCCAGGTAATCCTTGAGGTGCTCGTCCATGTAGGCGCGAAGCTCCTCGCTCCAGGGCTCAAACTTCTTGCGGTACTTGGGCCAGATGGACTCGGGATCCTCTTCCTCCTCCAGAACCGCAGAGCAGGTGCGGCCCGGGGAAAGCAGGCACTGGTCGGTCACGACAAGGGTGCCCTCGCCGTCGACGGTGATGGAGCCGCCCTCGAGGATCATGTCGTCGGGACGATAGCGGCGGCAGCCGGAGAGCTCAGCCATCTTGAGGGCGATCTGCTCGTCCTTGTCCCACGGGAAGTACAGGCCGTCGACGAGGCCGCCGTAGGCGTTGAAGTGCCAGTGGTTGGCGCGCTTCTCGCCCTTGCCGTTGATGACGTAGGTGGCGGCAGTGTCGCGGAACCAGGCGTCGTCGGTGGTCATCTCGATGACGGTGACGTTCTCGTCGTTCTCGAAGACGGCCTTGCAGTTGGCGTAGTCGACCTGGTTGGCGCACATATAGACCGGGGTGAACTCGGAGATGGCGCGGGCGATGGCGGCATACTGCTTCTGGGCCGGCTTGGCGCCGTGGGCCCAGGTGTCGGTGCGGTGGGGCCAGCCCATCCACACGCAATCCTGCGGGGCGAACTCGGCGGGCATGAAGAAGCCGTCGGCCTTGGGGGTGGACTCGGACTCGGTGATCGTACGCATAAGATTTCCTCCAAATCGAACGATCGCTTGCTGCGGGCGGGTTACCCGCAGCCTAAAACCAAGAGATGGTAGGCGCCCGTTCCCCGGCAAAGGTCGGGGCGCCCGGTGCCGGTTTTCACGGAATCGCACCGGCAAGCGACGACGTAACCAAGTGCGCGGAGACAAAACGCACGAAGGATACGGAAGAGAGATTGGGGTAGGCGGTGGTTACCGGAGCTATCGCTCACACCCACCCCGGGGGAATGGTTAGCAAACCTGTCGCTTGGACACGCCTCCGAAGAGGCTAGAGTGCCCGGAGTCGGGAGCGACAAGCCCGACGAAGCGCGCGTTGGTACACGAGGAGGGTTGGAGCCCCAGAACCGGGTGCTCTAGTTCTCCTCGGCCTCGGCGGCCTCCTCAGCGAGACGCTGGGCTGCGAGCTCAGGGGTCAGACCCTTGTACTCGGTCTCGCGGCCCTTAGCGCTGACGACGCGGACGACCTCGCCGATGAGCACGAGCACGATGAAGATAACGATCATCGGGACCTTGTCGCCAATTTCAGCAGCGGAGAACGGGATCAGCGTGGCAACGATGGCAAGAACCAGCTCGATGCAGGGGATGGCCAGCATGACCTTCATCATGGCGCCCTTAAACGGGAACGTGAAGATGCGCTCACGGTTGGGGTCGTTCTTACGAAGGTTGAGGAACGCCGGGAACATCGGGATGTAGGTCAACAGCAGGAAGACGACAGAGGTGCCAAAGAGCATCCAGAAGACACCGTTGGAGATGGCGTCGATGGGAACGAGCTGCAGGCACAGCACCAGGGAGGCAACGACAGCGTTGACCAGGTTGGCGCCGTTGGGCATGTCGTCATCCGAGATCATCGAGGCGAAGACCTTGGGCATGTTGCCGTGCTCGGCAGCGTAGCGAGCAACGGAGTTAACGCCGAAGGACCAAGCGGCCATGTTGGCGAACAGGGTGATCAGGAAGGCGATGCAGATGACCTTAAAGATCATGGAGTCGCCCACCATGGTCTGGACTGCGACGATCATGCCGTAGTCGGGATCGATGGAGTCGGCCGGCACGGCGGCGCCGATGCCAAAGCCAGCGAACAGGTAGATCACGGCGATGGACAGGCCACCGACGATGATAGCCTTGGGGATATCGCGAGCGGGATCGGCCATGTCGTCGGTCATGGTGCAGATGACCTCGAAGCCCATGAAGTTAAAGATGATGATCGACAGGTAGCCGAGAGCGTTGGTGTTGGTGAGCTCGGGCAGGAAGGTGGCAGCGGACATGTCGTTCGCAAAACCGTTCTCCATGGCATACCAAATGCCCAAAGCGCCAACGATAACGGCAACGGCGACCTTGATGATGGCGCCACCGTTAAGGACCCACTCGGAGTCGGCCGCCTTGGAGCGGCCCATGAGGTAGACGATCCACACAAAGGCAAGATCGATACCCATCTTGGCGATCAAGTTGAACTCGACGCCAAAGACCATGCCCAAAATGTCGGGGAACATGGTAGCCAGCGAGGCGATCCACAGCGGGTAGTTGACCCAGTAGTAGTACGAGATGCGGGCGCCCCATTTGTCGCCCAGGCCATCGCGTACCCAGTCGTAAATGCCGCCCTCGCCGTCATAGGTGGTACCGAGCTCGGCGACAACCATGCCGTAGGGAAGCAGGAAGGTCAGGATCAGGAAGATCCACCAGAAGAACTGCTGGTTGCCAATGGCAGCAGCAGGAGCGGCGGCCTCGCAAACGAAGACGACGCAGATGATGGTCGAAATGACCGTCAAGAAGGAAAGCTTTTTCTTTCCGTCGCTCATGATGAGCTCCTTCGCTCAGTCTTGGACAGATCCGAGGCCCTAAGGTATTAAGGCAATTGCTTGGGCCTCGGTGAGCGGGCGACAGGAGACGAGCATCCGCCGCCCGCAAACGTGCTTTTAGAAGCCTTGAGGCTTAGAGCTGCTCGAGAGCCTCGAGAGCGGCGTGGAGCTCAGCCTTGGCGGAGTACTCGACACCCTCGTCGTTGAGCGGGGTGCGCTTGCCCAGGGCGGCAAGGAGAGCACGGATGGAGTGCTTGCGGTTCTCGGCCTCGACCCAGCACAGGGAGCGCTCGGGATCGTCCATGACTTCGTCGACGACCTCCTCGTTGCGGGTGGCCGGCAGGCAGTGCATGAACTTGGAGTTGGGGCCGGCAAAGTTCATCATGTCCATGGTGACCTGATACTTGGGATAGAACACGTCCATGTAGTTCTCGCCCGAGACCTCCTCGTCGTACAGGCCATACCACACGTCGGTGTAGATGAAGTCGGCGCCCTTGATGCACTCGATGTCGTTGGAGATGACGACAGAGCCGCCGGAGACCTTGCAGTTCTCCTCGGCGATGGCCATCATCTGCTTGCCGAACTCGGCGCGCTCCTCGACGGTGCCAACGTGCAGGCCGCCGTCGGGAATCTGGTGGCCCTTAGGTCCAAACTGGACAAACTTCATGCCGACCTTGGAGGCGATGAACATGAGGGAGACGCAGACCTGGGTGGCGTCGCCGATGAAGGCCAGGGTGCAGTCCTCGATCTTCTTGCCCTCGGGGAGGTTCTCGAGCATGGTCATGAGGTCGCCCATCTCCTGCGTGGGATGGTTGAACTCGGACATGCCGTTGATGACGGGCACAGCGGAGCCCTCGGCGAGGCCGACGACGTCCTTGTGACGGTCAACGCGAGCCATCATGATGTCGAGCAGCGAGCCCATAACGCGAGCGGTGTCGCCCAGGGACTCGTGACCGCCGAGCTGGATGGTGCCAGGGCCATAGAACTGAGCATGGCCGCCGAGGTCGGTCATAGCGGTCTCGAAGGAAAGACGAGTGCGGGTGGAGACCTGCTGGAAGATCATGCCAAGGCTCTTGTTGCGGAGCAGGTGCGGATAATAACCGTCAACCTTGATGGCCTTCTTCATTGCCAGACCAAGATCCTCGATAGCCAGGATCTGCTCTTTGGTGAAGTCGTTGGTGTCGATGAAATCCTTAGGCAGTGCCATGTCGATTTCCTTTCCGCCGGTCTTGCCGACTATTACTATGAGGCGCTCGAACATCACGCCTCGTGTTGACAAGACCATCATTCACCCGTATGCAATTTTTACCTAGTTTATTCGGGATTAAAGACCGTTCATGGAGTTACACCCCCTCTAAACCAATATAAACCCGCAGGTCAAGAGTTTACAGGGGGTTTACCATCTAGAACCGCGAACGGTATACGGCTATGCTGTATCTCGGCGCCTAATCCGCAATGAAACGAAGGGTTGAGACGTCTATATCCCACAAGGTATACAGAGCTCGGCCATAGAATAAATGAGATGGGACGGTGACAGATGAACACCCTGATGTTCTTCTATACCCTAGCGATACTCGTGATCTGTATTGTGACGGCGGTGCTCTCGCTTGCCGCCTATGCCTCGTCTCGTCGACGCTTCTTTATCTATGGCAGCGGCGTATTTATCTGCTATGCCATCGAGATGACCGAGATTTTCTTTTTTGAATACACGCTGCAAAACCAGAGTTTTCCAGCCAGCGACTATTACTCAATTACCATGCCTGTGTTGCGGACCTTTGTGGCGACCGCTTCGCAGGCTTTTATTTGGCTCATTGCCATGGATTTGCTCGACAAGCATTCAAAAAAGCAGTTTGTCATTCCCGTCGCAACGTTCTTGCTGAGCGAGCTGCTGATTATCGTCGCTGTCCCCTACGGCCCCATTCATCAATGGCTCTACTACACGATGCGTCAGGTATTCCTTGTTTTCGTGGGGCTATATATCTTTTGGACGGCACGCAAGAGCACGCAAGTCGAGCTGAAGGCACGCGTTAACAACCAACGAAAGCACCTGATTATCGGCGCTATTCTGGTCGGTTGCATCGTTGCCGAGGATTTCTACAACATTCTGATTGTCCCCATGAGTCTGGCGCCCTCTTGGCTGCAACTATATCTGTCCGAGCGCAACTTTAGCGAAAACGTCTTTGCCTGCTACTTTGCGATTCTGCTGATCATCTACTCCTACCACGTGCTTTCAATCCGCATGCAGGAGGCGCCCGAGGAAAAGAACGTCAGCGATCTTGATCGACACATCGAAGAGCAGATGCCCTTCTATCGCAACGCCTACAAGCTCTCCAACCGTGAGACCGAAGTTATGCGTCTGGTCGTACTGGGCAAATCGAACCAAGAGATCGCTGACGAGCTATTCCTTGCCGTGGGCACCGTCAAGACCCACATCCACAACATCCTGGTCAAAACCGAACAGCAAAACCGAACAGCAAAACCGCACGACGCTCATCCTCCACTTTTGGAAGCGATAACCTGCCAAAAAGGGACAGGTTTATTTTGGCAGGTTTTATCTGGGCAAACGCCAAAAACCGCCGCGAGGGAGCTACTTTCCCTCGCGGCGGTTTTCTAGCAGTAAAACCAAGTGAGTAGGCTTTTGGCGGGATGCCGAGCACACCTCAAAACGCCACAGCCCTGACCTGCGATTTTATTGAGCACTTGCCGCGATGTGCTCGGCAGATCCAAAAAAGCCTACTCACTTGCATCTGAGATGCTCTAGATACGCAAAATACCGCCGCGAAGGGAGCTGGACTCCCTTCGCGGCGGTTATTCGCTCTGATTTTGCGACGGTTTTGCCCGCTTGTTACTCGCTGTAGCGGGTGGCGATGGCGGCTTGTACCATGCCGGTGCTCATGAGGTAGGTCACCAGGAAGTAACCACCATAGGCTGCCAGGAAGATCGCGCAGGTGAGGCCCACGGTGCCGCCTATGCTCATGTTGCCGAACGTGCTCACCAGCTCGATGATCACCTTGAGCGCCACAAAGGAGTGAGCCAGCCCCACCGCCAGCGGGAACAGGAAGAATACCGCTTGCTGCGCCATCACCGAATGGCGGATCTGGCGGTCGTCACAGCCAATCTGTGCCAGCACACGATAGCTGCGGCTGCCGTCGGCCACATTGGAGAGCTGCTGGATCGACAGTATCGCCGCGCACGCAACGACCAGTACAAAGCCAATGTAGATGGCCAAATAGCTAATCATGCCGTTCATCTGCGCCGCCTGCGTGTACATCTCGGAGCGTGTAATGAAGATTCCCCACGACCCCGGCTCCTTGCCGTCAACGAGCAGATTGTCGAGCACCGTGTATTTAATGCTCTCGTCTGCCTCAGTCGTATCCATCCCCTGTTTGTAGTTAACGAGCAGGCTACTGGAATACGGCTGCAGCTTAAGCTGGGACAACAGCTCGTCGGCAACGACGACGGTACCCGGATTACTGCTCATCGCCGAGTTGGCGATGGCCGCCGTGTCCTTGTCCGACTTATCGGTTGTGGGCTTGAGCTCATGCCCGTCCAAGGTGAGGGTATGGCCGCCGGCCATGTATTTGGTGTACAGGTCGCCCAGATCACCGCCCATATCACACGTAAGCAAGTACTGGTCGAGGCCAATGCTCACTGGCTCCTCGCCCATCATCTGGCGCAGTTTGTTGTACTGGCTCGCCGGCGTCACAAACAGGCCCATCGTATCGGCATTGCTACCCCCGAACGCCCTGGGAAGCTTTTCGCCCATGGTCTTGCACATCTCACTTGGAGTCACCGAAGGATCCGAGCCGCCAAGCGGGTAACTCAGATACGAATCGATCTGCACATGCTCACCGGCAACATCGGCGATACTGACCTTCTTGCCGGTCTCGTCGTTGTTGTCCGCCGACTTGCCCTTACGATCGCCATGCCATGGATCGCCGTGCCATGCGGAGTACAAATCGACCGTACTATCGGCCAGCACCATGCGATCGGCCTCAGACGGATTGACATACTCCTTGTAGTAGTCGAGCGTTTCGGGCGTGTAATAGATATACGTCTGCGACATATCGGCCGGCGTATAGCGCTCCAGATTCTCATTCATCACGTTGGCGATCGACATACCGCACGTCACCGAGGTAATGGCGAGGAACAGAATCATCGCGATGACGCCCATCGAAAAGCACACCGTATTGACCTTGGCCGAAAGCTGACGCACGGTAAACATATTGAGGCCGCGCCAATACACGCTGCGCAGGCTCTGCAGCAGCTTGATGAGCATGCCCGAGAGTCCCCAGAACAGGGCAAAGGTGCCCACGGTAACCATAGCGGTCGTAATACCAAACTGGTTCATGGCCTCTTGCAGCTTGCTGTCCGTCGCGGTTAGCGGGAACCCATCACGTAGCAGACGGTAATAGGCCACGCCCACAAGCACCACGCCCACGGCAAAGATGGCAATCGCGATCCAGGGGTTGCGTGTCTTGATGCTCTCGTTGCGACGCTCGGCACCCATAAGCTCGATGAGTTTGGTACGACGCACGGCGCGAAGGTTCAGCAGTAGCGTGAGCACAAACATTACGAGCATGCAGGCAAGGGTCAGATTGAACGCATGCACCGAGAAAAAGAAGTGGAAATTGGCGATCTGTGTCTTAAAGAGCGAGGCCGTAAAGAACGTCATGAGCTGGGAGAGTCCCACACCCAGCACAATGCCGGCGACAAAGGCCACGACCGATACTATCACGGTCTCGAGCGCCATGATCGTGGCGACGCGCCCGCGCCCCATGCCGAGCACCTGGTACAGGCCAAACTCCTTCTTGCGGCGTTTCATGATGAAGTTATTGGCATACACCATCAAAAAGGCCATGACACCGGCCAAAAAGTACGTCAGGTCGCCGAGTATGCTGCCCATAACCTGCGCCAAGCCCTCTTCATCGATGCCGGCGATGTCGACCTGCATCGAGATGGTGTTAAAGGCATAGAAGACCGTGACGCCCAGGGTGAGCGTCAAAAGGTAGACGAGGTAGTCGCGACCGGCGCGGCGGACGTTGCCCCAAGCGAGTTTACAGAGCATCGGAGCCCTCACCGCCCATCATGGCAACGACCTCCATAATGCGGTCGAAGAACTCTCGGCGGTCGGTGTCGCCGCGGCGCAGCTCGGTGAAGATCTTGCCGTCGCGAATAAACAGCACACGGCTCGTGTAGCTGGCGGCAAAGCTGTCATGCGTGACCATGAGCACGGTGGCGCGCAGGCGGCGATTGAGGGCCTCCAGGCTCTCGAGCAGCAGGCGGGCGCTCTTGGAATCGAGGGCGCCGGTGGGCTCGTCGGCCATGATCATGGTGGGGTCGGTGACGAGCGCGCGAGCCGCGGCAACGCGCTGCTGCTGACCGCCGGACATCTGGTAGGGATACTTGTCGAGCACCTGACTGATGGACAGGCGCGCTGCCACATCCTGCACGCGGGTCGAGATCTCTGCCGAGTTTGTGCGGGCAATGGTGAGCGGCAGGGCGATATTCTCGCGTGCCGTGAGCGTATCGAGCAGGTTGGAGTCCTGGAAGATAAAGCCGAGCTCCTCGCGGCGGAACTGCGAGAGCTTGGCCTGCTTCATGCGCGTCACGTCCTGACCGTTAATGCGGATCGTGCCACTTGTGGCGCTATCGATGGTCGACACGCAGTTGAGCAACGTCGACTTGCCCGAGCCCGAAGCGCCCATGATGCCAACGAATTCGCCGCGGTTGACGGTAAAGCTGACGTCGTTGAGCGCACGGGTCACGTTGCCCAGCGCTCCATATACCTTTTCGAGATGCGCGACCTCCAGTACCGGGGTCGCCATGTGCGTGGTTTGCATACCGAGTCCTTTCTTGCGATTAGTCTACGGCATCTATAGTCGCAAGAAGACGAGTCGGCTACCATCGATATGGCTTACGCTTGCCTTACCGTTGTGTAAGGTACGCGTAGCTACCCTGCCACGTGTTGATGTTGAGAGAGGACTCCTGTTGAAGACTGTTCATGTTGCCGCTGGGATCATTCGCAAGGAAGGATCCGACGAGCTGCTTGCCGTGCAGCGCGGCTACGGCGACATGCAGGGACTTTGGGAGTTCCCGGGCGGCAAGCTCATGCGCGGCGAGACACCCGAGGACGCCGTACGCCGCGAGCTTATGGAAGAGTTGCAGGTAAAAGTCACCAACCTGCGCGATTTCTACACCGTTGAGTATGACTACCCCGATTTTCATCTCTCCATGGAGTGCTACTACTGCTCGCTCGCCGATGAATCCGATGAACCCCAGAAGCACGACCGCCAGCTCGATATCCGCTGGATTCCGCGCACCTCGCTTGCCACGGTTGAGTGGATGCCCGCCGACAAAGGGCTTATCGATGCTCTGATTGAGTTGAAGGAAGATCGGCTTGAGGCCAACGGCACTGCCAACGACGCCGAGGCCACCACGACCGACAAACCCGCCACCAAATCCAAGCGCGCACCCAAGCGCCGCAGCAAGAAGCGTCCCAAACCCGGTCTGCTCGACGGCATCGATACCTCGGACCTTTCAGCCGACGAGCGCGAACTGGTGCGCCGTCGCGCCGCTATAAAAAAGTCCATGAAGGGCAACAAGCGTGCGAACACCAAACCCGAGCTGCTCGTACGTCAGCGCCTGCGCGCCGCGGGCCTCACGGGCTATCGTTTGGAATGGAAGGTTCCCGGCAAACCCGATATCGCCTTCCCCGGGCGCAAGATCGCCATCTTCGTCAACGGTTGCTTTTGGCACCGCTGCCCCAAGTGCAACCCTAGCAAGCCCAAGCGCAACGTTGAGTTTTGGGAGGCAAAGTTCCGTCGCAACGTCGAGCGCGACCGCGCTGCCATCGACGCGCTTACCCAAATGGGCTGGACGCCCATAACCATCTGGGAATGCGAACTCAAAAAGGACCGCATCGACGCCACCATGGAAAAGGTCATCGAGCAGGTGCGCACTGCAGAGCCGCAGCGCTAGGAACGAGCCGTCCACACGCCCCACACAGGCAAGCCACATCCGTGCCACAAACCTTAGAAAGCCCTTAAGCCCAAAACCTTTCAAGAGTGTTACTCGATAGCTTTTACCTGCGGTTTCATCGCAACGTCAAACCTCATTAAGCCTTTCTTTAGCACTTCTTTGCAGCAGCCGCGGCATAATACTGCCAACGCACGGGACCTAGCAGCACACCCCGTGCGCAACCTTTTGGTGGACATCGAGGAAGCCGCATAAGCATGCATTCTTCCAATGACGCAGCACAGCAGCCATCCCTAAATCATGCAAACCTTTTCTCCTTCCCCCCGACACAGAGAAACGGCCTCCTCGACTCCCCCACCACAAAAGCCAAACGCTCAACCGATCAGAAACTCAATCTGCGAGCATCGTTCGAAAAGCTCCAAGCATCCCTAGACAAAACCTTCCCCAACCAAGCCCGGGCATACTAGCCCCCACCAACAAAGAAGCCCTAACGCCCCACCCATTTTCGCCCTAACGTCACAAGGGCGATCGAGCAGGACGGCTTGGGCGGGTCCCCGTACTTAGTTTCCAAAATCATTCCGCAGCGCGAAGGCCCCCGTTGCCAACGCTTCGTAGAAGCGAGGCAACGGGGGCCTTCATGCGCGAGGACGTTTTGGAAACTAAGTACGGGGACCCGCCCAAGCCGTCCGGTGGGATCGGAGTACCCTTGCTGTTACTCTGCTTTGCCCACAGAGTTGAGGTTGGTCATGCGGATCTTAACCAGCTCGGTGATCTCACGCATGCCCTCCTTGGCCGGCTTCTTGGGATCGAAGCAGGCGGGGTTCTCGGCCATGTAGGCCATGAAGCCCTTGGTGTAGGCCTGACGCAGCTCGGTGGCGTAGTTAACCTTGCAGATGCCGTTCTTCACAGCCTCGGCAACCTGCTCATCGGGCACACCAGAGGTGCCGTGCAGGACCAGCGGCACGTCGACGGCGTCGCGGATGGCCTTGACCACGGACTGCTCGATGTGCGGATCGCTCGTGTACACACCGTGGCTGGTGCCAACGCCAATAGCGAGAGAGGTGCAGCCGGTGCGCTCGACGAACTCCTTGGCCTCGGCCGGATCGGTGTAGGGGCTCTCGCCCTCAACCGCGGGACCGTCGTCCTCCTTGCCGCCAACCTTACCAAGCTCAGCCTCGACGGGCACGCCCATGGCGCGGCCAGCGTCGGCGACGGACTTGGTCAGAGCGATGTTGTCCTCGAAGGACTCGTGCGAGCCGTCGATCATGACAGAGGTGTAGCCCGTGCGGAAAGCCTGCATGCAGCGGTCATAGCCATCGCCGTGATCGAGGTGCAGAGCGACGGGCACGGAAGCGCGCTCGGCGGCAGCCTTGACCATGCCGTAGAAGTAGTCCAGACCAGCGGTCTTGATGGTGCCCGGGGTGGTCTGCATGATGACGGGGGACTTGGTCTCCTCGGCAGCGGCCAGAACGGCCATAACAAACTCGAGGTTCTCGACGTTGAACGCGCCGACGGCGTAGTGGCCGGCCTGAGCGTCCTTGAGCATCTTTTCGGTGGTAACAAGTGCCATGAGCGTTTGCTCCTCTCCCTCGCCCGCATCTGGACATCGGGCGTAGTTGTTCACAAGGCGTTTTACCTTGCGTTTTACTGCGCTCATTGTATGAAATTCAGCGGCTTTACACGCGCGAGATATTGAGCCCATGCAGGTCAATACAGTCGTTTTTGAAAAGTAAACGGAAGGAATTGAAGCCAAGTGGGCGTGTTCAATATTGAATTTTAGGCGTTCAGCGTCTTTCTTTTATAGAAAAGATAAGTAATCGAAAGGTGTTTTCTTACTCAAAAAGAAAATGAACGAAAATAGAGTCAACACAATTCCTGCAAATTTAGCCGAGAATGGAGCAAGCATGGCCCAAGCCACCAACCGTGCTTTTGCCGACGAACGCCGTACCGCGATTATGGAAATGCTCGATCATAACGCCTCGGTGCAGGTAGCAGAAATCGCCCAGACCTTTGGCGTGTCCTCCGTCACCGCCCGCGCCGACCTGGACGCGCTCGCCGAAGCAGGCAAGCTGCGCCGCACGCACGGCGGTGCCGTCTCGCTCCACAAACGCCTGACCGTCTCCACGCAGGATCGCCGCATCAATGTCAACGTCGCCGCCAAGCAGGCCATCGCGCAAAGCGCCATCGAGCTCGTCAACGACGGCGACACGCTGCTCGTCGACTCAGGCACCACCGCGCTCGAGTTCGTCCGGCTCCTCGATCAGCGCGACGGCATCACCGTTATCACGGCCGACATTACCATCGCCGATTATATCGACGAGAGCATGCCCTCGGTCGATGTCGTCATGCTGGGCGGGGCACTGCGCAAAGGCCATCGTTATTTGTACGGACCGCTCACCATGCAGGCGCTCCAAATGGTCCACGCCGACCTTGCCGTCATGTGCCCTGGCGCTTTTGTTCCCGGCTGCGGCTTTACGACCGACTTTCCCCAGATGGCCGAGACCAAAACGGCTATGATCGGCGCGGCCCATCAAAGCGTCACCCTCATGGACGCCAGCAAGGTTAACGGACGCGGCATGTACCGCTTTGCCGAGCTGACCGATGTCGACACCATCGTGATGGACCGTGACCCCGATCATTCCGTCGCCACCTCAATCGCCGAGGCCACCGATGGAACCACCCCAGCCCTCATCATCGCCGGCGCTTAAACAAAACCACCACAAAGGTGCCTGTCCCCTTTTGTGGTGGTTGTGATGGTTGAGTGTCAAAAGTGAACGTGTCGCTACTTGGAGAGCTCGTCGGCGAGGGCCTCGATCTGAGCGCGCGAGGCGTCGTTGAGCGAGCCCAGCACTGTCACCTTGTTCTGCGTCAGGGTGATGTCCTTCATACCCTCGAGCTCCTTGGTCATAATCTTGGCCGCTGCAGGCGCCCAGGAACCGGACTCGACAAGCGCCACGGTACGGTTCTGGTAGGCATGCTCGGCAAGTGTGTGGATAAAGGTGCTCATGAACGGGAAGATCTCGCCCTGATAGGTGATGGAAGCGAGCACCAGGCGGTCGTAGCGGAACGCATCCTCAACGGCCTCGGCCATGTCGTCGCGAGCCAGGTCAAAGACGGAAACCTTCTGGCCGCGAGCCTCAAGCGCAGATGCGAGCTCCTCGACGGCAGCCTTCAGGTGGCCATAGACGCTCGCATAGGCGATCGTGATACCCTCGTCCTCGGGCTGATAGCTCGACCAGGTGTTATAGGTGTCGAGGTAGTAGCCCAGGTTCTCGGTCAGCACGGGGCCGTGGAGCGGGCAGATGATCTGGATGTCCAGGTCGGCGGCCTTCTTGAGGACGGCCTGCACAAACTTGCCGAACTTACCGACGATGCCAAAGTAGTAGCGGCGAGCCTCGCAAGCCCAGCCCTCGGGATCCTCGATGTCGTTGGCGCCAAACTTGCCAAAGCCGTCGGCACTAAAGAGCACCTTGTCGGTGGACTCGTAGGAGAAGATCACCTCAGGCCAGTGAACGTTGGGGGCGCCGATAAAGGTCAGGCTGTGGCCACCCAGGTCGAGTACGTCGCCCTCTTTGACGACCATCTTGCGCTCGGGGTAGTCGGTGCCAAAGTAGTTGACCATCATGCGGAAAGCACCCATGCTGGCCACGATCTGCGCCTGGGGATAGCGCTCCATAAAGGCAGCGATACCGGCGGAGTGATCGGGCTCCATGTGATGAACGACCAGGTAGTCGGGCGTACGGCCATCGAGCACGGCCTCGAGGTTGCCGAGCCACTCGTCGACAAAGCCAGCGTCGACCGAATCGGCGACAGCGATTTTATCGCCCAAGATAACATAGCTGTTGTATGCCATGCCGTTCTCGGACACGTCGTACTGGCCCTCGAACAGGTCAATGTCGTGATCGTCGACACCGATGTAGCGGATATCCTTGGTGATCTCCATCAGGCAAAGCCTCCTAGATAGACAAAAGAACCCGTCTATCATAACACTCGCCTTCATAGCCACGGCTATCCGTCAGCATCCTTACCGATTGTAATTGAGGCGGAATATACTGCCGTTTACCTGCAAAAACTATGCGCGCAGTATCGCCGTGCTATGTCGAATAATGAGCTGACCGGGAATACGAATGGCAACGGTTTTACCCGCCGTACCCGCCTCGGGAACCGCATGCTCAAACACCTCGCGTCCGCGCTGATGTAGATCGAATCGCACGGTCGTGAGCTCGTTGTGTGCCACAAAATCATCGAGCGAATCGTCGACGCCCACCACGCTCACGTCCTCGGGCACACGCAGGCCGCTATCGCGCAGCGCCGCAATTGCGCCGTTTGCCATCTGGTCGTTTGCCGCGTAAATCGCCGTCATGGTGCGATCGTGCTCGGCCAGGTACCTGCCGGCCTCGTAACCGCTGTTAGCAGACCAGTCACCCTCGAGCGGCTCCGCCGGCTCGATGTGTTTACGCTCGAGCGCATCCCGCCAACCGGCGCGACGAAATTGCTCGTCGACCGAGAACGACGGGCCGCCAATATAGCGAATCTGCTCGTGTCCTAGCTCAAACAGGTGATCCATAAGCAAGAGCGAGCAGCCGTAATGATCGGAGTCGACCGTGGTCACCCGCGGGTGCGCGTACATGGTAACGATGACCGTGCCAATGCCCGGCAGTGGATCAAACGTCTCAAAATCGGGCGCCATGCGGCTCATGCCGATGATGATGCCGTCCACCGGCAATGCGGCCATACGACGCGTGGCCTCGGCAAGCGAAAACTCCTCGGTCTTGGACATCTCGACCAGCGTGATGGCACAATTATGCTCGCGAGCAGCGCTGGCGATGCCGTCGATCATTGAGAGGTTGCCAAACTTGGTGACATCGTTGACGCATAGGCCAACCGAATGGTATCGACCGTCGCGCAGCGAGCGACCGGCATAACTCGGACGAAAGCCGAGCTCTTGCATAGCGGACTGCACGCGCTGGCGCGTCTGCTCGTTAACGTTGGGCAAGCCGTTAGCGACGCGCGAAACCGTCTGCTGCGAAACGCCAGCAGCGCGGGCGACGTCGGCCATGGAGACCGGACGCGTACCTGTATCGTTGGACGGGCGCCTTGCCACAGGATCACCTTCACCCTTGCGAGATCTGAATAGCGTGAATGCCGGCCCGGGCAGAAATACATCCCGCGCCGAGGCCCGCTATCGTCGGACGCATGTTAACGTACTCTACTTTTTCAATCCGCATCTCTTCTGCTTTATAAGTCCATACGGCAGTACCGTTCACGGCCGTATTTCTACCGATTACCAGATTCTCAAAAAGTGACAAGCGTTGTGTTATGAGTACGTTAACATAGCCCGTAACGTGCGGTATCGTGAACACTTGGTTCATGCCGCTTCAAGTTGTTAACGTACTCATAACGACGCAAAACTCATCCGTGCGCGCCAAGGAAAGGACTCCCATGACCACCCCCGACGAAAAGACATTCGCCACGCTCACCAAGCTATTTGAGGAGGAGTTTGGCCCCATCGGCGACCGCCAGGTGCTCTACGTACACGCGCCCGGCCGTTCCGAGATCAGCGGCAACCACACCGACCACGAGGGCGGCCACGTCATCGCCGGCTCGCTCGATGTCGCTGTCGACGGCATCGCCGTGGCAACCGATTCCAACAAGGTTCGCGTTGCCGACGAGGGCTATCCCACGTTTGAGATCGCGCTCGACACGCTAGACGTTCAGGAGTCCGAGAAGGGCACGTCCGCGAGCCTCGTCCGCGGCATGGCCCACGAGGTCGCAGCGCTTGGCGTTGAGCCCCAGGGCTTCGACTTTGCCTTCACCTGCTCCGTCCCCTCGGGCGGCGGCCTTTCCAGCTCCGCTGCTGTCGAGGCGGCATACGGTCGCGCCATGGAGACGCTCTGGGGCGCACCCGCCATCGAACCCGTCGCGCTCGCCCAGATGAGCCAGCGCACCGAGAACAACTATTACGGCAAGCCCTGCGGTCTGATGGACCAAGCCGCTGTGTGCCTGGGCGGCCTCGCCTACATGGACTTTGAGGACCAGGCTCAGCCTAAAACCCAGAAGCTCGAGCTCAACTTTGAGGATCACGGTTATGCGCTCGTGCTCGTTAAGGTCGGTGCCGACCACGTGGCCGCCACCGACGACTACGCCGCCGTTCCGCGCGAGATGCAGGACGTCGCTGCCGAGTTTGGCAAGGCACGCCTGTGCGAGGTAAACGTGGCGGACTTTGACGCCAAGCTCCCCGAGCTGCGCGCAAAGCTGGGCGACCGCGCCTGCCTGCGCGCCGTTCACTACTGGTACGAAAACGGCCTGGTCGACAAGCGCTGGGCGGCCCTGAACGCCGGCGACATCGATCAGTTCCTGGTCCTGACGCGCGAGTCCGGCGCCAGCTCTGCCATGTACCTGCAGAATGTCGTTGCCAAGCTGGGCTCCGAGCAGCCTTCGATGTATGCCCTGGCACTGGCCGAGCATGTGCTTGACGGGCGCGGCGCCGTTCGTATCCACGGCGGCGGCTTTGGTGGCACCATCCAGGCCTTCGTGCCGCTCGACCTGGTCGACACCTTCATCACCAAGATGAACGGCTGGCTGGGCGAGGGCTCTGCCCGTCACTACGCAATTTCTGACAAGGGGGCTTACGCGGCATGGCTGTAATGACTGACGTACGCGAGGCTGCGCAGGGCCTCATCGAATATGCCATCCACCGATCGATGATCGGACAGGACGATCGCATCTGGGCCTACAACACCATTTTGGAGTGCATCGGTGCTACGGGCCCGGCGCTCGACATGGCCTGGGCGCTCCAGGTCGAGAAACTCTCGCTCTTGCACCCCGATACACTCCCCGACTTTGACCTGGAGGGCACGCTTGCCGCGCTTTCCGAGGCCGCCGTTGCCAACGGTGCTGCCGAGGACACGGCGTCGGGCCGCGACCGCATCGCCATGCGCATCATGGGCGCGCTCATGCCGAGGCCTTCGGTTGTAAACGAAGAGTTCAACGGACGTATGGGCGTCAACGAGCCCCGCGCCGCGACCGACTGGTTCTACGGCCTGTGCTGCGACGCCGGCTACGTGCGCCGTGCCGCCATCGCGCGCAATATCAAATGGAACACCCCCACCAACTGGGGTGACCTGGAGATCACTATCAACCTGTCAAAGCCCGAAAAGGACCCGCGCGATATCGCCGCGGCAGGTGCAGCCAAGAACACGGGCGAGAAGTATCCCGCCTGTCAACTGTGCATCGAAAACGAGGGGTATCCCGGACGCTCCGCCGCAGCCGACGGCGGCGCTCACCCCGCCCGCCAGAATCTGCGTGTTATCCCCATCCAGCTCGACGGCGAGCGCTGGGGTTTCCAGTACAGCCCGTACGCGTACTTTAACGAGCACTGCATTGCCATGAGCTCCGAGCATCGCCCGATGCACGTCGACCGCAAGGGTCTGACCTGCCTGCTCGATTTTGTGGACCTGTTCCCGCACTACTTCATCGGCTCCAACGCCGACCTGCCCATCGTGGGCGGCTCGATCTTGTCGCACGACCACTTCCAGGGCGGCGCGCACGAGTTCCCCATGATGCACGCCGCTGAGGTCTCGCAGTTTAGCGTGTCCGGCTTTGACCAGGTCAGCGGTACCGTGTTGCAGTGGCCGCTTTCGGTGCTACGCCTGCGCTCGCACGACCGCGCTCAGCTGCTCGACGCCGCCGAGAAGATTATCCTCGCCTGGCGCGAGTGGACCGATGAGTCGGTTGGCGTCATCGCGCACACAGCCGACGGCGTGGCGCACAACACTGTGACGCCCGTCATCCGCCGCGTCGACTCCCGCGGCAACGCCGGCGGCGAGATTTACGAGGCCTACCTGGCGCTTCGCTGCAACATCACGACCGACGAGCATCCGCTGGGCGTGTTCCACCCGCATGCCGAGTATCACCACATTAAGAAGGAGAACATCGGCCTGATCGAGGTCATGGGCCTGGCCATTTTGCCGCCACGCCTGGTTCCCGAGCTCGGCGCCGTCCGCGAGCACCTGCTGGCCGCCAAGGTCGACGCAAGCTACGACCTTGGCGCCGCACTCGAGGGCGACGACCTTTGCCGCAGCCACGCCGCATGGGCCGAGGATGTCTTTGCACGCCGCGCCGATGAACTTACGGCGGATAACGCCATCGACATCCTGCACGAGGAGGTCGGCGTGGTGTTTGGCCACGTGCTCGACAACGCCGGCGTCTTTAAATGGGACGAGGCAGGACGCGCCGCCCAGCAGCGCTTTATCGACTCGCTGTAGCACGCGAGCTCGAACGTTCAACAGCAGCCCGCACGACATAGCCACCTACACGACAACGGCGCCCGCCGGCAACATCGCCGACGGGCGCCGTTTTCTGATGCAAGGGTAGCTAATTTGCACCAAAACAAGGAGTGTTCCAAACTGCCGGCAGAGAAGGAACGCCCCCAGGTGCCGACCTAAACCCCCACACTATTCGATGGAAAAACGTGGTTGCCTCCCACATTATTCGATGGAAAAACGTGGTTTACTCCCACATTTTTCGATGGAAAGACCGAAACGGTCTTATACTAACCATGATCGTTAGGAGGCAGTATGCAGCGACAGCTAATGGACGAACTCATCGCTTGGAAATCTAGGGCAAACCGCAAGCCCCTCCTGCTTAAGGGGGCCCGCCAGACGGGAAAAACCTGGCTTCTTAACGAATTCGCAGGCCAGCAGTATCAAAACGTCATCCGCTTTGACTTTATGCTCGAACCGGGCGCACGTTCGCTGTTCGACGGAAGCCTTGACCCCAAACGCATCATCTCCCAGATAGAGCTCCTGCGCGGCCAGACCATAACGCCGACAGACACGCTCATCATCTTCGACGAAATCCAAGAGGCACCGCGTGGCATCACCTCGCTCAAATACTTCAACGAGCTGGCGCCGGAATACCATATCGTGGCAGCCGGCTCCTATATGGGGCTCGCGCTCCGACGCGAAAACGAGTCGTTCCCCGTCGGCAAGATCGACCAGCTCACCATGCGCCCCATGGGGTTTGTCGAGTTCGTTCGTGCCGTCGATGGCGATCCGCTCGCAGATGCCATCCTTGCCGCAGACATGGACCTGCTGACAAACGTTTCCGAAAAGCTCGAGCGCCTGCTCAAGGAATACCTCGTTGTCGGTGGCATGCCAGAAGTTGTCTCCGCTTTCGCCGCCTCCCACGATTTCATCGAGGCCCGCAGGCTTCAGCAGCAAATCATCGAAGCTTATGAATCCGATTTTGGCAAGCATGCGCCAGCCCGCATCGTCGAGCGCATGAGGCTGGTTTGGAAATCCCTTCCCGGCCAGCTCGCAAAGGAAAACAAGAAGTTCGTCTACGGCGCGCTTCGTCCCGGGGCGCGCGCACGCGATTTTGAGGAAAGCCTCCAGTGGCTCATGGACTATGGAATCGTTCATAAGGTACCACGTGTTTCCGCCCTAAGAGCACCGCTCACAAGCTACGAGGATCTCTCGGGCTTCAAGCTGTTCTGCATCGACACCGGCATCCTCGGAGCACTCTCCGGCCTCACGCCAGCCATTGTTCTGAACGGGCCCGCTGTTTTTACGGAGTTCAAAGGCTCGCTGACCGAGCAATACGTCGCACAGGAGCTTTTGCTCCAAGGCAAAACTCCCGCGTATTGGTCATCCTCCTCCGGCAATGCAGAGACTGACTTTGCCATCGACCATGCGGGGACCGTGCTTCCGCTCGAGGTCAAGGCGGCAGAGAATCTCAAAGCAAAGAGCCTGAGGACTGCCTGCGAGAAGTTCAAACTCGGGCGCTGCGTGAGAACATCGTTAGCGGCATATAGAGACGAGGGCACGCTCGTCAACATTCCGCTCTGGGAGATTGGGCAAATCGACAAGCTGGCATAGGCGCTGTGGAGGGGGGGTGCCCCGTAAGGAGTGTCCCAAACTGCCAGCAGAAAAGGAACGTCCCTATCTGCCGCAGTCATTTAAGAACGTCCCCAATGACCACGCCGATGTTTTGGCCACGACAGCGAAAGCCCGCCAAAGCGAGCAAGGTGCCTTGAAGCGAGGCGGCATTGACCTTCTGGTCATGCCGCCGAAGCTGAAAGGCAGATTGCCGCTCTGGCGGGCTTGCAGCGTCGGCTGGTTACGCGGTTTGGTAAAACCGCGTAACTCTAAAGCTCCGTTACTTCAACGCTGTTGTAGACCTCGTCCCAGCGGTCCATGACCAGGTGGCCGGTCTTGGGATCCATGGCGTTGAGCTTGCCGCAGGTATTGGCGGTCTTGAGCACCGTGACGTCGTCGGCACCAGCAGCAATGGCATGCGCAAAGCCGGCGATGGTCGAGTCGCCGGAACCCGTCGCGTTCACAGCCGCAATCGCGGGCGTCTTGGCGCGGAACGCGCGACCCTCATGGAAGCCCACCGAACCGGCAGCGCCCATCGAAACGACAACCCAGGGGATACCGGCAAAGCGGCCATCGGCGGCAAGCGCCTCGCGTAGGGCATCGACATCGTCGGTCGTAAAGGACGTACCCAGCAGACCGTTAGTCTCGGTCAGGTTGGGCTTTACGAGCTCAGGCTTAGCGTCGGACTCCAGCGCGGCTTCCAGCGATGCACCCGAGGTGTCGAGCAGTACCTTGGCGCCCGCCTCCTCGGCGATCTTGACGAGCTCGGCATAGTAGCCGACATCGACACCACGCGGCAGCGAGCCCGAAAGCGTCACAACGTCTGCCTTCGCTGCAAGCTCGGCGAACTTGGCCGTAAAGGCCTCGAGCTCGGCCGGGGCGATCTGCGGGCCGCTCTCCAGCAGCTCGGTCTGATTGCCCTCGTGCAGAATATTCAGGCAAATGCGCGTCTCACCGGCAATGGGCACAAAGTCGTTCTTGACGCCATCGGCATCCATAAGCTCGGCCATATAGGCACCCATGTGGCCGCCGAGCAGACCGGTCGCGAGCACGTCGTCGCCCAGCTGCAGCAGCACACGGCTCACGTTGAGGCCCTTGCCGCCAGCGGTCTTTTCGGGCGTCACACGGTTCACGTCGTCGATGATCAACTTGTCGAGCTGATAGCGCGTATCAATCGACGGGTTCATGGTAACGGTCAGAATCATATTGAACTCCTGTTTCCGGGGCACGACACGCGCGGCCCCAAACATACGATAGCTCGTTAAAGGATCTCGATCTCAAAGCCGCGGGTGACGGTCTCCCCCGGCTTGGCAACCAGGCAGCCACGCTTGTGCTCCAGAATATCGTCCTCGTCGGAGCAGGTGGACAGACCACCCCACGGTTCAACAGCCACAAAGTCGCCCTCGGGCTTGCTCCACACAATCAGGTACGGCATATCGGGGAACGTCAGGCGCACGCCCTTGTCCTCGGTTTTCTTGGTCAGCGTAACCACGTGGCTCTCGAGCACATCAAAGATGGTCTCGGCGAAGTCGAAGAGCTCATGGGTAAGCGGCAGATCGTGGCCGACCATCGGGTTCTTGCTACGGTGCTCGACATCGATCAGGCCTGTGGAGGGAACAGCGGTGCAAAGCTCGGTCGCCTCACGCTGATCGAAACGAAGTTCATAGTCGTCGTAGGACTCGCCCTCGTCGAGCGGGCACTTAAAGCCGGGGTGACCACCCACAAAGAATGGCATATCCTCGATGCCCTCATTGGTCACCTCGTACGACACGGCCACCTTTTCCGAATCGATCGTGTAACGAGCAACGATCTTAAACGGATACGGGTACTGCTCGAGCAACTCGGCATGGTCGGCAGAGCTTAGGCTCAGCGCAACCATGTTGTCACTCTGCTTCTCGAGCTTCCACTCCTGCTTGCGGGCAAAACCATGGCGGGCGAGCTTGACCTCGCGACCACCCATAGTCATCGCGCGACCGTCACGAAGGCCGCCGCAGATCGGGAAGCAAATGGGTGCCTGGCCCGACCAGACCGAAGAATCACCCTGCCACAGGTACTCACGGCCGTTGGCCGCAATAGAAGTGAACGACCCGCCCGCCGTGCTCAGTGCTACGCGGATAGAACCGTTATCAAGAACAAACTCCATAGGAGCCTTCCCTTTCTTACGACAGCCCGCCAAGTCAATAGGGCCGATAGAAAACCGGCCCGCGCCCCCTCACAGAAACGCGAGCCGTCAACGGACTAGTAAATTACGCCGGATACCCGCTAATCATGGTATTCGCCGCGGTCCCACTTCTCCAGGAACTCGTCAAAGAAGTGCGGGTCAGCCTGAGCCTCGGCGTCGGCCTTGTTGCAGGCATCGATCTTGGCGATCAGGGCATCGTGCTCGGGGGTCTTCTCGTAGGGCTCCTCCAGGAAGGCAAGCATAATGTCGGCCATCAGGAACTCGCCGGTGATCTTGCCGCCAAAGCCCACGATGTTGGCGTTGAGCTCGCGACGGGCATACAGGGCAGAGGTCATGTCGCGAACCAGGGCGCAGCGGGCGCCGGGAACCTTGTTGACGGCGTTAGTGATGCCGATGCCGGTGCCGCACAGGGCCACGCCAAAGTCAGCCTTGCCGCTGGCAACAGCCTCGCCCACGGCCTTACCGTAGATGGGATAGTGCGTACGGGTGTGGCTGTAGGTGCCGCAGTCGAGCACCTTGTAGCCAGCCTGCTCCAGGCGGTCGGCCAGATAGATCTTCTCGTCCGTAACGATATGGTCGCAACCGATTGCGATGGTCTTCTTCATCAGAACGTCCTTTCGTCTGAATTCACAAGTTGAGGTAGAAGTTCGAGTTCTCGGTGGCTCTCGTTAGGCCATCTTGTTGAGCATGTCGACACGGATCTGGTGACGGCCGCCGGCGTACTGGGCGCGCAGGAACTCGCGGGCGATCTTCTTGGCGACCTCGGTGCCCACAACGCCCGGGCCCATGGTGACCATGCGCGAGCCGTTATGCTCGCGGGTCATGTAGGCGGAGCGCTCGTCGGAAATGTTAGCGACGACCATTCCCTTGATCTTGACGGCGGCCATATAGGAGCCGACGCCGTACTTATCGAATGCAAAGCCCTGGGAATCCTTGTGCTCCAGCAGGTCCTTGGCAACGGCGGTGGCGGAATCGACAAAGTCCGCGGCAGGGGTCTCGGAATAGTCGACGACCTCGTGACCGTCGGCGATGAGCATCTCCTTGATGGACTCCTTCATCGACATACCGTCGGCATCGGAAGCGATTACAACCCTCATGACATCCTCCTTGAGAGATACGCTGGCGCGTAGTTTCTGTTTGGAAGTGTTGAATCGCGATCAGGTCCGGGCATCTGAATGTGCGGTTCTTCACTGTTCATGTTTATTTGAACACATTCGAACATCGACTGCAACAACTATTTGTTTGTCTTTGTTCTTTTTTGAACAAAGACCGTTCACGGATGATTGTTGACCGTTTGGGATCGTGAAAGCTTCGTCCTGGCACGTCTTCAACAAACAAAAGGGACGGCCGAGAACGAGTCTCGGCCGTCCCTTTGCGGTATGCCCCAGCAAATACAGCTGTTTTAGCTACTCGACCTGCCTACCCTTTTTGGTGTGCTTGGACGGAGCACTCAGAAAGCGGCCCGTCAAATAGTTCGCCGGGCCGGAAATATCAATCCCCAGCAGCACATGCCCCAGCCACAGAAACGCCGCGAGCACCAGCAATGGAATCACGCACGAGGTCACGATCATCACGATGACGCCTTCGATGAGATCGGTCACCTGCTGCACAATCTCATCGGTCATCTGCTTGGCGCCGCTGGTCACCGACGTGACAAGACCCGAGGCGCCGTCGGCAAGCTGCTCAAGCACGTTCTTGGACTCTGTGGACTCGGCCTTTTTCTTGCTTGCCTTGGAGTTATCACTATCTTCCGCACTCGCAGCGTCAGTCGCCTTTTGCTCAGCCGCTTCGATGCTCACTCGATACGTTTCGTCGACCTTTTGCGACACCCATACACTTGCAGGCACCAACGCCATGCCGATCATGGCGACCACCAGCACGCGCGTCGCCACGCGACGAAGGACGGCGCTGGTGCTCCAGCGTCCGTGAATGCCAAGCGACACCGCGAAGAGTACGAACGAGAACGGGATCAGGATGCCCAGACCAACCGACCACAAAATCGTAAGCAAATATTTCTCGAGGTATAGCACGGCAAGCACGATGCCCAAGTTACCCGAAAGCTGTGCGAGCTGCTCGGCAACCGGCGTTCCCGTATCGCCCGGCAGCGCAGTGATGCCCGCAGACAGCGCCACGCACGAGGTCGTGAGCGCCAGTACGTTACCTTTCTTTTGATCGATGACCTCGATGGTGGAGTCCCAAGTTTTGGTATCGGCGAAATGCGGACGGGCCACAAAGCCCGACAGCAACGCCAGCACCACAAGGGCAACGATGATACCGATCTGCAGCTTTTTGTTTGCGCACACGACATCGGACAGGCTGGGCTGCAGCTCTGTTACCGTCGTATGCTCGGTTATCTGGACAGGACGCCCATGAGCCATCTCGTGCGCATCTGTCTTTTGAATCAATCCGTTATCCGGCATTTGGATACCTCCTCAGTCCGGTCTGTATTGCGGATGGAAGTATACCCACCCAGTAAAAAAACCGAACGGGAGGACAACGGAGCGCACCAAGACCGTCCCCAATGACTATCTCGGGATGAGTTGCGGTGGAATAGGGATTGTTTTGCGCCCGTCGGCCCCTATTCAGTCCCTATTTCACCGCAACTTGGAGGAGGACAGAAAAAGCCCTGCCGCGGGTAGCGGCAGAGCTTTTGGAAGGGGACGAGGTTGTGCGGACTCGTTAGGCGAGCTTGGCCTCGAGCTGGGCGATGCGCTTATAGGCATCGATGGTAAAGCGGGTCTGCTTCTCCAGGATCATAGTGGTCATGAGGGTATCCTGAGCGTGAGCCATGATGAAGGTCATCTCCATCTCGCCACCGCCGGCCTCCTGCGAAAGCAGCTTGGTCTGCGTGTCGTGAGCGCCGATAAGCGCATCGCTGGCATCCTTGTGCAGTTGCTCGGCCTTCTCAAAATCACCCTCGCGAGCAGCATCGAGCGCTGCAAGCAGATCGGTCTGGGCGTCACCTGCGTATGCGACGATCTCGAATCCAACCATCGAGATTTCTTCTTTGGTTGCCATATTGCGTTCCTTTCACATATGAACCAATGGAGAGCATCGCGTCCGGGTATACGCGCTGCGCTGTGTATGACAGAAACAATAACATTCAAACAAAAAGGAACAATGCAAACCGTTATTTCGAGCCGTGAACGGTCTTTTTTCTCCCGTGAACGGTTTCCAAACCATTTCGAACAATATCAAACATGATTAGCGGAAACCCAAACAGGACCGCACCCTAACGCAAATCGCGTACCGTATCGCCCTCCACGAGCACGCCGGGGATCAGCATGTGCTCCACGCCAGACACAACGCCCTCGGCGCCGGCGATCTTGTCGACCGCCCACATGCCGACGCGCCTGTTGTCGAAGCGCACGGTGGCCAGGCGACGATCGGGCACGATGTCGCCCAGACTGTCATCAACACCCACCACACTCACGTCCTCGGGCACGTGCTTTCCGCGCGACTCGAGTCCGCGAATGCAGCCGTAGGCCATGGCGTCGTTGGAAGCATAAATGGCCGTACAGGTCGGATCGTCCGCCAGAGCCCGACCGGCAGCATACCCGCTCTGTGCCGTCCAATCGCCACGAACGAGTCGCGGCGGCTCAATACCATGTGCGTGCAATGTCTCGCGCCAGCCTTCCTCGCGCTGCATGCCCGAAAGCGAGCGCTCGGGACACGAGATGAAATGCACGGTCTTGTGCCCCTGCCTCAGCAAGTACTCGACAACCTGGCGCGAGCAATCGAACTGGTCGTTATCGACCGTTGAACAGAGCGGGTGCTCCAACATCGTAACGAGCACTGTCTGCATGCCGGGCAGTGGCTCGAAGGTTCCAAAGTCCGCCGGCATGCGATTCATGATCACGACCATGCCATCCACCGGCAGTGCGCTCATGCGCGACGATGCGCTCTCGAGGGTATACGGATGCCCATCTACTTTCGTGAGGGTAATGGCGTAGCCGTGCTTATCGGCGGCGGCAGCAAAGCCCTCCATACGGTCGAGGTTGCCGGTACCGGTAATGTTGAACATGGCGACGCCGACGGTCTTAAACTTGCCGCGGCGCAGCGATCGACCGGCAAAATTGGGGCGATACCCCAGCTCGCGCATGGCGGCACGCACGCGCTCCTTGGTCTCGGGGCGCACGCTGGGCGAATCGTGCACCGTACGCGAGACTGTCTGCTCCGAGACGCCCGCGAGACGCGCCACGTCCTTAACGGAAACCGATTTTTTAACAGCGGCCATAGGTCGATCTTTCTATGTCAACGATGCCATTAGTGGCATCCTACGCAGTCAAATGAAACGTCTTCAAGTATATCTAACGCCTCCCCACCATACGCTTACCACCCAAAACCTACCGTTCACCGACATTTTTGCTTCCCCGAACGGCTTTTGTCGCCCAAATGTTAACGTTGCCATTGTGCAAACACAGAGCCACCGGGCGGCTCAAACGTTTACGCACAAAGAATCGACGGTTCGCAGGCACAGGAACCACCGGTTCGCGTCTTTTTTTGTGTCGCAAAATGGCAACGTCAACATTTTGGCAACCGAACGTCAAAAGCTACCATCGTTGCTAACCCACCGACTCTTAGGAGCTTTGCATGGAGCAACTCATCGCCACTATCGAAAAGGGCCAGCCCTTTTTCGACGCGATCGCCCGCAACAAGTACCTCAAGGCGATCCGCGACGGTTTTATCTCCGTCATCCCCATCATCATCTTCTCGTCCATCTTCTGCCTCGTAGCCTCGGTCCCCAACATCTGGGGTTTCTACTGGCCCGATGACATCAACAACGCCCTGTGGAAGTGCTACAACTACTCCATGGGCATCCTGGCAATCGCCTGTGCCGCCACCACCGCCAAGCACTTCGCCGACGCTCAGAACCGCGACCTGCCCAAGAACAACCAGATCAACTTTATCTCATGCATGTGCGCGGCCATCATCGGCTTCTTGCTCCTTTCGAGCGACACCATCGCCACGGACGCCGCCAGCGGCTTCAACACCACCTACCTTGGTTCCAAGGGCCTGCTGACCGCCTTTATCGCTGCGTTTGTGACCGGCATCATCTACAAGTTCTTCATTAAGCGCAACATCACCGTCAAGATGCCCGAGCAGGTTCCGCCCAACATCTCGCAGACCTTTAAGGACATCATTCCCTTCTCCGTCTGCATCACCGTCTTTTGGGTCTTTGACATCGTCTTCCGCGCTGCCTTTGGCTTCTGCTTTGCCCAGGGCGTCATCCAGGTGTTCCAGCCCCTGTTCACCGCTGCCGACGGCTATATCGGTCTCGCTGTGATCTACGGCGCCATGAGCCTGTTCTGGTTCGTCGGCGTCCACGGCCCCTCGATCGTCGAGCCCGCCATCGCCGCCGCCCTCGTTGCCAACATGACCGACAACCTAGCTGCGTTCCAGGCTGGCCAGCACGCTTCCGCTGTCCTGACCCAGGGTGCCCAGTACTTCGTCGTCTGCATGGGCGGCACCGGCGCCACGCTCGTCTTGGTCTTTATGTTCTGCTTCCTGGCCAAGTCCCAGGAGATGCGCGCCGTCGGTAAGGCCGCCATCGTCCCCGTGTGCTTTGCCGTTAACGAGCCGCTGCTGTTCGCCGCACCCATCGTGCTCAACCCCGTCTTCTTTGTCCCGTTTGTCTTTGCCCCGATCGCCAACATCTGGATCCTCAAGATCTTTATCGACTTTTTGGGCATGAACGGCTTTATGTACACCCTGCCCTGGACTGTCCCCGGCCCCATTGGCACCATCATGGGCTTGGGCTTCCAGCCGCTCGCCTTTGTGATGCTCGCCCTTATCCTGGTCGTCGACTTTGTTCTGTACTATCCGTTCTTCCGTGCCTACGACGCCCAGAAGTGCGCCGAGGAGGCCGAGATCTCCCAGGAGGAGCTCGCCGCCAAGAACGCCGAGAAGGCCGCCAAGCTCAACGATGCCTTCCAGGGCAAGGCTGACGCCAAGAGCGTTGCCGCCGGCGCCGCTGCCGAGGCCGTGAAGTCCGATGCCCCCGCCGTTCCCGCAGCGCCCGCTGCCGAGGCAACGACCGCCAGCGACCTCAACGGCAAGCGCGTGCTCGTGCTCTGCCAGGGCGGCGGTACCTCGGGCCTGCTCGCCAACGCACTGGCCAAGGCCGCCAAAGAGCGCGGCATCAATCTTGAGACCGCTGCCGAGGCCTATGGCAACCACGTTGACATGCTCCCCGACTTTGACCTGGTCGTCCTGGCCCCGCAGGCCGCCAGCTACCTGGCCGACCTGCAGAAAGACTGCGAGCGCGTGGGCAACAAGTGCGTCGCCTGCCGCGGTAAGCAGTACATCGAGCTCTCCCAGAACGGCGATAAGTCTCTCGCCTTCGTCTCCGAGCAGCTTTCGAAGTAAGTAACGCTCAGGGCCAGCCGACCATCCAAGACCGGCTGGCCCTTCGATTTAGACGATTGGATCATCATGTCCGTTAACCCTGCTAGCGTCACTAACCCGCCTGCGCAGTTTCCCGAGGACTTTGTCTTTGGCGGCGCCACCGCTGCCTACCAAGTAGAGGGCGCGACCCGCACTCACGGTAAGGGCAAGGTCGCCTGGGACGACTTCCTGGAGGCCCAGGGGCGCTTTTCCCCCGATCCCGCTTCGGACTTCTACAACCAGTACCCCGTCGACCTGGAACTGTGCGAGGAGTTTGGCATCAACGGCATCCGTCTCTCCATTGCCTGGAGCCGCATCTTTCCCAACGGGACCGGCGAGATCAACCCCGAGGGCGTCCAGTTCTACCACGACCTCTTCGCCGAGTGCCACAAGCACCACGTTGAGCCGTTTGTCACGCTGCATCACTTCGATACGCCGCTGTCCCTCTTTGAGAAGGGCGACTTCCTCAACCGCGAGACCATCGACGCCTTTGTGGACTTTGCCACCTTCTGCTTTAAGGAGTACGCCGACCAGGTGACCTATTGGTTCACCTTTAACGAGATCTGGGCGGACGCCTCCAACACCTACATCGAGGGCACTTTCCCCGGTGGCGTCAAGGCACATCTTGCCGAAGCCTTCCAGTGCGAGCACAACATGATGCTCGCCCACGCCAAGGCCGTGCTGGCCTTCCACAACGGCGGTTTTAAGGGCAAGATCGGCGTCGTTCAGTCGTTGGAGTTTAAGTATCCGCTCAACGAGAACGACCCCGCCGACATCAAAGCCGCCAACAACGAGCACGTGCTGCAGAACCAGTTCTTGCTCGACGCTACCTTCCGTGGCGACTACGCGCCCGACACCCTCGAGTGCGCCAACCGTCTGGCTGCCGTCTCGGGCGGCACCATCGAGATCCTGGACGAGGACCTCGAGATTATGCGCGAGGCCGCGCTCTACAACGACTACCTGGGCGTCAACAACTACCAGTGTCGCTTCTTGAAGGCTTACGATGGCGAGAACGACCTGCACCACAACGGTACGGGCGAGAAGGGCACCGGCCGCTGGCGCGTTAAGGGTATTGGCGAGCATGTGAACAAGCCTGGCATCCCCACCACCGACTGGGACTGGATCATCTATCCCGAGGGCCTGTTCGATCTGCTCGTCTACATTAAGCAGCGCTACCCCAACTATAAGCAGATCTTCATTACCGAAAACGGCATGGGCTACAAGGATCCCTACAAAGACGGCTTTGTGGACGACCAGCCGCGCATCGACTACATCGAGCAGCACCTGCGTTGGCTGCTCAAGGCTATGGAGGTGGGCGTCAACGTGGGCGGCTACTTCCTGTGGAGCCTGCAGGACCAGTTCTCCTGGACCAACGGATACAACAAGCGCTATGGCTTCTTCTACGTTGACTTTGAAACCCAGAAGCGCACGCCCAAGGCAAGCGCCTACTGGTACAAGCACGTAGCGCAGACCCGTCGTCTGGACTAGCGGCTTGCGGGGTTACCCGCCCACATAACCTGTCCCCATTTCTCAGCCGGGGGCGGCACGTCACACGGCGCGCCGCCCCCGGCCTTTTTGGGCGGTTCGGGGTCTGTTTGTCTCGATCTGTAACATCTAGCCGAGTTTTTTGGTCCTAGCTGTTACAGATTGAGACGAACAGGATTGTTCTTTCCGAAGAATCTAAATCTGTAACACGTAGCCCGCTTTTGACCGTCTACCTGTTACAAATCGAGACAAACGGAGTAGGACCTAACCCCGTATGTCCCTAACAGTCGAGCGTTCGACCAGCGTGCTCGGCACATGAATCGCCTCGATAGACGAGCTCTCTCCAATCGCCGCCTCAAACGCAAGCTTACCGACACCGCGCAAATCAAATCGCAGCGTCGTCAGCCGATTGTGAGGAACAAGTCCCTCGAGTGCGTCGTCGATACCAACCACGCTCACGTCGTCGGGCACGGACAGGCCCGCGTTCTCGAGCGCGGCGATAACGCCCAGCGCCATCTGGTCATTTGCCGCAAGCACGGCAGTCGGCGTCTGCGACCCGCCGGCAAGCACCTCGGCCGCAATCCGCTCGCCCATGGCGTACCCACTGTCCGCACTCCAATCGCCACGCAGCATCGGAGCGGCATCGACATGAGCACGACCCAGCGTATCGCGCCAACCGGCCTCACGAAAACGCGAGGAAATCGAGTTTTCCGGACCCGCCACAAACCGCATATTCGAGTGACCATGTTCCAGCAGATAATTGGTCAACAGCTCGCACGAACCATACTGGTCGGAGTCGATCGTCGTGCAGCGCGGATGCGCATACATGGACAGGATGACCGTTCGCACTCCCGGCTGGGGAACAAACTCCTCAAAATCGGGAGCCATGCGGTTCATGTTGAGAATCATGCCGTCGACGGGTCGCTCGACCATGCGGCGCGAGGCATCGGCAAGTGCATAGGGCTTGTCGCCGCCCATCTCGATCATAGTGACGGCAAAATCGTGCTCGCGCGCCGCTTGCATGATACCCTCGAGCGTCGCCAGGTTACCGACACGTGTGATGTTGTACATGCACAGGCCAATAGAACGATACGACCCGCCGCGCAACGCCGCTCCAGCAAAATTGGGACGAAAGCCCAGCTCTTCCATGGCGGCCAGCACACGCTTGCGCGTCTTTTCCGTCACGTTGGGCATACCGTTGACCACGCGAGACACAGTCTGGCGGCTCACGCCAGCGAGCGCCGCAACCTCTGCCGCGCTCGCCGAACGACCATTCCTTGTCTGCTGATCCATGCCTTCCACGCTAACCTGCTTCCCAACTATTCCCCGCGCCCATGGCGCATCGTACATACATTGATAACGTGCTCATGATACCCGAGCCATATACCACAACATGAAAACTTCTGTCAATCAAAACCGCTTACCGAACAAATACAACCGTTCGCGGCTGTTTGAAGTTGTTTTGTTTCTATACATCCCAGCCGGATGTTAACGTGCTCATTGTCAAATGTTCACGTGCTCATTTTGGTTCTAATCATTTTAAGATAGTGTTTATCGGGCTTTTTCACCGCTGAACGCTAACCAGGGAGCCTCCTGAGCGCAAACGCACAATATCGAACAGCGAGACGAGAGGATGTATGCATATGTCTTTGCTAAACCGCGTACAGCAGCTGCCGAAGGGCTTTGTTTGGGGCGCCGCAACCGCCGCGTACCAAACGGAAGGTTCCACGAAGGCGGCAGGCAAGGGTAAGACCATGTGGGACGATTACCTTGTCGCCCAGGGTCGCTTTTTGCCCGACCCGGCCAGTGATTTCTACAACCGCTACGAGGAGGATATCCGCCTTTCTGCCGAGCATGGACTCAACGCCATTCGTGTGTCCATCGCCTGGACCCGCATCTTCCCCAACGGCGACGATGCCGAACCCCTCGCCGAGGGCGTTAAGCACTACCACGAGCTGTTCGCCTGCTGCAAAAAGTATGGCGTCGAGCCCTATGTGTCCCTGCATCACTTTGACTCCCCCGCCGCCCTGTTCAACCAGGGCGACTGGCTCAACCGCAAGACCGTCGACGCCTATGTGCGCTATGCCGAGTTCTGCTTCCGCGAGTTCCGCGAGGTCAAGAATTGGTTCACCATCAACGAGCTCATCAGCCTCTCGCACTCCCAATACATCCAAGGCAACTTCCCGCCCAACCATCACTTTGATGTGACGAGCGGCATCCAGAGCCAGCACAACGAGCTCGTTGCCCACGCCCGCGCCGTCAACCTGTATAAGGATCTTGACGAGACCGAGCACCTGGGCGGACGCATTGGCATGGTCAACGTCCTGACGCCGGCATATCCTGCCACCGACTCGCCCGCCGACCAGCACGCCGCCGACCTGTACAACGCCTTCTACACCGACTTCATCATGGACGGCGCCTTCCTGGGTCACTACTCCGCGCGCACCCTCTCACTCATCAACGAGATTCTGCGTGCCAACAACGCCACACTTACGGTTGAGGACAGCGACATGGAGGAGCTCGCCAAGGCGGCGCCCCGCAACGATATGTTCGGCCTCAACTACTATCAGTCGGCGTTTATCGCCGCCTACGATGGCGAGTCAACCAACAGCTTTAACGGCACCGGAGACAAGGGCACCTCGTGCTTTAAGTTTAAGGGCGTCGGGCAGCAGGTCGATATGCCGGGTATCCCCACCACCGACTGGGATTGGCTCATCTACCCGCAAGGCCTCTACGACACGCTCAAGCACATCAGCGCCACCTATCCCAACCTCCCCGTCATCTATATCACCGAAAACGGCCTGGGCCACAAGGACCCCGAGCCCGATGCAAACGGCATCGTCGCCGATCCCGAGCGCATCGACTTTGTCGACCAGCACATGGAGAAGGTGCTCCAGGCGCGCGCCGAGGGCGTCGACGTCCAGGGCTACTTTATCTGGAGCCTGCAGGACCAGTTCTCGTGGGCCAATGGCTATAACAAGCGCTACGGCCTGTTCTACATCGACTTCGACACGCAAAAACGCTACATCAAGCAGTCGGCACTCTGGTACAAGGAGCTCGCCGACACTATGGCGGACGCGCAGTAGTGCATCGCCTCGCTTTCCCCCGAGAAGGGAGCGGCCCTATGCGATACAA
Organism: Coriobacteriaceae bacterium; assembly: GCA_036718335.1. Classification (GTDB taxonomy): domain Bacteria; phylum Actinomycetota; class Coriobacteriia; order Coriobacteriales; family Coriobacteriaceae; genus Collinsella. Next base: position 39,920 of record DAIMBN010000002.1, read on the forward strand.
ACCCAGCCGCTCCCCTCTCTCCCCCTGGGACCGACCCCGCCTGCACCCGGGCTTTTAGCAAGCGGGAGACCATATAGGTTTTCAACGTCCATGCCATTAAGATTTCATGCAAAGAGGAGCGTGAACTATGGAATCGATCGTTAAGTTCTTGGAGAAAGGTCAGCCGTACTTCGACAAGGTCTCTAAGAACATCTACCTTCAGGCCATTAAAGACGGCTTTTTGGCAGCAATGCCCATCATCCTGTCTTCTTCTGTCTTCCTGCTTATTTCGACCCTGCCGGGCGTTGTCGCCACGGTCGGCGGCTTTACGCTGCCCGACTGGTGGAACGTCGACGTCGTGAACTTCTGCAACAAGGTTTACAACTTCACGATGGGCGTCGTGGGCATCATGGTCGCCGGCACCACCGCAAGCGCGCTGACCGGCTCCAAGAACCGCCGCATGCCTGCCGGCAAGGCCATCAACGCCACGAGCACCATGGTCGCCGCCATGTGCGCTATGCTCATCTTGGCCGTTACCCAGACGAGTGCCAAGATCGACGGCGCCGATGTCTCGGTGTTCTTTACCGACAACATGGGCACCAAGGGCCTGCTGAGCTCCTTTGTCGCCGCATTTGCCACGGTCAACATCTATGCCTTCTGCATTAAGCGAGACATCACCATCAAGCTGCCCAAAGAAGTCCCCGGCGCCATCGCCCAGAACTTCCGCGACATCTTCGCCTTCAGCTTCTCCATCCTGTTTGTCGCCGTCATCGACGTTATCTGCCGCACCTGCTTGGCCGTCCCGTTTGCCAACGTCATCTCCACGCTGGTGAGCCCGCTGTTCGCCGCTGCCGATTCCTACGCCGGCCTCGCCCTCATCTGGTTCATGATCCCGCTGTTCTGGTTCATGGGCATCCACGGCCCCTCGGTCGTTAAGCCTGCCCTCAACGCCGCGCTGTTTGGCAACATCACCACCAACCTCGCCACGCTGCAGGCCGGCGGTCACCCCGCCCTCGCCCTGACCGAAAACTTCGGTAACTACATCGGCGAACTCGGCGGCACCGGCGCCACGTTCATTGTCCCGATCATCTTCCTGCTCTTTATGCGCTCCAAACAGCTCAAGGCCGTCGGCAAAGCCTCTGTCGTGCCCGTGATGTTCGCCGTCAACGAGCCGCTGCTGTTCGCCGCGCCCATCATCCTCAACCCGTACTTCCTGATCCCGTTCCTGTTTGCCCCCGTGGCCAACGTCCTCATTGGTAAGTTCTTCATCGACTTTTTGGGCATGAACGGCTTTATCTATGCCATGCCGTGGGCACTCCCCGGACCGATCGGCACCTTCATCGACACCAACTTCCAGCCGATCTCTCTGGTCCTGGTTGTCGTCCTGCTGGTCGTTGACTTCTTGATCTACTACCCGTTCTGCAAGGCCTACGACAACGTCCTGTGCAAGCAGGAGGCCGAGACCCTGGCCGAAGAAGAGGCCGAGGAGACCAAGGCCGTCAAGACCGCTGCCGCCCCCGCCGTTGAGGCTCCTGTTGTCGAGACCGCTTCTGCCACTGAGGCCTCCGCAGCTCCGTCCGCCCTTAAGGGCAAGGATCTGAGGGTTCTGGTTCTGTGCGCTGGCGCCGGCACCTCTGCACTGCTCGCCAACGCGCTTAAGGAAGGCGCCGACGAGCTGGGCATCGACATTACCGCCAACGCCGGTGCCTACGGCAGCCACTACGCCATCATGGACCAGTACAACGTCATCGTCCTGGCTCCGCAGGTTCGCACCTATTACAACGAGATGAAGGCCGACACCGACCGCCTGGGCATCACGCTGCTGTCGCCCAAGGGCAAACAGTACATCGACCTCACTAAGGATCCCAAGGGTGCCGTCGCCTGGATCGAGGAAAACCTCGAGGCATAAGACGCTGACACCACCTGCCGCTTGCAGACAATAAATGGCCCGTGCATCGATGTGTGATGCGCGGGCCATTTTGTTTAGACCGCACCCGTCCTCCTGTTCATCTCAATCTGTAACATCTAGCCGAGTTTTTGGGTCCAAGCTGTTACAGATTTAGACGAACGGGCAGCCCGGGCCGAACAATCTCGATCTGTAACATGTAGACCACTTTTGACCGTTTAGATGTTACAGATCGAGACAAACGGAATAAGCCGGACCGAATTGTCTAAATCTGTAACATCTAGCTGAGATTTTCGGCCCTACCTGTTACAGATTGAGACAAACAGGCCGAGCACGTCTACGACCGCAAGTCCTTTACGCTGGAACGCTCGACCAGCACGCCCGACACAAGCGTACGGCTTCTGGAGCTCGGGGCTTCCAGACCTGCGACGACCTCGTTAAGCGCACGGATGCCCAGCTCGCGGTGGCGAAACTTCACTGACGTCAGAATCGAGTTGGGAATCGTCTTGTAGAGTTCGTCGTCAAAGCCGATCACGGACACGTCGTCGGGCACCCTGAGCCCTCTGTCACGCAGAGCCATCATCACGCCGTTTGCCATGCAGTCGTTAGCAGCGAGGACCGCCGTGCAATCGGGTTTATCGGCAAGCGCAAGGCCCGCGGCATAGCCACTATCCGCATTCCAATCGCCTTGCAGAGGCTCGGGCGGCTCAATGCCACGCGCCTCGAGTGCCGCACGCCAACCTTTCATACGGCACTGGCTCGACAGCGACTCTTTCTTACCAGAGACGAAATACACGTTCTTGTGCCCGCGATTTAAGAAGTGCTCGCACGCCATGCGCGCACCACCCTCTTGATCGTCACTAACGGTAGAGCAGGTAGGATGTTCCATCGGCGTGATAATCACCGTCTTGAGGTCTTTCGGCGCCTCAAAGGTATCAAAGTCATCGACCATCTGACGCAGGTTGAAGATCATGCCGTCGACGGGAAGCTGCGACATCCTACGCGCAGCATCGGCAAGGGTCATCTTCTCCCCCGCCCGCTTTTTGATCATCGTAAGCGCAAAACCACGCTCTTCGGCGGCATCTGCGATACCGTCAATCATGTCCACGGCACCGCCCGACAAGTGGAACATCACCACGCCGATGCACCCGTAACGGCCCAACTTGAGTGAACGCGCGGCAAAGTTCGCCCGGAACCCAAGCGCCTCCATGGCAGCATGGACCTTATCGCGTGTCGACTCTCGTACGCTATCGGGCTCGTTGATCACGCGCGACACCGTCTTGAGAGAAACGCCCGCGGCAAGTGCCACATCATTCATCGAGACATTTTTCTTGTCCATCGTTGCCACTACTTCTCCAGTCGGTTTTGCATCGCTTGTTTTTTGCGTTCTAGCATACACTACCTGCCTGACTGATAAATCAACCGTTTACCGGACAATATCGACCGCTCACCCGTATATCCTTGTTGCTCTTCCAAAAATGTCTTACGTTGTCATTAACGAAATGACAACGTTGTCATTTCGCAATGCCTTCCTTAAGCAGGAAGGTTTCCGGGCAGTCCTGACCATCCATCGACGACCAGTTCCATCCACATGCATCGCGCATCAAGTAGCAAAGGAGCTTTATGGACGCCATCGTAAAGATGCTCGAAAAGCATCAACCGTTCTTCGAGAAGATCTCGAGAAACATCTACCTCCAGGCCATCAAAGACGGATTCCTTGGGTGCATGCCCATCGTCCTTACCTCTTCGATCTTTCTGCTCATTGCCACCCTTCCCGGCGTAGTTGGCATCACGCTGCCCCAGCCGCTCATCGACTGGTGCAACAAGCTGTACAACTTCACCATGGGTGTCATGGGCATCATGGTTGCCGGCACCACTGCCAAGAACTTTACGGCTTCCATGAACCGTCGCATGCCCGCCGGCAAGGTGCTCAACGACGGTTCCACCATGGTGGCCGCCCAGTGCAGCATGCTGCTGCTCGCAGTCACGCAGTTCACCACCAAGTTCAACGGCTCCGAACTTTCGGTCTTCGACTGCACCAGCATGGGCACGCGCGGTCTGTTCTCGGCCTATATCGCCGCGTTCATTACCGTGTGGGTCTATAAGTTCTGCGTCTCGCGCGATCTGACCATTAAGCTGCCCAAGGAGGTCCCGGGCGCCATCGCTCAGAACTTCCGCGACATCATCCCCTTTGGCGGCGCCGTCATCATCTGCGGCATCATCGATGTCGTCGTGCGTAACCTCATGGGCGTTCCGTTCTCCGAGCTGCTTATCAAACTGCTCTCCCCGCTCTTTACCGCTGCAGAAACCTATCCTGGCCTCATCCTTATCCAGGCAGCCACCGCGTTCTTCTGGTTCATCGGTGTCCACGGCCCCTCGATCGTCCAGCCGGGCATCGACCCCATCCGTCTTGCCAACCAGGCCGAGAACCTGCAGGTTCTGTTGGCCGGTGGTCACCCCGCCCATTCCCTCACCTTTAACATGTCGCTTGTGGGTGAGTTCGGCGGCACCGGCGCCACGTTCATCGTGCCGCTCCTGCTGATTCTCTTTATGAAGTCCAAGCAGCTCAAAGCCGTCGGTAAGGCCTCGATTGTTCCTGTTGCCTTCGCCGTCAACGAACCGCTGCTCTTTGGCGCGCCAATGATCCTTAACCCCTACATGCTCATCCCCTTTGTTGCCGCCGGCTGCGTCAACGTAAGCGTCGCCAAGTTCTTTATCGACAATGTGGGTATGAACGGCTTCTCCTTCGTGGTGCCTTGGGCTACCCCTGCCCCCATCGGCATTTTCATCACCACGAACTTCCAGCTTATCGCCCTGGTGTTTGTTGCAATCATCATCTTGCTGGACGCCATCATCTACCTGCCGTTCTTGAAGGCATACGATAAGCTGCTCTGCGACCAGGAGGCCGAGCGCGCCGCCGAGCTGGGTCTTGAGCCCAATGGTGCTGCCACCATCGCCGCCAGCACCTCTGCGCCCGCTGTCGAGCAGACCACCGCTTCCGTCGAGCCGACCGCCGCTGCCGCCGACAGCAAGCCTGTCGCCGATCAGCCCGAGCCCGCTGCCGATGCATCCGCCAAGAAGGATGTCGATGGCCTGAAGGTCCTCGTCCTGTGCGCCGGTGCCGGCACCTCTGCCATGCTCGCCAACGCTATCAAGGAAGGTGCCGCACAGACCGGAGAGAACATCGCTTCCTCCGCAGGCGCCTATGGCCAGCACACTGCCATCATGGATCAGTACGACGTCATCGTGCTCGCCCCGCAGGTTCGTAGCTACTACAACGACATGAAGGCCGACACCGATCGTCTGGGCATTAAGCTGCTCGCTCCCCGCGGTAAGGAATATATCGACCTTACTCGCGACCCCGCTGGCGCCATCAAGTGGCTCCGCGAGAACCTCGACTAGTTCCTCCCTCTGTTGGTGCCCGGATCCCCAGTTCGGGCACCTCCCCCTATTCGTATCCCACAGAAAGGATGACTCATGACCAACCCCATGCAGTTCCCCGACGGCTTTGTGTTTGGCGGCGCCACCGCTGCTTACCAGGTTGAGGGCGAGACCCGCACGCACGGCAAGGGCAAAGTGCCCTGGGACGATTTCCTGGCAGCCCAGGGTCGCTTCTCCCCCGATCCCGCAAGCGACTTCTACAACAAGTACTCGGTCGATATCGACCTGTGCCAGCGCTTCGGCATCAACGGTATTCGCGTCTCTATCGCTTGGAGCCGCATCTTCCCCAGTGGCACCGGCGAGATTAACCCCGAGGGCGTCGCTTTCTATCACGAGCTTTTCGCCACCTGCAACAAAGCTGGCGTTATCCCCTATGTCACGCTCGATCACTTCGATACGCCCGAGGCCTTTTACCAGAACGGCGGCGAGGGCTTCCTGACGCGCACGACGATCGACGCCTTTGTCGAGTACGCCAAGTTCTGCTTTGCCGAGTTCACCGAGGTCAAGCACTGGTTTACCTTTAACGAGATCCCCGCGACCGCCGAGGGCAGCTTTATCGTCGGCAACTGGCCGCACGGCGAGAAGTATCGCCTGGACAAGGCCTTCCAGCTCATGCACAACATGATGGTGGCCCACGCCAAGGCTGTCGTCGCCTTCCATGAGGGCGGCTTTGAGGGCGAGATCGGCATTGTCCAGAACCTGGAGCCCAAGTACCCCCTCGATCCCAACAGCGCTGCCGACTGCGAGGCCGCCCGCATGGCCGACGTCATCAACAACCGCTGGGTGCTCGACGCCACTTTCCGCGGCCACTATGCAGCCGACACCATGGAAGCTGCGACCAAGCTGGCCCATATCGCTGGCGGCGAGCTCGACGTCCGCGACGAGGACATCGCCGCGCTGACCGCCGCGCTCCCCTACAACGATTGCCTGGGCGTCAATACCTACAAGTGCCAGTTCCTGCGTGCCGCCGAGGGCGAAAACGACATCAACCACAATGGCACCGGCGACAAGGGCTCCTCGCGCTGGTTCCTCAAGGGCGTGGGCGAGTCATGCGTGCGCGAAGGCGTACCCACCACCGATTGGGACTGGATCATCTATCCCGAGGGCCTCTACGACCTGCTGCTGCGCATTAAGAACGATTACCCCAACTACAAGAAGATCTACATCACCGAGAACGGCATGGGCTATAAGGACGACTTCGAGGACGGCTTTATCGACGACGCCCCTCGCATCGACTACATGCGCCAGCATCTCGCGTGGATCCTCAAGGCGATCGACGGCGGCGTGAACGTCGACGGCTACTTTGTGTGGTCGCTGCAGGACCAGTTCTCCTGGACCAACGGCTACAACAAGCGCTACGGCCTGTTCTACATCGACTTTGAGACCCAGAAGCGCTATCCCAAGGCGAGCGCGTACTGGTACAAGAACGTCGCGGAGACCAGCCTGCTCATGGCCTAGTTTCCGCCGCATACCCCCTGTCGGCCGCATACGAATCCCTCCACGGGTTCGCATGCGGCCTTTTTGTTTTGGCTCGGCCCGTACAAGCCGTTCGTCTCGATTTGTAACATCTAGCAGGGATTTTCAATCCTAACTGTTATAGATTTAGACGAACGGGCGACCAGGGCTGAAAGATCTCAATCTGTAACACGTAGCCCACTTTCGACCGTCTACCTGTTACAGATCAAGACAATAAGATAGTCAAATCCAAACTTTCCAAGCAGTTATGAAGCATGGTTTCTAGTTTTCGGTATCACGAACATACTTTCGGTATCATTTAATGATATTATGATATCGAAAGTATGTTCGTGATACCGAAAGGAGCCGCATGCGCCAGTTCGATTACACCACAGTCCCAGCGGAACTCGAAGCAACTCCAATCACCAACCTCCTCCTCTCGATACGCGAGCATAAAGGCCGTCAGCTTGCTCTGAGTCAAGTCAAACCCGAGCTTCTATCGTCCCTAATGGAGGAGGCTAAGATCCAAAGCACCCGATCCTCCAACGGACTTGAAGGAATTGTTACCACCCAAAAAAGACTCAAAGCGATCATGGCGTATTCCGCCAAGCCAAGCTCCCGCGCAGAGGAAGAAATCGCTGGATACCGAGATGTGCTGTCGCTTATTCACGAGCAACACGATTCCATTCCCGTAACGCCATCGGTCATTCTGCAGTTGCATCGTGACCTCATGGCGCACACGGCAATCTCGTATGGAGGCCATTGGAAAGATGGCGATAACGAAATCGTCTCCATTGACGATCAAGGTAATCGATTTGTGCGCTTTAGGCCCCCTTCGGCTCTAGCAACCCCGGGACTTATTAAAGAAGCCTGCCAGTCCCTCAACGATGCTTTATCTCGCCAAGTTTGCGATCCCCTCCTTATATCGCTCCGCTTTATCTTCGATTTTGTTAGCATTCATCCCTTCAACGATGGCAATGGCAGGATGAGCCGGCTCCTTACAACGCTGCTGCTCGAAAAGACTGGATACGACGTTGCGCGTTACATCAGCATCGAACGACTTATTGAAGACAACAAGGCGCTCTACTACAACGCCCTCGCTGCAAGCTCCACTGGATGGAATGAAAATCAAAACACCGAAGCACCTTTTATCCGTTTCATGCTCGGAACAACCCTAGCCGCCTACCGACAGCTCGAGCAGCGTACCTTAATTGAATCAAGCACTCGTCCCATGTCGAAGCAAGCGCGCATCGCTGTTCTATTTCAACAGAGACCCGGCGTCATTAAGAAATCCGACATCCGGTCCAACTGCCCCGATATCAGCGAGGTAACCGTTAAACGAACCCTCGGTCAGCTTGTTAGTTGCAGCGCAATCGAAAAAACAGGAGCGGGCCGTTCGACGGGCTACATACTCAAAGACGTCCATGCTCTAGAACTATTCTTGCAATCCACAATACCCGATGGCGAGGCCGCAATAACAAAAGAGGCTCCAAAGGATAAGCTCCTTGAACGTGTAAACCACGCCGAGGATGAAAGCAAAGAGGGACTCTATGAAGACTATGATTCATTCTCAAGGGACATAAAGACGAAATACGGAGTCTAGTCATATCTCAGAATAGCCTCATCCTTGTTGCTCAAAGTTATTTGCGCGTCATTGTAAAGCGGTACCCCTGCGCCGGCAGGGGGGCAGAAGTATCGCCTGCCGATCCTGCTGGAGTCGGCAATCAGATAGCGCGCATCGGCCTTGCTAAAGGCGAGCTGCTGGATACGGCCCTCGTCCATGTTGGACGTAGATACGTCACCGTCCAAGATGCCGTTGGCACCGATAAACGCCGCGTCGATGCCCAGCGCACGCAGGGCATCCTCGGCCGTTGGCCCCACAAAAGCGGCAGTGCGGCGACGGTACATACCGCCCACGAGGCACAGGTCGCAGCCCTCGCGCGCCTCGAGCAGGTTAAAGACCGAAAGCGAATTGGTCACATAGATGGAAGGCAGCTTGTCGGTGACTCGGAGAGCGCCAATGCGACCTCACGACGGTTGCGCTCATTGTCTCAATTAGATACTCAACGAAATACGGCCCCGCAGCTCAATAAGCTGCGGGGCCGTACTATACACCGACGAATCAACGACGGAGTGCATCCACTATTTGGCCAGCTCCTGAACGATCCAGTCAATTGCACCTTCGGGATCGTTGGTAAGGTCGATATACTCCTTGCCCCTTGTGGTGAGCAGTTTAATTCCAAGGCGATCGGTATCGGCCTTCATAGCGTCATAGTACATGCGTGCCTGGGGCGCCAGAACAATCACGTTGTACTGATCCATCGTCTCATAGTGGCTTCCGTACGCACCGGACTGAGAAACCAGATCAATACCCTTAGCAGCGGCACCTTCGCGAAGAGCATTTGCCAAGAGAGTCGAAGTGCCGGCACCCTGGCAAAGCACAAGCACGCGGATCTGCTCCGCCTTGTCCTTTACCGCCTCGAGAGCTTTTGCGACATTTTCCTGTGCGGCAATAGCATCTGCATCCGAGGTTCCTGCAGTCTCCTTTGCAGACTCTTCCAAACAAAGCTGATGGTCATACGCCTTGCAGAACGGATAGTAAATCACAAAGTCAACGACCAACAGCACTGCCATCAATACGAGAGAACGCAGATCGAGACCCGTGGTGAGGAATGCACCGATTGGGCCGGGAAGCGCCCACGGCATGGTATACATGGGGGCGTTCATTCCAATGACGTCAATGAAAAATTTACCGATAATGGCGTTGACCATAGGAGCCACTAGGAAGGGCACGAACATATAGGGATTGAGAACAATCGGCATACCGAAGATAACGGGCTCGTTAACTCCAAAAATCACCGGGATAATCGATGCCTTGCCCATAGCTTTAAGCTGCTTGGAGCGCATAAACATGATCAGGATAATAGGAACGATGAACGTGCAGCCAGAACCGCCCAGACCGCCGATGAAGCTTGTAAAGTCCTGCGTGAGAGCAATTGACGGGTGTCCACCTGCTTGGAAAACCTCAAGATTGGTAACGGTATTGCCGTAGAGCGCAGCATTGATCGGACTCATGACAACCGAAGCACCGTGGATACCCATAAATTGGAAAAGCGCGACCGCGCCTTCGATAAGCGCCATGCCAGGATAGGTGTCGACCGCGGAGAACAGCGGCGAGATGAGAGCGGATACCAAATTGGCGAACGGCACAGCAAGCAGCTTGCGGCTCGCAAGATCGATAAAAGCGCACGCAAGGATCGAAAACCCAAATGCAAAGATATCGCGAAAACTCTGCGCAATAGAGCCAGGGACCTCTTTGGGAAGCTTGATCGTCACATTATGGCTAATGCACACCTTATAGATATTAACGGTCAAGAATGCGGCTACGAACGCAGCGAGAAAACCCTTGGTTCCCATATAGCCGGTTTCAAAAACAGATGTATCTGCTCCGCCAATCGAGACAACATCGTTCGTCACCGATAGCAAGAGCATGCCGCACATGGCACAAACCATGCACGAGGTGGGGTTGAGAGATTTACCCGAAGGCATGCGACGGTTCATCGACATGGCAAGTGAGCTCGCCGTGGTGCCGGCCACCATAATGCCAAGAAGTCCCATGGTATATGCATAGATTTTATTGAAGAAATCCAGCACCTCAGACGGAAGCGTGATGCCTACATAGGCAGGGAGCGTCGAAAGAAGAAGGAACAGGCTCGAGAACAGCACAATTGGCATATTCGAGAGAAAGCCATCCTTAATCGCCACCAGATAAATGTTCCTCGAGATTTTGTCGAAGAGGGGCTGGTGTTTTTCAAGGAATTTGACGATAGCGTCCATAACACATCCTTTCATGATTCCCGGGCACACAACGATTTATCCGGACTCAACCGTCGTCGTCCCCGTTTGTATCCACTTATGTAAGTGAATACGTTCTTGTGCGAAATGTAATATCATTTGCGCGATTTGTCATAACCAATTCTTTTTCCGCTTTGTCGATATGTCAAGAATTCAAATACTTATTCGGTGAACGGTAGTTGATTAATTTAAGGTTTTCCAAGCTAGGGTCTATTTTTTCCGAGCAGTACAATAAGTTTGCAACCGTTCACCGATTGGATATAACATATTGAATATATTGTTGTAACAATATTAGAGACAATGTCACAAGCCTGTCGTTCTAGTCAAAGGAAGTAACAATGCCCAAACGATTACTGAACATGTCCGCATCCGATTTTGCCGCCACGTCACCCATGGATCTAAAACAGGCAATTCTGGCTTCCGAGGGACGTACCATCATGGCGGAAAACGTACCCTCTTCCCAATTTCTCGGCGGCGTTACTAATGCAGAAATCGAACGTGCCGCAGGTGCCGACCTGCTTCTGTTTAACGCGCTCGATGTGTTCGATCCAGTTATTGCCGGTATTCCAGATGATCTCAATGAAAACCCGGTCACTTGGGTGAAGCGAGCATGCGGAAGGCCCATTGGCGTCAATCTGGAGCCAGTTGATAACGAGGCAGAGATGTCTGAATCCCGAACGGAAATCCCCATGGGTCGTCGCGTCTCTCCCAAGACCTTAGAAAAGGCTAACGAACTCGGATTTGATTTTATCTGCCTGACGGGCAACCCTGGAACCGGCGTCTCCAACGATGCAATCGCCCATTCGATTAAACTCTCCAAAGAGCATTTCAATGGCCTGGTCATAGCCGGAAAAATGCATGGAGCGGGCGTTGCAGAACCTGTCATGACGCTCGAAATTGCGCGCAAGTTTGTTGACCTCGGCGTCGATATCCTTCTCGTGCCAGCCCCCTACACCGTCCCTTGCTTCCAAGAAGCAGACCTGCGCGCCATCGTAGACTTTGTACGATCCCACAACGTAGGCAAGTCAATTGAAGAGAAGGTTCTCGTCATGGCGGCGAACGGGACGAGTCAAGACTCCTGCGACAGCGAGACCATTAAGAAAATAGGCCTTGCAGCAAAAGCAGCCGGCGCTGACCTCCAACATATCGGGGACTCCATGAACGGTATTTGCCTGCCCCAGAATATCTTCACGCTCGGACAAGCCCTTCGTGGATACAGGCATCAGATCGTCATGCTGAGCCGCTCTGTGATACGTTAAGGTTACCTTGCCCACGTTACATCCCGACTGAGGCAACCATCAGGTATAACCAACATGCAAACTGAGGCTCTAATGCTCGATACACACGAAAAACGGCCACTCTATTTACAGCTCACCGACGCGCTGCTCAAGCAGATCGTCGATGAATATCAAGCAGACGATAAACTTCCAACAGAAATGGAACTCTGCGACGAATACGCCGTAAGCAGAACAACCGTCCGACTTGCCATGAGTGAGCTGGAGCGTCGTGGAAGTATCTATCGAATCCAAGGTAAGGGATCGTTTGTTGCACCGAAACGCGTTAGCGAGCTCAATTCACTTTTAGACTTTGACTTTGCAAGCCATTGCGATGGCGTTGATCCAGATGCCATTACCAAACATTTCGGCGGCCTCACATCAGGTCGTCCAATTTCCGTAATGATGCTCCAACAATTTGGATGTCAAAGTCGCGATGAAATTCAGCGTCTTGAATTGACCTACGAACTTGAAGGCAGCTTCATAGGCGCTGATACGTTCTTCATTTCAAAGTCGCGCGTTCCGAATAACCAGTTAGATTTTCAGGCATTTAGCAGAATCATGGACGACTTGTCCAAGTCTATCCAATCTGTTAGGGAAAGCTATAGAGCACGTCAGCTTAGCGATTCCGAAGCCAGTAATTATGGTGTTGCAAAACTTCCGGTCATCGAACTGACTCATTATGCTTACGACTCCGGAGGCAAACTAATCTCAATTGTCTGCCGCACCGTCTTAACTGGGCGAATCCCTTATCAAAACTTTATTTTCAAGTCCTAATGTTCTTTTTCTTTTGTCTCGATCTGTAACACGTAGCCGAGTTTTTAAGTCCTAACCGTTACAGATCGAGACAAACAAGGTAGACCCCGCCGAATTGTCTCAATCTGTAACATCTGGTTGGTAGTTTCACCCCTACCTGTTACAGGTTGAGACGATTTGATAGTGGAGTCCTTATTTGCGCGTCATATCGCGTAGCGCTGACGCGCTGGTTCCCACAATGACAGGAGGTAAAGTCCTCCCGTATCGTCTGTTGGCAATCCCGTAGCTTTAGCTAGCAGATGACCCGCGTGTGTTCCTCGATGGCAGTGCGGTCCTCGGCGGCGATGCCCGGCTCGCACACCACGGCGTCCAAATTGTCCAGGCGGCAGAAGGTGTAGAAGTCGCGCTTGCCGATCTTGCTGGAGTCGGCGATCAGATAGCGCGAGTCGGCCTTGCTAAAGGCGAGCTGCTGGATGCGGCCCTCTTCCATGTTGGACGTGGACACGTCGCCGTCCAGAATGCCGTTGGCACCGATAAACGCCGCGTCGATGCCCAGCGCACGCAGGGTATCCTCGGCCGTTGGTCCCACAAAAGCGGCGGTGCGGCGACGGTACATGCCGCCCACCAGGCACAGGTCGCAGTCTTCGCGCGCCTCGAGCAGGTTAAACACCGAAAGCGAATTGGTTACAATGCGCAGGCGAAACGCCGGCAGCATCGAGGCCATCTGCTCAACCGTGGTGCCCGTGCCCAAAAAGATGGTCGAGCCTTCCTCGATAAGCTCCACAGAACGGCGCGCAATCTGCAACTTTTCCTCGGCATGCTTCGTGCGCTTTTCGCTGTGCGAATACTCATGGCGCAGCATAGCGTGTGGACGGACCTGCGCACTGCGGGCTCCGCCGTGCACGCGCTCGATCTCGCCCAGGCTCGCAAGCTCCTCAAGGTCACGGCGGATCGTCATATCCGAGACACCTAACGCATCCGAAATCTCCTTGACCGAGACCGTTCCCTGTTCCTCGAGCAGCTGCCGAACCTTATCCTGTCGCTCCGCTTTAATCACGATGAGTCCTCGCTGTTCCACGCTCACGTCAATTCAAACAATAACGAACAAATTGTATCAGACTCGCGCGCGTCAGAAATGAACGCCCGCACAGCTCCAATCATCACTTTTTTGAGAAAAATACCCCCTGCTTTAGTGGGGTGTAGTGATAATCTTGCCTGTTCGCGTTACAGTTTGTCGGAAATACCTCGATGTTAGGAACCAAATGATCACTTCCGAGCTTTTCGGCACCGCGCCGTGCGGTACCCCCGTTCATCGTTACACCCTCAACGGGCCCGAGATCTGCGTTCGCATTATGGACTATGGCGCCACCGTGTTGGGCATCGACGTGCCCGACATCCCCGGCAACGTGCGCGATGTGGTGCTGGGCTTCGATAAGCTCGAGGATTACTTTGACAACCCCGCCTGCTTTGGCGCGACCATCGGCCCCGTGGCAAACCGCACCGCGGGCGCCACGATCACCATCGACGGCACGGACTGGCATATGCCGGCCAACGAAGGCGTCAACAACCTGCACAGCGATCTTGAGCGCGGCCTGCACAAGCGCGTGTGGGATGTTGAGCTCGACGAGGTCCACAACGCCGTGCGCATGACCACCTCGCTTGAGGATGGCGAGCTGGGCCTGCCCGGCAACCGAATCTTTACGGCTGTGTTTACCGTTACGCGCACCGGCGTCTTCCGCATCGAGTATGGTTGCGAGAGCGACCGCGCCACCTACGTGTCCATGACCAACCACACGTACTTTAACCTTGCCGGCCATAACGCCGGCATGGACTGTGAGCACTTCTTTATCGCCAACGCTGCCCACTACTTGCCCATTAACGAGCAGAACATCCCCACCGGCGAAATCGCTCCGGTCGAGGGAACACCGTTTGACTTTCGCGAGCTGCGCCCCGTCGCACCCGGCATGGAGGCCGACGACCCGCAGATTAAGCAGGCCCGTGGCTACGATCACTGCCTGTGCATCGATGGCTATCAGTACGGCCGCAACCTGCGTCGCGCCCTACATGTCGAGGAGATGTGGACCGGTCGTGAGCTGGACTACTACACCACCGCCCCGGGCGTGCAACTCTACACCGGCAACTGGCTGGGCGACGAGCACGCCAAGGACGATGCCAACTATGGCTGGGGCGCCGGCTTTGCCCTCGAGGCCGAGATGTACCCCGACACGCCGCACCAGACGCTGTTCCCGCAGGGCATTGTGGGTCCGGGTCACCCCTACAGCAATATGATCGAATACCACTTTATGAGGCACTAGGCCCACAACGCGACATCTCGCACAGCAACGCCCGCCGGCACCACCGCCGACGGGCGCTGCTTCATGCCTAAATCCTTCTTTTCGATGCCACCGAATTGGTGACATAACAAAACTATGCCGAATTACTACGATGAACCCACTATGTCCGACCACGCGCTGGTTTATAAAAAATTAGCAACTCGTCTACCTGCGGTTTTATTCTCTGCAAATTTGGCATGCTCGGCGATAAGCAATTCATCGTAGTAAACCGGCATAGTTTTGGCGGACAGCGCCACACAGATCCCCTACGAAGGCAAAATGATCCGTTTTCCTCCGTCCCCAAGGGATCAGTTGAACAGATTGCCGATGGGGTCGGGGGCGGAACTGGGGAGATAGCGGATTTCTAGTTCTATGCCGAGCTTTTGCAGCTCTCTGAGAACAGCGACGTCTGTGTCGTCTACGGCAACTGCGGGCGTTGCGGGACGCTTGCCCTCCCCTGCCTGCATATGACCAATGCTGATCTTGGTGATCGGCACACCGCCCTTAACCAGCGCGAGCGCATCGGAGGGTGAGGCCACCATGATCAGAATCAATTGGCGAGGCGTTGCGGTATGAATGACGTCGATGGTCCTTTGCACCGAGAAAAACCGCGTCCAAACGCCTTCTGGCGCCGCCACCCTCATGGGTGCCCATTGGCGCGAATCTGCCGCGATCTCATCGTTGACGATTAGGACAAGGTTGGAACCCACGGCTTCGTTCCACAGCTCAACGTCTTGTCCGTAAATGAAACGGTCGTCGATGCGTGCGAGAAGAATCTTGGGTTGAGTCATCGCTGCCCCATTCTGTTTGAGACCCGTAAGAGCAAGACATCGCGTCTCCAATATTAGTGCATTTAAAGTGAGAAAAGCCGTCAGAACACTTGCGCGGATTTGCGATGTCCCGTATCATAGACAGCCGTTGACGCCTCAGTTGCGCCATCACATGGCCGCCAGCGTAGCTCAGTTGGTAGAGCACCGCTCTCGTAAAGCGGGGGTCACCGGTTCGAGCCCGGTCGCTGGCTCCATTGCACAAGATAGCCGCCTTCGGGCGGCTTTTTTGTTGCTGATTTCGGGCGCGCTTCCGCCAATCCAAGCACAACGCCGCCGGAAACTCTCCTACTCAACAAAAGCCCCGCCAACCGCAATCCCCAAAGGAACCGCGTTCAGCGGGGCCCAAGCGAGCTCCCCCAAGGGATAACGCTCGCAACACGAACAGCTCAGCCGAGCAGCGCGTTACTCCTCCCAGTAAGCATCTGCAAGCAGCTTAAAGCAGATCTTCTTGACCGGCTGTGCACCATCGCCCGAGAACTCGAGCGTGGGCATATGAGGCTCGCCGGCAACAAACAGCGCAAACTTGTCGTCGGCAAGATCGCCGGCGATCGAAGCGTCGGAATCGACCAGATCGTAGTCATCCTTCTCGTCAAACTCCTGAACCAGCGTCAGGCTGCCCGTAGCGACCTTAAAGGCCTCGCGACCCTCGACATCGATCTGCAGGTCGTGATAGCGCTGATGTGTCTCATAGTGAGCCTCGGCCTCAGGACGCGTCGTGGGAGCCATGACGTTCGCATAGACCTTGTCGCCCAGAATCGGATGGCTGCCGACCTCGAGCTCCGCCGGGTCGTTCTCCTCGAGCCAGTCGATCAGCACGTCGAGGCCCTTGAGCATTCCGCGGTACTCCTCGATATCGCCCAGTGCACCGTAAATCATCTAAATCCCCTCTCGGATCGCTTCTTTGGCGGCTACTCGGCAAACGCGTTACCGACGCTGTTGCCGCCCGCATACGTCTCGACCAGGGTAAGGTCGGGATTGAACACGACAAAATCGGCGTCGCGCCCCGGCATAATGCTACCGCACTTGTCGTTGACATGAGCTAGCAAGCGATGCCGAGGCCGATGCCCAAGCTCTTACAGCTCGGTCACGACAACGCCGTTGTAGACCTCGTCCCAACGATCCATAACCAAGTGGCCAGTCATGGGATCCATGGCGTTGAGCTTGCCGCAAGTGTTGGCGGTACGCAGCACCGTCTCGTCGTCTGCGCCAGCAGCGATGGCATGCGCGAAGCCTGCGATAGTGGAGTCACCAGAGCCCGTTGCGTTAACGGCAGGGATATCGGGCGTCTTTGCGCGGAACGCACGGCCATTGTGGAAGCCAACGGAGCCGGCAGCGCCCATGGACACGACGACCCAGGGGATATCGGAGAAGCGGGCGTCAGAAGCGAGCGCGGCGCGGAGCTCGTCCACATCGTCGGTGGTAAAGCTCGTACCCAGAAGGCCGTTGATCTCGGTCAGGTTAGGCTTGACCAGCTCGGGCTTAACCTCGGACTTGAGCGCAGCCTCGAGCGAAGCACCCGAGGTATCGAGCAGCACCTTGGCGCCGGCGTTCTCGGCAATGCCCGTGATCTTGGCATAGTAGTCTGCCTCGACGCCGCGGGGCAGCGAACCCGAAATGGTGACGACGTCGGCCTTGCCCGCAAGCTCGGTAAACTTGGCGGTAAAGGCATCGAGCTCCTCGGGGGCAATTGTCGGGCCACTCTCGAGCAGCTCAGTCTGGTTGCCGGCGTGGAGGATGTTGAGGCAAATGCGAGTCTCGCCCTTGATGGGCACAAAGTCGTTGTTAATACCGTTGGCGTCCATGAGCTCAGCCATGTAGGCGCCCATGTGGCCGCCGAGCAGACCTGTTGCCACAACGTCGTCGCCCAGCTGACCCAGCACACGGGCCACGTTGAGGCCCTTGCCGCCAGCGGTCTTTTCGGGCGTCACACGGTTGACGTCGTCGATAACGAGCTCATCGAGCTGATAGCGCGTATCGACAGACGGGTTCATCGTAACGGTGAGGATCATTTTTAGCTCCTTATCTCGCAGGCTCCTTGTGCCTCGCGATACGAGTCGACAAAACGGAATTACAGAATCTCAATCGTGAACGAGCGAACGACGGTCTCCTTGGGCTTGGCGACAAGGCAGCCGCGCTTATGCTCAAGCACGTCGTCCTCATCGGAGCAGGTCGAAAGGCCGCCCCAGGGCTCAACCGCCACAAAATCGCCCTCGGGCTTGCTCCACACAATGAGATATGGGAAGCCCTCAAAGCTCAGGCGGACGCCCTTGTCCTCGCCCTTTTTGGAAAGCGTGACCTGACGGCTCTCGAGCACGTCAAAGATGGTCTCCGCAAAATCGAAGAGCTCATGTGACAGAGGCAGCGTCTTTCCCACCATGGGGTTCTTGGAGCGATTGGTCACGTCAATCAAGCCAGTCGAGGGGACGGCAGTGCAAAGCTCAGCAGCCTCGTCCTTCTCAAAGCGCAGCTCGTAGTCCGTATAGGCCTCGCCCTCATCGAGCGGACACCTAAAGCCGGGATGACCGCCGATAAAGAACGGCATGTCCTCGGTTCCCTCGTTGGTCACCTCATAGGAGACGCGTACAGCAGCGTCCTCGAGCGTATAACGAGCGACAAGCTTAAACGGGTACGGATAATCGCTCAGCAGCGCGGCGTTATCCTCCGAAGCCAGGCACATCGCCAGCTCGTTCTCGCTCTGGCTCAGCAGCTTCCACTCCTGTTTGCGCGCAAACCCATGGCGAGCGAGCTTTACATGATGCCCGGCAAACGTCATGGCGCTGTTGTCGCGCAAGCCTCCGCAAATCGGGAAGCAAATCGGTGCCTGGCCAGACCACACGGCGGGATCGCCCTGCCACAAGTACTCGCGACCGCCAGCCTCAATCGAGGTAAACGAACCGCCAGCCGTGGACACCTTAATAGAAATCGAATCGTTGGAGAGAGCGTATTCCATTGCCCATCCTTTCGAACAACTGCTTTTTGCTCGCAAGTACCCGTCTCGGCCCTAATCAAAGGACAAACCCGCACGTTCATCGATGCGTCCGGTATCCCAGCCATGTAACGGGGTACCATACAGACATTGATGCAATTACAGCTGAAAGGCCTTCTTATGCGAACCATCATCCTCTACGCCTCGCGCCATCACGGCAATACGAAAAAGCTCGTGGACGCCATCGTCGAGGCACACCCCGAGATCGATACCCTCGACGTCAAGGCGCTCGGTAAAAACGAGTACCCCGACCTGCACGAATATCATCTGATCGGTGTCGCCACGGGCATCTATTACTCCGAGATCGACAAGGACATGGCACGCGTGCTCACGAACGTGCTGCAGCCGCAGGACAAGGTGTTTGGCCTTATGACCTACGGTGGCAAAAACAAGTGGTACGGCAAGGATATCGATGGCATCTGCCGCATGAGGCAGGCCATCTTTATGGGCGTCTACGGCTGCCCTGGCTTTGATACGTGGGGACCGTTCAAACTCGCCGGCGGTGTCCAAAAGGGACACCCAACCGCTGAGGAAATTAAGGGCGCCGTCGACTTCTTCGATAAGATCGAAGACGAATATGGCGATATCATCGTCGAAGAGTACGCCAAGCGCGAGAAGCGTCTAGCATACGAGAAGGAGCATCCTGCAGGAGGCCTGGTGGCCGGCGTCAAGCGCACGGCAAAGAAGATCGCTAACAAGCTGTAACTGTGAAGGTGCTTTTGAGCGTTTAACCCATACGGCGGGTCCGAGCAGATTCGGGCCCGCCGTCTTTTTCTATCGTTACTCGGTAAAGGCGTTGCCGACGCTCTGGCCGCCAACATACGTCTCGACGAGGGTAAGCTCATGGTCGAACACGACAAAGTCGGCGTCGCGACCCGGCATGATGCCGCCGCACTTATCCTCGATGTGCGCGGAGCGTGCCGGCACCTCGGTTGCCATACGAATGGCGATATCGGCGCTGGCGATGCCCCAGTCGACGATGTTCTTGACGCCCTGGGCAAGCGTGAGCACCGAGCCAGCAATGCTCTTGCCGTCGGCGAGCCAGCACAGGTTGTCCTTCATGATGACGTCCATGCCACCACTGGTGTAGCTGCCCTCGGGCATGCCGCCGCAGCCCAGGCAGTCAGTGATGAGCACCGTGTGTTGCCAGCCCTTTGCCTGCAGCAGCGCCTTGATGGCGGCAGGGTTAACGTGCTTGCCGTCACAGATGATCTCGGCGTAGGTCTCGGGCGTGGACATGGCAGCGCCCACGACACCGGGCTCACGGTGATGCAGCCCGCGCTGACCGTTATAGGTATGCGTAAAGCAGCTGGCACCGGCGTTGATGGCGGCGATGCACTCATCGTAGGTGGCGTCGGAGTGACCGATGCTGGTCACCACACCCTTGGCGTTCAGAGCAGCCGCATAAGCAGCGGCACCGTCGCGCTCGGCCGCCATGGCGCTCTTAACGATGCGACCACCCGCAGCCTCCTGCCACTGATCGAAGACCTCCTCGGAGGGATCGATGAGGTAAGCGGGGTTCTGCGCGCCCACGTGCTTCATGGTAAAGAAGGGGCCCTCCAGGTAGATGCCCTGAATGCGGGCACCGCAGAAGTCGGGGCCGCGACCCTCGTCCGCCTGAGCGATGGCGGCGCAGGCGTCCTTGATCTGCTCGACGCCATCGGTGAACGTCGTGGGCAGCCAGCTGGTGGTACCGCGACGGGCGAGCTCGGTCGAGCTGATATCGATGCCCTCGGGATCGTTATCGGTAGTTGAGTGGTTGTAGAAGCCATGGATGTGAGTATCGACCATACCCGGTGCGATCCACGATCCCGTGTAGTCCTTAATCTCGCAAGAGGGCTCGTCGGCCTGCCAGGCGCCAAAGACGCCATCCTCGACCATAAGATAGCCGCCCAGTTGCGGGCCTGCCGGCAAGAAGAACTTGTCAGCCTTAATTGCGTACGTGCTCATATGCACTCCTTGCTTCTAAAGCAGTTGACTGTAGTGATGCTTATACCCAGCTCACGTAAAACAAAAAGCGCCCGCCCGCCGTTATGAGCGGACGGGCGCCCTTACAGGGGGACGCGATTAAGCGGTGAAGGGGTGAATCGTCACGCCCTTAACCACGCGGTTGACCGTGCCGGTGGGGCTCGGCGTATCGGGCGTGTTGCCCACGCGCACGGAGTTGAGCAGGCTGATAGCCTGGGCAAACATCACGAACGGCAGAGCAAGGTAGCCCTCGGGAAGTGCCTCGTAGCCCTTAAAGGTGAAGGACTCACCCTCATAGACGGTGGCACCTTCCTGCTGAACGGCGATGGTGTGCTGAGCGATCTCGTCGCCACCGATCTCGTTGAGGATGTCGATGTCGTACTGACGGGTGTAGGCGTCGTTATTGACGAACACGAAGACGAGCGTCTTATCGTCGACGAAGGACTTAGGTCCGTGACGATAGCCCATGGAGGTGTCGTAGGAAGTAGCGACCAGACCGTGAGCGAGCTCAAGGATCTTGAGCTGGCTCTCCTGGGCAAGGCCACCGAAGGAGCCAGAACCCAAGTAGGTCACGCGGTTGAAGTCGCCAGCCAGGTAATCGGCGATCTCGGGCTCACGGGAGATGACCTCCTCGCCCATCTTGGCAATCGTCTCGACCCACTCGGCCTTCTGCTCGTCAGAGGCAGTGTCGAAAATAAGGGTGGAGAGCAGGGTCATGCAGGAATAAGAACCGGTCATGGCGAAGCCCTTGTCGTTGGCGCGCGGAATGAGCAGCGTCAGCGCGTTGGGATCATCGGCAGACTCGACGGCGAGCTTGCCCTCGGGAGCGCAGGTGATGTTGAGGAACTTGACGTTGTGGACGAGCTCCTTGGCAACGGCAACGGCGGCAAGGCTCTCAGGGCTGTTGCCAGAGCGGGCAAAGGAAACCACGAGCGTGGGATCCTCGGCGCGCAGGAAGTCGCGCGGGGCACTCACGATGTCGGTCGTGGCGATGGGCTTAAAGTCGTAGAGATCAGTGTTGCCAGCGTGACGCAGGTACGGGGCGCAGGTATCGCCAACGTAGTCGGACGTACCGGCACCGGTGAAGACAACGGACAGACGACCCTCGCCCATTGCGCGAGCCTCGGCCAGGAAGGCCTCGATGGCCTCCTTGTTCTCGCGATAGATGTTGAGCGTATCACGCCAAAGCTCGGGCTGCTGAGCAATCTCGGCCGTGGTGATCTGGGCGCCGAGCTCGGTGAGCTCCTCGACACTCTTCTCGAACATTTCTAATACCTCTCTCTAGAAGTAATCCTCTGACGTGCAATTATACACTTCGGTTGGTTATCTGGTAGTAACCAGTTAAATGCAAAGAATCATCATATGGAAACGATGCGAGCACTAGTCGCTACGCTGGTGGTAAACCTTGTATTTAAACTGATCGGCACGAGCAACCGAGAGTGTATACTCCACAACCTCGTTTGACTCGTTATACGTAGTCCTGACCAAATCGAGCACAGGCGAGCCCTCGACAATTCCCAAAAGGTGAGCGTCGGTGGGACGGGCTATGCTCGCATAGAACTCCTCTTCGGCCACGCGAATCTTTTGCTGAAAGTCTTGCTCAATCACATCGTAAAGCGGCTTACGCTCCAGCAGCGGTCGCTTTAGGGACAGAAATTGACGAACCGGTAGATAGCTGCGTTCGACCATCATGGGCATGTTGTCGGCAGAACGAAGTCGCTTGAGCTTAAAAATGCGATCGCCGATACGCAATCCCATATGCTCGGCCAGATTTTTATCGGCCTCCATCTCGCAAAACTCGAGAATCGTGGTCTCGGGGTCGCGACCCATCGCGCGCATCTGCTCGGTAAAGCTGTAGGACTGCATAAGATTGGTTGCCTTTGCCGAACGGTCGGTCACAAAGGTACCGCGACCGTGCTGCCGAACCACCAATCCTAAACGCTCCAGTTCCTGCAGAGCCAGGCGTACCGTAGTGCGCGAGAGACCATAGCGCTCCGATAGTTCGCGCTCGGAAGGAATCATGTCACCGGCGCGATATTCATGGTCGATCTTTTCGGTCAGAATATCGACCAGCTGATCGTACAGCGGTTGCTTACGCGCTCCGATCGCCATCCTATCCTCCCATTTTCTCAAACTCGGCTACTACCTTGGGTGTTTAGCATTATCTGTCTGCCACACCCGAATCAACAAGAACACAAAAGCCGCGCGCTCTTTCGAGCACGCGGCTTTTAACATACACATGGCTTAAGGGGTCGGGGTGTGAGCCGCGTAGGGACACACCCCTCAAGCTAGAGCCTTACCAGATGCTCGGCCAGAGACCAAGCGGGCCAGCGCCCAGGATGCCGAGGACGAAGAGCAGCAGAATGCCCTTGGTCGGGGTCCAGCTGTGCTTAGCGAACATGTAGTAAAGCAGCAGCGTAAGCATAAGCGGGACGAGCTTCGGGACGATGGTGTTGAGGGTGTCGGCAACAGAGAAGTTGACCGGATCCTCGGTGACGGTAGCGTAGGTCACGGACTCCATGCCGTTGCCCAGATCGGCGACGCCGCACTTGACCTCGTTGCCGTCGGCATCGGTGGCGGTGAGGGCGTTGCCGTCCTCATCGGTCATGGCGATGGTACCGGCCTCAGCGGTCTCGGTATCGATGCCCTCCATACCGGTGAAGTTCTCGGCCTCCTTCTCGGAGACGATCACGGTAGTAGGGGCAAGGCCACGGGTGGTGCCGTTGGGGATCTGGAGGTTGATCTGGGTGCCACCCATGGTGACGACCAGGCAACCGACGACGAAGACGCCCATGATGGAAGCGGCACGCGTGAAGGCCTGCATGTTGGCGGTCAGAGCGTCAATAGCGCTGGTGCCAAGCTTGTAGGACCAGTTCATGAGCCAGAAGCGCAGAGCGAACTGGACGGCGTTGAAGATCACCAGGAAGATGATCGGCGCAGCGGCGTTGCCGTTGATGGCCATGTTGGAGGTGATGCCGGCCGTGATAGGCACGAGCGTCAGCCAGAACAGGGCGTCACCGATACCACCGAGCGGGCCCATTGCGGCGACGCGGACGGCGCGGATCGTGGGAATGTCAACCTTGTTCTGCTCGAGCGAAAGCACGATGCCCATAACAAAGGTGACGAGGAACGGGTGGGTGTTGAAGAACTCCAGGTTGTGGCTCATGGAAGCCGCGAGGTCGTTCTTGTTGGTGTGGATCTTCTCCAGACCGGGGATGATGGAGTAAAGCCAGCCAGCGGCCTGCATGCGCTCGTAGTTGAACGATGCCTGCAGGAAGCAGGAGCGCCAAGCCATCTTGTTGAGGGTCTTCTGGTCGAGCTGCGGAGCAGGAGTGAGATCCTCGTAGTGCTCCGGGATCACATACTCATTAGATGCCATCTTCGAAGTCACCTCCGTCAGAAACAGCTGCACCCTTCAGCTCGGTCTGCTGCTGGAAGTCCCAGAAAGCGATGCCGAAGCCGATGAGAGCGAGGATGAGCAGAGCAGGGGTTGCCAGCGAATCGTTGGCAACGGTGATGAGCGCGAGGCCAAAGCCCATGAGGAAGAAGCCCCACATATCGCGGTTCATCATAACCTTGAGCAGGACGGCGAAGCCGACGAAGCGCATCATGCCGCCTGCAGCGGACAGACCGGTCTGCAGCCAAGTCGGGATGGCGGAAGCGATGGTCTGACCAATGGTAGCGCCAGCGATGAAGAACAGGGTGACGACGACAGCGAAGATCAGGCCGAGCAGAGCCATGGCGAAGTAGTTCAGGCGCTCGATGCCCTTGGTGTCCGCGTTGTGAGCCATGTTATCGGCCGTGGACATAAGCGGGGACATAAGCGTGAAGACCAGGGTAACGCCGAGCTGGCCAAGCAGAGCGAACGGAATGGCGAGACCGACTGCCGCGTTGGGCTCGAGGCCCGTGGCGATAGCGAGAATGGCTGCCATGATGCCGCCGATGACGGCGTTAGGCGGCTGAGCGCCTCCGATCGGCATGTTGCCGATCGTCATGAGCTGATAGGTACCACCCACGAGAAGACCGGTGTTGAGGTCGCCAAGGATAAGACCGATGACGGCGCCGGTGACGATGGGCTGATAGAGAGACTCGAGGAAGTCAAACTGGTCGATTGCCGCGATGAACGTGACGACGAAGACCAGAGCGATCTGGATGATCGAGTATTCCATCTTGCTCCTCCTTTCAAAATGTATGTACGCACTTTGGATTTCACGTACAGAACGTCAGGGTTTCACTCCTGACAACGTGGATCACGAGGATTACGAGAAGAGCTTGCTCGTGTCCTCAACAGGCGTGCTCGGAACGCGCCTGATCTCCAACTCCACCCCCAATTCCTGCAGCTCTTTAAACGCAGCGACATCCTCGTCGTTAACTGCGACGGAGGTGGCGACTTGGCGCTTTCCTTCCGACATGTGCATGTTGCCGATGTTTACCTTCTTTATAGGCACACCGCCCTTGACGAGCGTAAGCACGTCTTCCGGTGTTTCGGCCACGATGAAGATCTTCTGGCGCGGGCTCGCCTTGCCAATGACGTCGATGGTCTTCTGCAGAGAGAAGAAACGCGTAGCGACGCCGGCGGGAGCGGCCATCTTCATGAGGTTCTGGCGCATGGTGTTGGACGCCACGTCGTCGTTGGCGACGAGGATGAGGTTGGAGCCCAGGGTGGAGTTCCACTGGGTGGCAACCTGACCATGAACCAGTCGGTTATCGATGCGGGTAAGAAGAATGTTGGGTTCTGCCATGTTGATCAGCTTCCTTTCGTTATTTGCTGACGACAGTTACTTGATCTCCTGAATCGCGTAACGCGAAACATCTACGACGGCTCCGGATCGGACTTTGATCTGGACCTTCTCGCCTTCGATGCCTTTGACGGTTCCGTAGATACCGCCGGCGAAAAGAACCTCTTGACCCGGCTTGAGCTCGGTGTGCAGCTCCTTGAAGTACTTCTGCTTCTTCTTCATGTTGATTTGCGACCAGATGGTGTAAATCAAGCCCATGATGACAAGCAGGCCTAAAAGGGCGACCGAGGAGCTCAGGACGTTGGCTCCGAAATCGGCCATTAGATGCCGTCCTCGTCGCCGAAGATATCCTCTTCCTCGGAGCCGGCAACGGATGCGACCGTCTGGGCGGTGACGCCCGTCTGGCCAACGGTCACGGCCTGCTCGCCAAGCTCGGCGAGCGTGGCATTGCCGCGGAGGAACAGAAGCTCAATAACCATGGGAAGGTTGGTGCCAGTCAGAACCTCGACGTTGTCGACATCCTGGGCAATCATCATCGACTGGTTGAACGGGGTGCCGCCAAGCAGGTCGGTAAAGACGAGCACGCCATCGCACTCCTCGCGCATGGCGGTAATAGCGGCGCGGAGATCCTCACCGTAGGAAGCAGCCTGGTCGCCCTCAAAAGGAACGACGGTAAAAGCGGGCTGGTCGCCAGCAACCATAGCGATAGCGCTTGCGAGGCCGGGTGCGAACTGTCCATGACCGGTAAGAATAAAGCCAACCATTCAAATTTCCCTTCCGAAGGTGTGTACGATCTGAGTCCGATGATTTTCGGAAGCCAGCGGGCGCTCGCCCTTAAAGCTTCTTAGAAAGCGTACTTTGAAGACCAGTGGTTTCTAAACTGGTAGTAACCACGTGACGTGTTGTTGTCACTATATCACCCCAGAAGAGGTCGCTTTCGTTGATTCATACGGTAAAACGTTTTTGCACCGCTCACGGTGATAAATCGACCGTTTACCGGTCGTTAACACTTCTACCTGCGGTTTTGAAACCGTTCCGAAATGCTTTGGCAAAAGATCGGATCTTTTCCTGTGTCTAAACAACGCAGGGCGGCTAAAAATAGCGTGTAGAAAAATTGCAGGTCATTGTGAAGATATGTGAATTGGTCTTTTTGACTTAATACCAGTTAGAACCAGTTTTGAGATTATCGGTGAACGGTAGTTTTCGACCGTTCACCGGTTACTTGCAATCGTTTGCAGTCGTTTTCCCAGATGAATTAGGGAAACACAATGGAGCGCTTGCGCGGGCGCGAGGCCTACTCCAGTGGTTTCGGCAGCAAAAAGCCCGCTAGAACGTTGTCCGTTCTAGCGGGCTAAATCAGGCAGATCGGCTAGCGCACAGTAGTGCAGGCAAACCTTACGCAAACAGGCCGTAGATGCTGATGTTGGCTTTGGCGTAGAGGCCGTTAGCGTACTCGGTCCACTTGGAGCTGGCGCTCGAGGCCTGCGAAGAATACTGCTGGTAGGCGGTGTAATAGGCGGTCATGGCCTGCTTATAGGTCGCACTATCGGCCGTAAAGGCATCGTCGGCAAAGGCCTTGGCATAGGTGCTGTCGGCGTCCTTCCAAGTGCCCTTCTCGCTATCCCACTCGTCACCGGCAAGGTTGATGATGTAGTCGGCGTAGTCCTTGCTCGCGGTCTCCTCGTTGCCGTCAGCAGGCTCGGTCGGAGCGGTCGGCATGCTTGCGGAGCTATCGCCCACCTTCTTCTTGTAGAGCTTCTGCAGCGTCGCGGACTGGCGGACGATCTGCTTGGCCTGGTCCTTGGACACGCCATACTGCGTGGCCATGGTCTTGTAGTCCGAAGTGCCGATGGAATCCTCGGCGTATTTCTTCATCTCCTTAGAGGAGACGGTAATGCCCTCGTCCTCGGCAGCATCGAGCAGAATCTTGTTGCGCACGTAGGACAGGATGACGTCGGCAGACGGAGCGGTATAGTTGCCGTCGTCGTCCTTGACGGTGTCGAGGCTGTACTGGCTCTCGATGGCCTCGCGCGCGGTGATGTCACTCTTCTTGCCGTTGTAGCTGTAGCTTGCCACAGTCGAATCGAGCTGGTCCTCGGTCAGGGTCGCCGAGCCGACGCCCTTGCCGCCAAAACCACCATTGCCAATAAAGAAGCCAATCACGGCAGCAATCACGACTGCAACCACAAAGGCGGCAATCATCGTCTTCTTGTGCTTGCAAGCGTGGTCATCCACGTCGGAGTCATCGTCCTCGTCCTGCTCCTCGGGCATCAGATTCTCGTCAGCGGCATCCGCGGCAATCTGAGCCTCCAGACGGGCGTCCTCCTCCTCGGCCGTCGTACCGGCAGCAATGTGCTCGGCAGACGTGCCGGCGACCAGATCGATCTTCTCCTCCTCATCACCATCGGGGCCTTCGCCGCGCTCGATGATCTGGATGCCGTCGATCTCGTCCTTCTCGTCCTTCTTTTGAATCAGACCCATATCAGTTACTCCTTGTTAGGAAACATAGTCCGCAATAGAATACGCCCGACAAAGCGCCGGGCGTATTGATTCTCAGGTTATACGCAAACACTTAAGTACTATTTAGGCGTTTGCAGTCTGCATGCCTTAGGCCAGGTGCGCGATAACGGCATCGGCAAAGGCCTGCGTGCCCACAGCGCCCTCAACGGAGCCGGTCTGGGCACGACGAACGTCGCCGGTAACCTGCTCACCCTCGTCGAGCGTGGCAGAAACGGCGGCGCGAATGCGATTGGCCGCGTCGTTCTCGCCCAGGTGATCGAGCATCATAGCCGCGGACAGAATCTCGGCCGTGGGGTTAGCGATATCCTGGCCAGCGATATCGGGCGCGGAGCCGTGCGTCGCCTCGAAGATGGCGCAGTCGGCACCGATGTTGGAACCCGGAGCCATACCCAGTCCACCTACCAGACCGGCGCACAGGTCGCTCACAATGTCACCGTACAGGTTGGGCAGCACCAGGACATCGAAGTCGTTGGGGTTCTGGACCAGGCCCATGCAGGTGGCGTCGACAATCTTGTCGTTGAACTCGATATCGGGATAGTTGGCGGCCACCTCGCGCGCAACGCGCAGGAACAGGCCATCGGTCGCCTTCATGATGTTGGCCTTATGCACGGCCGTCACCTTTTTGCGGCCGTGCATAAGGCCAACATCATGA
>DAIMBN010000039.1:0-16060 GCA_036718335.1 Coriobacteriaceae bacterium
TCCTTCATCTTGATAATGTGGCCCACGCCGGCACCGGTCGGCAGCGTGTCGGCAGCCATGGCTTCCTCGGACATGACCCAGGCGCTGATCTCTTCCTCGACCGCATCGGGAAGCTTCATGCCCTTGCGGCTAAAGAACTTGATGCCGTTGAACTCCGGCGGATTGTGCGAAGCGGAGATGACAATGCCGCCATCAAGCTCGTTTTGAACAGTGAGCAGCGCCACGGCAGGCGTGGGGATGACACCGCAGCAGTGCGGACGGCCGCCCTCGGCCATGATGCCGGCGGTCAGAGCGCTCTCGAGCATGGTGCCCGAAAGGCGCGTGTCACGGCCGATGCAGATGTCCGGACCAAGAAACTTGGTCGCCGCGCGACCCAGACGAAACGCGAGGTCGCACGAGAGGTCGGCGTTGGCGACGCCACGGACGCCATCGGTACCGAAGATGTTCTGGGGCATAGGATTGCTCCTTCCCTAGCAGGCGATATACAACCGCCCACCCTAGTCGAAAAAGAAAAGCGGGACCCGCCGAGGAATCGGCAGGCCCCGCTTGTACATTGTATCTCGAAAGGAGATAAAACCTTAGCGCTTGGAGAACTGGGGAGCGCGGCGGGCCTTCTTGAGGCCGTACTTCTTGCGCTCGACCACGCGAGCATCGCGCGTAAGGAAACCGGCCTTCTTGAGGTCAGCACGGTAGTCGCCAGCGTTCAGAAGAGCGCGGGCGATGCCCAGGCGCAGAGCGCCGGACTGACCGGAGATGCCGCCGCCATCGCACAGAGCGATAACGTCGAACTGACCGGCGGTGTCGGTCACCTTGAAGGGAGCAAGGGCGTTCTCAACGAGCTGATGACGGCCGAAATACTGCTCGGCGTCACGCTTGTTGATGGTCACCTTGCCGGTGCCGGGGACGAGACGGACGCGGGCGACGGCGTTCTTACGACGGCCGGTACCCTGGTAGACAACGGTGTTCTCAGCCATCTTTAAGCCTCCAGCTCAATCTTCGTGGGGTTCTGGGCAGCATGCGGATGCTCGGCACCAGCGTAGACCTTAAGCTTGGTCATCTGGGCACGGCCGAGGGTGGTCTTGGGCAGCATGCCGCGAACGGCGCGCTCGATGACCTTCTCCGGGTGCTTCTCCATAGCCTGGCGGAAGCTCTCAGCCTTGAGGCCGCCGTTGTAGCCGCTGTGGCGATAATAGGTCTTCGTGTCGGCCTTGTTACCGGTAAGCTGGACCTTATCGGCGTTGATGACGACAACGAAGTCGCCGCAGTCGCTGTTGGGCGTGAACTGGGGCTTGTTCTTACCGCGCAGAATCATTGCGATCTGGGTGGCAAGACGGCCCAGGACAGCACCATCGGCGTCGACGAGAACCCAGTTGCGCTGGACCTCGCCCTGCTTGGCGTAGTGAGTCGATTTCGAAATCACTTAGACTCCTCCATGTACAGTACGTGTTGTTACAGAGATTCACGGGGCTCTGCAAGTAACCCGTCCATATTACCCCGCTCGCCGTACGAGTCAACAGGTATTTTGGCTCCGACCAGAGTTTCTGCACATGTCATCCACGAGCCGTGATTTTCCAGCTCTTTAGCTGTTGTCATTTTTTGAGGGTTCGCCGTCGCTAGCGCTCAACGAACTCTTGGATTTCCGCGAGCAGGCGCTTTGCCTCCTGACGGCCCTGAATATACAGGTCCAAAAGCTTTGCCGAATCGTGCTCGACATGACCGACCTCGACCGGCTTTTGCGGAGCGACGACCAACGCACGGCCCTCGCGCTCATACTTCCACAGGTGCATGCGCTGGATGTTATAACGGTCGTGGCGCGTCTCGATAGCCTCGAGCAGATAGGGGTAGTCGGCATAACGCGCACGCGCGGCAGGCATAAACTCGTAGGGCTTTTTCTCGTACGAGCGGTCCTGCGTGACGATGACGACCGCACGGTCGAAGCCCGCCTCCTCCAGCACGTGCTCGATGGGGATCGAATCGGCCACGCCGCCGTCGACATATTTGTGCCCGTCAATCTCGACCGGCGGCGTCACCAGCGGCAACGAGGTCGAGGCGCGCACGGCGTCGAGATCGAGCACGGCGCTTTTGACCGGGAGGTACGTGGCGGTTCCAAAGAGCATGTCCGTCGCGACGGCGTACATCTCGATGGGGCTCGCGTCGAACGTCTCGTTGTCAAAGGGATCCAGGCGGTCCTGGACATCGTTGAAGATAAAGTCGTAACCCACAATAGAGCCCGTGGACGCAAACGATGCGGCGCCCATGAAGCGGCTGTCGCTGCAGAAAGCCAGGTTGATGCGATTGGCACGGCCGATCTGGTGCGACTTGTAGTTCACGCCGTTGAGGGCGCCGGCCGATACACCGTAGACAGCCGGAATCTCGACGCCAGCCTCCATGAGGACGTCGAGCACGCCCGCGGTAAACTGCCCACGAAAACTGCCTCCCTCCAAGACGAGCGCGACCTTGCCGGCGTTCTTTGCCTTATCTTCTGCAGTCATGTTGACCTCCTGCTGTTTCGTTTTGGCTTTCTTCTACCCAGTTTTGGGATGGAGGGCGCGCAGGTTTTTCGAGGCGGCAGGTGAAGCGGAAAGTGTGTCCCAGTTTGAGGCGAGATTCCGGGATGAACTTTCCGCTTGGACCGCCATTGGGAAAGCGCGTCCCACTCTACGGCTCGATTCCGGGTTGCAGTTTCCGCTTGAGGCGCCATTCGGAAAATGCATCCCATTCCGAGCTTAGATTCCGGGTTACGCTTTCCGCTTGATGTGTCATCCGGAAACTACGTCCCAGTCTGAGCGCGGATTCCGGGACGCGCTTTCCGCCTGGGCCGCCATTGGGAAAGCGCGTCCCACCCTGCGTTGCCGTGGCGTTTTCTTTACGCCCGCGCCCTGCACAGAGTTCGATTCTCCGCGGTTTGGGGGATCCGTTGATGCTGGGCGAGGCCAGCTGAGATTCGATAAACATCGCATCCGTTTTGAGTCGGAAGTTTGCGCGGAGAATCCGCGTATTTGCTTCGCAAATCCGCACCGGCTTCGGCCGCCTGCCGGCGTCCTCGCCCGCGGGCTAAAAACGCTTACGCGTTTTCTTTACGCCCGCGCCCTGCACAGAGTTCGATTCTCCGCGGTACGGACTGGAAATAAAAAGGCAGGTAGATATAAGTATCTACCTGCCTGTTACTTATGGTGGAGGCGCGGAGAATCGAACTCCGGTCCACGAAAGCCCCCTGATTGGCATCTCCAAGCTCAGTCGCTGGTTTAGTCTCGGACGCTTTGCGCGCAGCGACACGCTCGCGGCGTCCTAACCGGTTCGGTCTTAGCCTGCGTCATACCGATTACGTGCGCAGGAGCATTCCCCTAAAATGACGTCGCGCCGGTGTCGGGGAAATCACCGGGTTGACGCGCCGCTATAAATTAAGCAGCGAGAGCCATAGGCTCAAAAGAAGAGTTGTTGTCAATTCAATTTGACGGTACCCCTGTTTAACGAGGCGAGGAGACCTCGGCTTGCTTCCTCTCTCAGAGCTATCGTGTCGAAACCAGTCGCCCCCGAATGTCGGGAAAGTCTGGATGGCATTGGGCACGAGCGCCCAACACCCGTCGACTTTTCAAGGAACACGCGGGGTGAACCCCGCTCGTGGATAGCTATCTTACCACGTTCTGAAAGCGGACAGCTGTTCTATGCACGAGCTGTGAAGACCCCAATGTGTGCCACACTTCGCACTTTTGCTACCGAACACGTCACGTATATTTTCGCCAAGCAAAATTGACCCGTCGAAAGGACCGTTATGGATACCAAGCAGCAGCTCGTCAATGCCCTCGCAGGCCTGGGCTCAACCATTACCGAAGCTATGGATGTCATCGAAGGCTTTGTCCCCTGCGGACATCCCGCCCTCACGGTTTCGAACGCCCTTGTTGCGCTGGACGCTGACGATGATGCAGCTCTCGCCCAGCAGCTTGAGACCGTCGAGGGCTTTATCGACCACGTGAGTGAGAACCGCGGCGTGGCCGCCTACCACGGCATCGAGGTCGAGCTCACGGGTCCCAAAGCCGATCTGTTCGCAGCAATCCGCGAGGTAGGCGCCCTTATGCAGACCGCAGGCGTCAAAAACACCCAGGTCAACGAGTGGGTCTACCGCAGCCTGGCAGCGCTAAACGATTCCGACGAAAAGGCAGCCGAGAAGCTCGCAGAAAGTTCCGCCACTAAGGCCGAGCTTTTGTAAATAGCAGACGCGGGCCCCTTGGCGCATCGTCGTCCAAGAGGCCCGCAAACAGTTCGCGTCAACCGATAGCCGCGCCGCCGCGTTCGGCTAAAGCAAGAATCGGCATCATTTGACGAGGTGTCTTTGCTGCAAGATCGGCATGTTCGAGCAGCTTGCGATCGTTGATCACCAAGTAATCGACCTGTGCGCGCTTGCACGCAGCGAGTACCAAGTTGTCCTCGTAATCGCGATGGAGCGCTAAGTATTTGTCGGCCAGCCAAAGGTCCGACGCATCTACACCCACGGCCGTGGCGTTTTCGGTCATGTTCCGAACAAACGCCAACGCCGCATCGCCAATTGCGCGGGCAGATGCCTCGTCGAGCGCTCCCCCGCTGGCAAGAACGCTACGCTTCAGCTCGTGTTGGACAACGTACAGCACGTCCTTGGCGATATGCACCGGGAAGAACAGCAACGCCCCCGCCTCCGTCGCCTGCCCAATAAACGCACGCGCGGCAAGCGACTCGGCATGGTCGACGCAAAACGAATCGACCCATACGTTGGCGTCTACCATGATCTTGAGAGGCGCCCCACTCACTGGATCATCCCCTTTTGGCGATAATGCTCATCCATGGCGTCGGAATAGATTACGTCCCAATCGCGATCGTCGGATACGGGCGACGTAGCGATGCCCAGGTCCGCGTAAAGCTGATCCGCCGCCGCCCATGATGCGGCGAACGGAGTATCGTGCGCGACGGTCTGCTGTCGGTCGTCGACGGTCGCAAGCACTTCCTCGCACTGCCCACCACCCTGCGCGACCTTGGCCACGACCTTTTTGATGAGCTCAGGCAGCGAGGCGCCCGAAAGCCGCAGCGCCTCCTCGGCACGGTTCTTGACCTGGCGATTCACGCGAACGTTCACCTGCGCCATGCCACTAGCAGCACCCACGTCGATCCCGCTCCCTTCAATTGCTAGCCTTGCTAGCAACAATATATAAAGAAGCTAGCAAATGGTCAAATGCAAAAGGCCTGCGCCTGGACGACACCGATGCCGTCCAGGCGCAGGCCAGATAACGTGGGCGGACACGTCTGCTAACGCAGGTACGCCTTTGCGTTGCCCAGGCTGTAGGCGATCGTTGAGCCGTTGTGCAGCAGTGACGACGCCTGTGGAGTGATCATGCCGGTAATACCCAATGCCAACAGCGCCGAGTTGGTGAGCATCACCTTGGAATACGAACTCGTCAGACGGTCGATAAGCCCCTGACTCATGCGGCGCAGGCGCACGATTGCGGCCAGATCCGTATCGGTCAGGATGATATCGGCGACCTCCTTGGCGATGTCGCTTCCGCCACCCATCGCCAGGCCCACGTCGGCCAAACCGAGCGCCGGCGAATCGTTGACGCCGTCGCCCACCATGGCAACATGGCGTCCCTCGCCCTTAATGCGCTCAACATACGCGTACTTGTCCTCGGGCAGCAGCTCGGCCTTAAACTCGTCGACATCTGCCTCGCGAGCAATGCGCTCGGCCGTGCGCTCCGAGTCGCCCGTGAGCATGACCACGTGCTTAACGCCCAACGCGTGCAAGTCGGCGATGGCCTCGCGGACCCCGGGCTTAAGCGGGTCCTCGATACCGAGCACGCCCACAACGGTGCCATCGACCGCCAGATACAGCGGCGACAAGCCCTGCATCTGGGACTCAATTTGCTCTTGCGTCTCTGCCTCTAGCTGCGCACCCTCGTCCTCAAACACAAAGTGCGCCGAGCCGATAATCGCGCGACGCCCCTCGATGGACGAAGCGATACCATGCGCCACAATATACTCGACCGCAGCGTGACGCTCGCGGTGCTCGAGCCCGCGCTCGCGGGCGGCATTGACCACGGCGCGTGCCACCGGATGCGGGAAATGCTCCTCCAAGCAAGCGGAAAGGCGCAGGATCTCGTCCTCGCTCCAGCCGTCGGTGGTGAGTACACAGGCAAGACGCGGCTGCGCCTCGGTGAGCGTGCCGGTCTTATCAAACACAATGGTGTCAGCCTTGGCAAACGACTCAAAGTACTTGGCGCCCTTGACCATCACACCCATCTTGGCGGCATCGCTCATGGCAGTCATGACGGCAACGGAACCCGTGAGCTTGAGTGCACACGAGTAGTCGACCATCAGCGCCGCCGAGGTCTTAATGAGACTACGCGTGGTGAGTGCAACCAAGCCCGCAAGCAGGAAGTTCCACGGGACGATCTTGTTGGCGAGGTCCTCCATATGCGACTGGCCCTCGGACTTGAGCGAGTCGGCCGTCTGCACGAGCGAGACGATCGAGCGCAGTTTGGTCTGCGCCGTGTTGGCACGCACGCGCACCAAGATGCTGCCGTCTTCCACGACGGTGCCGGCGAATACATCGTCGCCCACGCTGCGCTCGACGGCAAGCGGTTCGCCGGTCAGGGTCGCCTGGTTGACCATAGCGCTCCCCTGCTCGACCACACCGTCGATGCAAATGGACATGCCAGTGCGTACGGCGACCAGATCGCCGGGCTCGAGCTCGGTCGCGGCAACGCTTACCTCGGTGTCACCGACGACCTTTTGCGCCTTGTCGGGCACATCGAGCAGCGAGTTGATGAGCTCGTTTTCGCTCATGGCGCGGGTGTAGTCCTCGAGCAGCTCGCCCACGTTGAGCAGGAACATCGTCTGGCCCGCGGTGTCGACATCACGCTTGACGAACGAAATGCCGATGGCCGAAGCGTCGAGCACGGGAACGGTCAGGCGCGGCTGCGCCAGCTCATGAAGGGCAGCGCGCAAAAATGCCATGTAACCGGCCATGACAAACACCGCACGCAGGGGCGTCGGTAAGAACCAGCGACGTGCGTAATGGGCACCGACGAGTGTAGCCAGGTCCATAACGAGTTTGTGCTTGCGCGGCTCGAGTTGCATCACGTAGCCCGACTTGGCATCGGCGATAGCTTGAGCATCGAGTGCGCCCAAGACGTCGAGCACGCTCGCGCGGCGCGGCTCGTCGTACTCCAGCGCCATCTGGCCAATGCGGCCGTACACGCGCACTTTGCGCACGCCGTCGATATCGCCGCTGAGCTTAAGAAGTGCATCGAGATCGCTCTCTGGCACAGGACCCGCCAATTGAAGACGGGTCCTGCCGGGGATCTCGCTAATAATCGAGAATCTCATAGTTTGTGCCTGGGAGCGTTACTCGGCTGCCTCGTCAGCGGCGGCCTCGCTCTGGGTGATGTAGGCAGCCTCGGCAACCATGTCATCGACATTGGCCTTGGCCTGCTCGACCATGTCCTGGTAGCAGTTCTTGACGCGCATACCGCACGCGATGCCCTGCACGCAGGCATTCTTTACCGGAGCGCTGGTAAGCAGCTTGATGCCGGCCGTGCCAAGCAGAAAACCGCCACCGACAAGCAGGGTATTGAACGTCGACTTCTTCATGTTGCTTCTCCCTTTTGCCGCATTGGACGCGGCACGGTACCTCAGTACCCGAGTAAACAAGTTTGCTCGAGCACACTTTTGGAAAATAGTTTAGTTTATCTAACTATTAAGGTCAACAAAGGTTAACTTTTTGGAAATCTTGGGGCGCAATGTGACCAAAGGGACAGCCCCTTTGCCACCCGCACAAAAAAATGAGGGCGCCAACGGTGCCCTCATCACCAAATTCCATTCAGCCCCACCTGACCCGAACGGCCGAGTCGTCACGGAACCCGGGAGCCCCGGCAGGGCGGGTGCTTGCTCAAAATGAGTCCCCTTCAAAACAATGGGCGCGCCAAACGGCGCGCCCATTCACTCTATTCCATTCAGCCCACCTGACCCGAACGGCCGAGTCGTCACGGAACCGAGGGGCCGGGCGCAGGGCCTTGCCTCTCAATGAGTTCCGCACGAACAGGAGGCGCCAGTGGCGCCTCCGTCGTGAGTCAGGACTGTCCGAAATTGAGAGGCAAGGCCCTGCGCCCGGCCCCTCGGTTCCCGTTTACGAGAGCGACGTTCTCAGCAACTCGTTGAAGAGCTTCGGGTTGCCCTTGCCGCGGCTCGCTTTCATGCACTGGCCCACCAAAAAGCCGATGACCTTCTGGTTGCCGTCACGATACTGCTGCGCCTGATCGGCACAGTTCGCCAGCACCTCGTCCACAATCGGCTGCAGCGCGCCGGCATCGCTCACCTGACGCATACCGCGCTCGTCGACGATCTTGTTGGGGTCGTCGCCGGTCTGGGCCATGGCCTCAAAGACCTCGTGCGCCTGGTTGGAGCTGATGGCATCGGTCGCCAGCAGCTTGGCCAGCGCTGCCACCTGAGCCGGCGCGATGCCGGACTCGGCCAGCGAGACCCCCGCGCCCTTAAGGTAGGCGATCATCTCGTTCACCAGCAGGTTTGCGACCGTCTGGGCCTCCTTGCCAGCCATACCGGCAGCGGCCGCCTCAAAGAACTCGGCAAACTCGGGGTCGCCAGCGATTTGCTCGGCATCGGCCGTCTTAATGCCAAAGTCGGTCTCAAAACGGGCGCACTTGGCATCGGGCAGCTCGGGAATCTCGCCACGGCAGCGGTCGATAAACTCGTCGTCCAGGTCGAACGGCGCCAGGTCGGGGTCGGGGAACAGACGATAGTCGTCGGCCGTCTCCTTCACACGCATGACCACGGTGCGCTTGCGGCTGGGCTCCCAGTGGCGGGTCTCCTGATAGATGATGCCGCCCTCCTCGAGCACCTCGGCCTGGCGGCAGATCTCGTAGGCAAGGCCGTCGTGCAGGCTCTTAAACGAGTTGAGGTTCTTAAGCTCGGTCTTGGTGCCCAGCTTGGTCTCGCCGCGGCGACGCAGCGACACGTTGCCGTCGCAGCGCATGGAACCCTTCTCCATGGAGCAGTCCGAAATGCCCAGCGTCACAAAGATGCGACGGAGCTTCTCCATAAACAGGCGCGCTTCCTCGGGCGTGCGCAAGTCGGGCTCAGTCACGAGCTCGATCAGCGGCGTGCCGCAGCGGTTGTAGTCGACGAGCGACTCGGCCGCGGCGGTAATGCGGCCCTCGGCACCGCCCACGTGCACCATCTTGGCGGCGTCCTCCTCCATGTGGATGCGCAGGATGCGGATGGGCACCGTGTAGGAACCGTCCTCGCGACGCTCGGGCATCTGCAGGTTGGACGCATCGTAGCTGGCCAGGTGGCCGGCGCGCTGGTTGCCCTCGCGCATGGTCGACGTCATGGACGTGGACAGGCCCTCGGCGTTGGCCGAAGCGCTCGCCAGGCTCTGGGCCTCGGCCTCGCCAAACGCGCAGTCGGGACGCTCGGCGGCACCGCGACCGGTCACGTCCAGGTCCAGATGACCGTACATGGCAAAGGCGACCGGGCCCTGCGTGGTCTGGAAGTTCTTGGCCATGTCGGGATAGAAGTAGTGCTTGCGGTAGAACATCGAGTGGCGCTGGATCTCGCAGTTGGTAGCAAGACCGGCCTTGACGATGCTCTCGATGGCGCGCTTGTTGGGCACCGGTAGGGCGCCGGGCAGGCCCAGGCACACCGGGCACACGTTGGCGTTGGGCTCGTCATCGTGGCTGAGCTTGCAGTTGCAGAACATCTTGGTATCGAGTGCGGTGAGCTCGGTATGGATCTCCAGGCCGATCACGGCCTCCCAATCCTGCAGGACCTCGGAAAGCTCCTTCATTACAGCTCGCCTCCCTTCCCGGCAAAATCGGGCGCGACGGAAAGCGCAGGCGCACCCGTGGCGGCATCGGCAAAGCCGCGCTCCAAGGCGCGGGCAAACGTGAGCAGTTGACGGTCCTTAAACGCCGGACCAACCAGCTGGGCAGAAACGGGCAGCTGAGTATCCTCGCCCAGGCCCAGCGGCACCGAGATACCGCCGTTGCCGCAAATGTTGAGCGAGATGGTGTACAGGTCGGAGAGGTACATCTGCGTGGGGTCGCTGATCTCGCCAAACTTAAAGGCCGTGCGCGGCGAGGCGGGCATGAGGATGGTGTCCACCTTGGCATACGCGGCATCGTAGTCCTGCGTGATGAGCGTGCGGGCCTTTTGCGCAGCGTAGTAGTACTTGTCGTACACGCCCGAGCTCAGCAGGTAGGCGCCGAGCATCTGACGGCGCTTGGCCTCGGCACCAAAGCCGTGGGCACGCGAAAGCGAGCTCTGGTCAGACAGGTTGGCGCAGCCCTCCTCCTGATAGCCGTAGCGAATGCCATCGAAGCGGGCCAGGTTGGAGAACGCCTCGGCCGGGCCGATGACGTAGTAGGCGGCGATGGCGGCGTCCAAGTGCGGCAGGTCGACCTCGACCAGCTCGGCGCCCTGGTTCTGCAGCTCCTGGGCGGCGCGCTGAACAGCGGCCTTGACCTCGGGCGTCAGGCCCTCGGCCTCCATAAACGCGGGGATGATACCCACGCGCTTACCCTCGATGCTGTCGTTGAGATGCTCGGTAAAGTCGACGGCGCAATCCTGGCTGGTGCAGTCGTACGGATCGTGGCCCGCGCCGGTAAGCGCGTTCATGGCCAGCGCGACATCCTCGACCGTGTGGCCAAAGGGTCCCACCTGGTCGAGCGACGAGCCAAAGGCAACCACGCCGTAACGGCTCACGGCACCATACGTGGGCTTAAAGCCCACCACGCCGCACAGCGACGCCGGCTGGCGAATGGAGCCGCCGGTGTCCGAGCCCAGCGAGAGCGCGACCTCGCCCGCGGCGACGGCGGCAGCGGAGCCGCCCGAGGAGCCGCCGGGCACGCGCTCGGTATCCCAGGGGTTGTTGGTGCGGTGGAACGCCGAGCTCTCGGTGGAGCTGCCAAAGGCAAACTCGTCCATATTGGCCTTGCCCATGGGCAGGCAGCCGGCATCGAGCATGCGCTGGACGCAGGTAGCGGTGTAGACGCTCTGGTAGTCCCCGAGCATACGGGAAGCGCAGGTGGTGCGCGTGCCCACGAGGTTCATGTTGTCCTTGATGGCCAGCGGCACGCCCGCGAGCGGGGGCAGCGGCTTGCCTGCGGCACGGTCGGCATCGACGCGCGCAGCGGCCTCGAGCGCGAGCTCGGGCGCCACCTGCAGGAATGCCTGGACCCCGCCCTCGCGCGCCTCGATGGCGGCAAGGGAGGCCTGGGCCACCTCGGTAGCGGTAAAGTCGCCGGCGGCAACGCCCGCGGCGATCTGGGCGGCGGTAAGGGAATCGAAGCTCTGCGCCATTACTCGCTCTCCCCCTCTCCCAAAATGGACGGCACACGGAAGTAGCGGTCGCGCGCGCTTCCGGCGTTCTCGAGCGCAACGTCGAGCGGCAGGTCGCGCTCGGGCTCGCGCAGGTCATCGCCCATCACGTTGGACAGGCTTCCGATGGGATGGAACGTGGGCTCCACGTCGGGCAAGTCATATTGCAAGACGGGCTCGAGCATCTGGACGGCGTCGTTCATGTAGGACGTCATCTGGGTGAGCTCGTCATCGGTCAGTGCGATCTTTGCGTACTCGGCGATGCCGCGCACGTCTTTCTCGCTGAGTGCCATAGGCGCTCCCTTCCGCATAACAGATAAACCGCTCTAGTATACAAGGCAACGCCGCTTGGAGCAGGTGCTTTACCTAAATGCAGCGAAAACGTAACGAGGGCGGCGGGCTGGCAGGCGGCGGGCTGGCGGTTCTGCAACGAAACCGCACCGTCCATAGCGAAAACCGTCCCGTCCGCAACGAAGACCATCACAACATTCGACGCTTTTCGCCAAAATCGCGATTTTCATCGAATGTTGTGATGGTTTGAAAGCCCCCGACCACCACAAAGGTGCCAGTCCCCTTTGTGGTGGTTCTGGAGAATGTCTTATGCCGAGGCCTTGGCCTTGCGGCGCTTGCGGACCGCGTGGACCACGATGTCCAGCAGCAACAGCACAATGGCTACGACCACGATGAGCACGGCAAACTCGCGCTTGCCCCAGTGGCGGCCGGCCAGCGACTTTTGCTTGTCAACGTCCTTCTTGTTGTACTTGGTGCGCACACAATGCACCAGTAGGCGATGGTCGTTCACGCCGTAGGGCGTGCAGGTGACGAGCGTCACCTTGTCGGCGCCGGGCTCGATGGTCAGCGACTCCATCTCCTCGGGCAACACCACCTCGGAGTCCACCATCTTGTAGGCGAGCGTCTTGTTCATGGTGTGCAGCAGCACCAGGTCGCCGGGCTCCAGCGAATGGATGTCGTCGAACATGCTCAAGTTGCGCATGCCCGAGTGCGCGGTGAGCACGCAATGCGTCGAGGTGCCGCCCACCGGCAGGCTCGTGCCCTCCAGGTGGCCGACGCCCGCCATAAGGACTTCCTCGCTCGTGCCGTGGTAGATGGGCATGCTCACGTCGATGGAGGGGATCTCGACCCAGCTCATCATGGGGTCGCGGTCAAAGATGAGCTGCTGGGCGTAGGGCTCGATCTGGTCAGCGGGGAGCTCGGTGGCCTCGCCTGCCAGCTGCTCGTTAAAGGAGCGCGCCTGGAGCAGGATGCGCTCGCGCTCCTCGGCAGACAGCGCGTCCACGGTGCTGGACACCGTGCTGATCTGGTTGAACACGCCCGAGGCCTCGAGCCGGTCCAAGATCCACGGCCAGGTCATAAGGCCCACGCCAATAAGGATGATGACGATGGTGATGAGCCGGTCGGCCCAGCGCGGCAGCCGCTTGCGGCGGCGCTTGGGCTTTGGTTGAGGATTGGGCTGAGGGCTTGATCCGCCGTTGGCCGCGGCGTTATTGCTCTTCATATGTTTGGCGCCCTGCACCATCGCCAGTCACTCCTCTACAGCTCAGGTTGTCTAAACAAATAATAGCCGATTAGCGAGCCTCCGCGCCGGACAACGCAGCTAGACTGCACCGTCCAGTCGAGGATAAGCCAGCATTTGCGTTTTCAAAATGTTCCGAATCGGCGGGGCGATTCGGGATACAATGTCAATAGAAAACGATGCACCCCGCGTAAGTGTACAAGAGCGCGGGCGGCCTAGTTTTCAGCTTTTGTTAAATGCCCGGGATCCGACCCCCGGGCATTCTTATTTGCGCTTTCGGCGCAAATGCCGTCCACCGTCCGCACCGCGCGTGCGCCTACGGACCTTAAACCGAACCTCATACGAGTCAAGAAACGCGATGACGAACGTGCCCGCATCGGACGATGGAGGCTGTCTGCGTTATCCCAAAAAAACGGGACAGACTCCAGCGCGGAGTCTGCCCCGAAAAGAGAATGGCAAAGCAAGAACGTGGATGGACGAGAAAAGTGTCCGCAAGTCTCATGGCCATCACATCCCACCTGCCAAAGGGATGGGTGAGTGAGCGCTACTCCTGCTCGGACTCCTCAGCCTGCTTACGGCTGCGGATGAGGTGCGCCACGCCGATGCACAGCACCGCGCCACCAGCGATCCAAGTGAAGGTCACACCGTTAAGACCGGTGAGCGGGAGGCCAGAGCCCTTCTTGTCGACGATGGTGAAGCTGAGCTTGCCGGCCTCGGCCGTTGCGGTGCCGCCCTTGACAACATCTTTGCCAGCATCAATGGTGGAAGTATCAAGGTTCACATTCTTACCTGTTTGATCGAATGTACTCTTGATAGTGAAAGTAACACCATTTGCTGCAGAGTTATTGTAACCGGGCGCCGGAGTGACCTCTTTAAGGATGTAGGTGCCCTCATCGAGACCGACAACGTTAATCTTTCCTTCGTCCGTCGTCTTGAGCGTGGCATCCTTGGCTTCGTTGTGTTTTACACCCTGGGCGTCGATGAATTGGTTCTCAGGGTTGCCGTCAACAACCTCCTGCAAGGTGAACTCAACATCTTTGAGCTTCTTGGAGGTACCGTCTCCATCCTTGTCATCACCGACCTTGGTAACGTCGATGCCGTAGGTGTAGTCGTAGGCGGGATGCACAACTGTAGTGCCTTTGTCTCCTTCAGAGTCAGAGTGAGGGTTATTGGAATAGGTCAGAGTAACGGTGTTCTCCTGGGCTATACCGAGCATATCGGCTTTAACCTTAGTATGGTCGAGCTTTGCCTTATAGTTCACATAGATTTTAGAGCTACCGCTAACGGTAATAACCTTATCCTCGTCAGATTTAATTTCATTCTTAAGGTTGTCAAAGGAAACAACAAGCTCGTTCTTTCCTTGATCAGTGACGTATTTCGCAGTGTAGTACTCTTCCTTGACCTTGGCACCGTCAATCTTGACCTCAACAGCAGGTTTGCTGCCGGAGAGCACGGGCACCATCGTAGAAGGCAGGTCATCAGTAAAGGTATAGCTGTACTTTTCGTAAGTATTGATATTGCTGGCCACGGTACCTGCAAGCTGGTACTCAATCGGCTGGTCGGATGCAGAGTCCGCAACCCTATTGGGCGCCGTAAAGACATCACGAGAAGAACCCTCGGGAACAACTGCGTTTGAATCCACAAAGCTCCCATTGTTGTCGTCCTTTACGGCCTTGGTCACAGTGGGGACCTGCTTCTTGGGAGTTAAGATCTCATCGGAACCGCCAACAACGGCGAAAATGGGCGAAGTAAAGGTATCCGTGTTGACCTTGTTGGCATCACTTGGGTTCGCGCCGACGCTCTTAGTCAAAAAGAGCCAATAGCCGGTATCCAAGCTACCAAAAGAGCCGCTAGCATCAGCATTTGCCCAGCCGCCAGCGCCTTCAGTAATATTCGCCTTCTCAACGGCAGCAGCGATCTTGTCGAGCACGCTTCCTGCATTGACGCTTTTACCCTTATCAGCATCGGACCCGTGCTTTTTGATGAACTGGGCCCACGCCTGAGCAGATTCAGCATCTTTGCCAGTCGGCAAGTCATTAGGCTTGGGCTCATCGTTATTAAATGCCGTAGTCACTGCACTCTTTACGGAATCATTTGCCCATTCGATATCGGAAAGCGTCTTCTCCGCAGTGGAGTCCCAGGTATCATCATCCTTCCAGTCTTGCGTGACCTTCGCCGAGAAAATTTTGATTCCCTTAAAGGTCGTATCCTTGTAGGTATCCTCCTTAATCGTCACGCTGCCGTTCTCGGCCACCTTCGGCGTACCCTCAGCAAACGCCATGGTCACCGGGGCCATCACACCGCCGAAGCTCAATGCTGCTGTGAGGCCGGCGGTTACTGCCAGGCGTGCGATGTTCTTGCTCATGCTCAT
Organism: Coriobacteriaceae bacterium; assembly: GCA_036718335.1. Classification (GTDB taxonomy): domain Bacteria; phylum Actinomycetota; class Coriobacteriia; order Coriobacteriales; family Coriobacteriaceae; genus Collinsella. Next base: position 15,264 of record DAIMBN010000039.1, read on the forward strand.
CTTCTTTTCCTCTGCTTTCTGCTCGAATTCCATTTGATCTAAATCTGTCTGTCTGTGTCTTAACATCTACTTCGCTACGTCTCGCCCCGCTCTCTGTGGGGCTGCCAGCTACTCTTTATGGCTGCCACCTCCCCGCTTGACCAGGAGCGCGACCACGATGAGTGCGGCTCCGGCGGCCGCTGCGGCGGCCGCGGCGTACATTGCCATATCGCCAGTCGAGGGCATAAAGCCTCCGGTGGTAATGCTAGGGGGTGTGCCGGTGGGCGTGTTGATGAGCGACGCCTCCAGGCTGCCCGTCGACCCGTCCGCGCTGTCGGCGCGCAGGGGCGACTCGGCCGTGATGGTGAGTTTGGGCTTGGCGGCGGCCACCTGGTCGACGTCCAGGCCCTCGGCCTTGACCGTCACGGAGCGCGTGCCCTCAAAGGCGGTGTAGCCCTTGGGCGCCTTGAGCTCACAGACCTCCAGCTTGCCCGAGTCCACGCCCGAGACGGTCACGCGGCCGTCCTCGCCCGTGGTGACGGTGGCCTTGCCCTCCGCATCCCACGTGCCGTCGGCCGCTAGCGTGCGGCCGCGGTCGTCGGCGATGCTCAGGACCGCCCCGGCAAGCGGCTTGTCGCCGTCGCTGCCGCGCTTGGTGAGCGCGAGATCCCAGGTGTAGGCGCACGCATCGTCGCTCGGCGTGCGGGTGAAGCCGGCGTCGCCGGACTGGTCGGCGAAGGGAGAGCGCGGGTAGCGCAGGTAGACCTCGTTGGGGTTGCCCTTCGCGATGCCGTGGTTGCACGCGCTGTTGAGCGGCG
>DAIMBN010000003.1:0-68311 GCA_036718335.1 Coriobacteriaceae bacterium
CACACACGATCGCTACTTCCTGGATAACGTTGCTGAGTGGATCTGCGAGGTCGACCGCGGTCACCTTTATCCCTACAAGGGCAACTACTCCACGTATCTGGAGACCAAGGCCGCCCGTATCGAGGCACAGGGCAACCGCGACGCCAAGCTCGCCAAGCGCATGGAGGCCGAGCTCGAGTGGGTGCGCAGCTCGCCCAAGGCCCGTCAGGCCAAGAACAAGGCCCGTCTGGCCCGCTACGAGGAGATGGAGGCTGAGGCGCGCGCAAGCCAGAAGCTCGACTGGACTGACATTCGCATCCCTGTGGGCCCGCGTCTGGGCAACAAGGTGCTCGAGGCCCATCATCTGCACAAAGAGTTCGATGGCCGCGTGCTCATCGACGACCTTTCGTTCACCCTGCCGCGTAACGGCATCGTGGGCGTCATCGGTCCCAACGGTGTGGGTAAGACTACGCTCTTCAAGACCATCGTGGGTTTGGAGCCGCTGACTTCGGGCGAGCTCGAGGTGGGCGAGACCGTCAAGATTTCTTACGTCGACCAGAACCGTTCCGGCATCGACCCCGATAAGAACCTATGGGAGGTCGTCTCGGACGGCCTAGACCACATGATGGTCGGCGAGACCGAGGTTCCGAGCCGCGCGTACGTGGCGAGCTTTGGCTTTAAGGGCCAGGACCAGCAGAAGCGCGCTGGCGTTCTCTCCGGTGGCGAGCGCAACCGTCTGAACTTGGCGCTTACGCTCAAGCAGGGCGGCAACTTGCTGCTCCTCGACGAGCCCACGAACGACCTCGACGTCGAGACGCTGTCCTCGCTCGAAGCGGCGCTGCTCGAGTTCCCGGGCTGCTCGGTGGTCATTAGCCACGATCGTATGTTCCTGGACCGCGTTGCCACGCACATTCTGGCGTGGGAGGGCACCGACGAGAATCCGGGCAACTGGTATTGGTTCGAGGGCAACTTCGAGGCCTATCAGGCCAACCGCATCGAGCGCCTTGGCGAGGACGCAGCCCAGCCGCATCGTATTCACCGTAAGCTGACGCGCGACTAGATCGTTACGCGGTTTTCCAAACCGCGTAACTGCTCGACGCTGCGCGGGCCGCAAGCACCCCATCTTGCCGTTCAAGCCGTCGCTCGTGTACCGAAGTACGCGTCGCTCCTCTTTCACGGCAACCTGGGGCACTTGCGGCCCGCTCGCTGTTGGTTACGCAACATCAACAAATAAAAACGGCTCAAATCCTGATTTGGATTTGAGTCGTTTGTCGTTACTGCTCGGGTTCTTCGACTTTATCGATGGCCCAGGTGGATCCGAGACCGCCGGTGGTGTTGCGGCGGATGCGCACGGCAACCTCGCGGCGCTCGCCGGCCTGCGTATAGTGCAGGGGGAAGCTTGCGCGGTTTCGCGCAGCCTCGATGGTACCGCGCTCGCGGGCGATCCAGTAGTACTCGCCGACAATGCCGAGGGTATCGGCGCCGTAGGGGAGATAGGTCGACAGCTGGTGCAGAAGCGGGCCGGGGCAGAAGACCTCGGTTGCGAAATCGATGGGGAAGTCCTCGGGGATGGTCGGTGCTGCGGGTGCGGGGGTTGGTGCCATCGCCGGTGCGGAGGCCCGCTCATTGACGGGTGTCACCTCGATGACGGGCGCGGGTTCGGTGCCGAGTACTGATTCGGTGTCCGCTTTCGGCATCGCCGCGGAATCTGCGGGCTTGTCGATGGCGGGTGCGTCTGCGGTCGCGGTGTCGAGCTCGACTTGCGGAGCGCTCTGATTCTCGACGCTCGGCTTTACCTCGATGGGCGTGGATGCCATGGTGGTGATGCCGGCGTTGGCGTTCTCGGGGTCATAGACGACCGTGAGCGAGATGGCGGGCTGCGGCGTCTCGGGCTCCGGCGCCGACTCGGTAGCGTCTTGATCTGCGGGCTCGTCGGACTGATCGTCCTCGGCCTCGTTGCCAAAGACATCGCTGTTTTGGAACGCAGACGTCTCGGGTTGGTCAGCGGCTTCTTCGGTTGTCGACTTGGGCGCTTCGTTGAGCTCCACAGTGGCTTCCTGCTCGGATATGTCTTTGGGATCGGTCGTGGCGGCGATTTCGGTTTCGGCTTCTGCCGTTACCTCAATAGCGACTTCGATCTCTGTCTCGGGCTCGGGTTCCGGCGCGGCTTCAACCATGGTTTCTGGCTCGGTGCGCTTAACGTGCTTGGGGCGCACGGCCTTGAGGTCCTTCTCACCGCGCTTTTTCTTTTTGTAGGACTGCTTGGCGCCCTTGGCGGTCTTGGGCTTGTCCTCGCCCTTGGCAAGTGCGGCATCCCAGGCCTCGTTGGCGATGACGGTGGCATACAGGCGGCCGCCCTTAAAGACGGTCAGCTTAACGCAGTCGTTGAGCTCCTCGAGCAGCTCGCGCGTGGACTCGAAGCCCAGGTCATAAGCGGTCATGTCGCTAGCGGCGAGCGCCTCCTCGACCTGCGTCATAAATGTTTGCTTGCCGCATCCAATCGCATCGCGCAGCAGGCGATACAGATAGATGTGGTTGCCCAGCGAAAGCGTGGGCCTAACTATTGTCTTGCTCATGGCAAATCTCCTCTTTACACATGTAAAGCATCTTACCATCGCATGGCGTTCGCCATGGCGGCGCCCAAGGCAAACGGGCGCGAACCGCTTTCGATTCGCGCCCGTTGTATAGGTCGGTTATCTATGAGAGGCAAATGTGCTTAGTTGCCCGATGCCGTGCCTTGGCTCGAGTTGTCAGATGCCGTGCCGGACGCGGTTCCGCTCGAGCTGTTGGTGTTGCTACTGTCTGCTGCACCCGTTCCCGACGTGGTGTCGCTCGTCTGGCCTCCCGTGTTCGGCTGTGAACCGTCAGTCGTTTGGCTTGAGTCGGTCGTGTCGGACGGCGTGCCACTGTTGGCCGTAGAGGAATCGGTGCCCTGCGATTGGTTTTGGGTGTTCGAGGACGAATCGGCAGAGGTAGAACTGTCTTGCGTGCCGTCCGCCTGTGCCTGCTGATCTTGCGACTGGGTGTTGCCATTTGCATCGCTCTCGGTCGTGCGCGACGACAGGATTGGCTCGGGACGCTCGCCCAGACCCTCGCCGGCGGTGGTGATAAGGATGGCGCCGGCGCAGGCGATGACCGCGACGATGGCGATGGCGATCGAGAAGACGATGACCTTCTTTTGTGTCTGGCTGCGCTCTGCCGCGGCCTTGGCGCGCAGGCTGTTGGGGGCGACGCGCGCCGTGGTCGCGCATCCCGCAACCTGGCGCATCTCCTGCGTGGTCGCGGCGCCACCTAGGTGCTCCTCGATATTGGGCTCAACGGGCTCGTAGGCGCCGGTAGGGTAGTCGACAGCGGCATGCGTACCCTTAATTGCTTCGGCGCTGGCGGAGATAAAGTGGCGATAGACCTGCGAGGACACAACAGTGATGACTGAGCTCACAGCGGCACCAATCACCGAGCCGGCAATGCCGATCTTTGAAGCAAGCGCCACGCTCGTGGCGGCAGCTGCGGCGCCGGCGATGATCTGGGGAATGGAAATGTCGTCGAACAGGCCCTTTTTGGGCGCGATGGCCATGGTCTGTCCGATGGAATGGTTCTCGTGCACGCCGTTGTTGAGCGATGCCGGCGTCATGACGCGCGTGCGCGGCGCGTCGGTGTACTTGGTTGTCATACGGGGTCCTCCCGGTGTAAATCTGCTTCGTTTCATGTAGCCATCAGGGTACCCACCAGATGTGAATCGTACGTGACATTTAACAGATACCATCAACTCATCAAGGGGGGCTTGCTGTCTTTGGTGCAATAGCTTGATGCTAAACTGGATTTACGATTGTGAGGTGGTTTACGTGATGTACCCGTATATGACATTCGAAGACGGTACCGAGGTCGTTCATTCTGACCTGATAGCAGATGGGGATATCGAAAAGGTTATCGTGCATTTTGAACGACCGACGGCAGAGGGCTTCGACTCCGCTCGTTGTGAGTTGCCTTCCTGTTCGTGGACTGACTGGGAAGGGCATTTTACTCAAAGTGAAAAACGAGCTTTCGAAGAGTGTTTGAGCAAATCATTTAGATTAGTTCGAGTTTAGTTCGAATATAGAAGCCGAATGCGATGACCTAAAGCGTATGCATTTTTAGTATTAGATGCGTATGAAATGGAGGATGTGAATGGATGAGCTAATAGACTTTAAAAAACGATTTCTCAAGAATGGCGAGCTGGTTTCAATTCCAAAAAAGGAAAGCTATAAAAGAATCATGCTGCTATGGGCCGTCTCTTTCTTTGAATTAAATACAAGTTATACGGAGCTTCAGGTTAATCGTGTACTGTCACAGCTCTATCCTGATTATGCCGTGTTGAGGCGGTACTTGGTTGATTATGGATTCCTATTAAGGGATGAGCGAGGCCTGAAATACGAGGTTAATCGTGATGTTCACGGTATTGAGAGCTAGCCGTCCGGTTCGAGTCCTATATATTGCTAGAGGGATAAGCGAAATAGGCAATTGGTGTGCGAATATTGCTTTGCCAATGCTGATTTACGAGGTAACTCACGATGTTTCTGCAACTGCTTTGATGGTCTGCTGCAGATTTGCCCCCTCTCTGTTTTCAGTTGCGCTCGCGCAGCTGCCTCAGAAGATGGGTATCGGGACACTGCAGGCCATGAGATTGGCAGACTTAATTCGCGCGGGATTATTCGTTTGCTATATTTTTGTTGATAGTAAATGGAGTATGTTTGCTATTACGTGCGCGGTATCGCTTTGCCGAACGGTTGAAATGCCCTGCTTTTACTCGTTGTTAAGAGCCAATACGAATAGTATCAATCGCGACGTAATTAATAATTCGTTTGGGTTTCTGCAGAATTTGATGATGGTTCTGGGGCCAGTTGCCGGCGGTTTTGTTGTCGCTCAATTTGGGGCGGAGGCTGTTCTTGCATTAGACGCGCTTTCTTTTGCCGCGTCGTTCTGGTTGCTGCGAGATGTTCCGTCGGTTATCGAGGTTAATGATAAAGAGGGGATAAGCAAAAATGAAAAAAACAGGACTGCATTTAGTGATCTTAGCGCGAAGCACTTGGCAATTGGTTTCCTATTAATCGATATTTCTAGTGGCGTGGCATTCGGCTCTCTGAATTCTCTTTTGCCAGCTATTGCGCAATTGCAATTTGACTCGTCATCGATACAATACGGATTCCTTCAGAGTAGTCTTACAATCGGACTGTTGTTCGGAAATACAATATATGGTCGTTTAATTAGTGGTTCCGATTGCATTAAATCATATTGTTTTGTGACGTATCTTGCGCTCGGTGCGTATCTGGCGTTTGGCTATCGCTATGCGTCTGGAATATCGTTTATTTTCCTTTTTATCGTCGGTGCCGGAAACGCCATTCAAGATGTGCTTCTCATAACATCGCTGCAGGATTTGGCGAGAGACGAATCTGAATCGATAAGCCTGTTTTCAATTAGGGAGTCTTTGCAATCGGTTGCTGTTGTTATTTCAACACTCCTTGTTTCGCTGTTCACGAGCATCGCGATGTTCTCAATTCTCGTTACAGGACTTGGTGTATTTTCAATTATGATGGTAGTTGTGTTTCAATTGAATTATTTGCGAAAGATGTGACGTTGATATGCCTAAAACGCTTTTAGTATTTCCCCCAGGATGGAGTCCAGTGGGGCCGTATCTTGCCTTGCCTGTTTTGAAGTCATATCTTCAAGAGGTTGAACAATATAAAGTTGACATCGTTGACTTAAACGTGGAATTTTACGATGACCTCCTATCTTTTAGACATGTCGAAGAGTGCTGTAAAAGGTATCGGGAATCAAAGGATTCGTTTAGTTCGAATGTTCAATTAACAATCGAGTTGATACAAAAGTCAGCACTTAATGTTGACGAGGCAAAAGATATTTTCAGATCGAAGAGATACTTTAATCTAAAAGAAAGACAATATGCTGAAAACATTTTTAGAAATGCACTCTATATCATAAATCACGTCTCATAGTGAGTTAAATACACGTTCAACTCCATAGATCTGCCCTATGATTATTATTCGACACCAGAAATAATGAAATCGCTTGCGGATACCTTGCATAATCCGTTTATTTCCTTCTATGAAACTGCCTTTCTTAAGCGTATTCAGAGGGAAAAAATCGAGTTTATTGGGATTTCGGTGAGCGGCTGTTTCCAATTGATTTCTGCAGTTACGTTAGCGAAACTGATTAAAGAAGAATGTCCATCTGTTAAACACGTCTCATTGGGCGGCAATTACATTACTCGTTTAGCAGATGACTGCATGAAAGAATGGCATCCCTTTTTTGAATACACTGATTCGATAATGATGTATGACGGCGAAGAGCCGCTTGCACGTCTTCTTGAGGCTCTTGACTCTGGTGATGACAATCTCGACTGTGTTCCAAACCTTTGCCATGCTAAAGGTGGGAAGATATATAAAAACCATCGGATTGAGCAAACATTTATCAACGATACGGTTCCCGATTTCGATGGCTTCGCCCTTTCTAAATACTTCATGCCTGAGTTAATATTGCCGGTTTATTCCTCTAGGCAGTGTTTTAATCATTGCGCCTTCTGCACCATTCCCGGTGCTACCGGTGGTTGTTACCGAAAGATGCCTATATCGAGAGTATTTGAAATAATGTGTCGGTTAAATGAAAAATACGGCACGAGAGTTTTCTCTTTTGTGGATGAAACATTCGAAGGCAAAAGAATGGAGCAACTCGCGGATGAAATAAACGCATCGGGAAAAACGTTTTTCTGGCATGGAGAAACGAGGTTCTCTCCAACCCTAAGTACAGACGTTTTCAACAAGATATACCAAAGTGGATGTAGGCAGATTCAGTTTGGCCTCGAGTCATACAACCAAAGAGTTCTTGATCTAATGAAGAAGAACACGAGAGTTGATTGGATTGATCGCAATATCCATGATTGTCTCAATGCGGGTATTCCTGTTCATCTATTCTTTATGATTGGCTTTCCGACCGAAACTAAAGAAGAGGCTCTGAACACCTTAGCTTATACAGAGAATGTTTTGAATTATTCAAAACAGGTATGTGGTGTTCCATATTCCACGAGAGGATTTACGAATTTTGGTCTCGTTATGGGGTCGGATGTTTGGAATCATCCCGATAAGTATGGTGTCTCTGTAATGCCGAAGTCCCAATATGAGGATTTGCGCCTCGAAGTGGATTATGTTTCAGGCACTGGTTTAACTTTAAATGAAGCAAAATCCTTATCTGATGAGCATCATATTGATTTTTATATGCAAGAGGTCATAAACGGTAGCGACACAATTGACTTGCCCCAGCGGCTTCATATTTCAGAGGTGACCTGGATCCTAGATTCTATTCACGCTGTCAGGTATAAGGGACATTTGACCAAAGTAAAGCGACGGCTAACTAGTCTAAATCCAGCTGATCGAATCTGGCTGGATTCCAAGACCTCTGTCGTGCTCGTTGAGCCATTTGCCTACTTCTATAATTCTGAATACCATCATGTCTATGCTGTTTCCCAGTTGGTATACCTTAAGTTGGCCCGTTTATTGGAGGCCGATTGTAGCATTTCTCTTATCCTTGATCAAGGCGACCTCGAGCTGACAAGGACGATAGAAGAACTGTTGCATTATGGATTGCTGAATACAAATATCGATGCCGATTATGTAATGCACGATAATGGTTTTCAATTGGTTAAAAGTTCGTTTGTGAAAGAAGTCGGACGCTCAAAAGAGGGGTTAAGAGTACTGCTGAGTTGTGCCACCCATAGAATGTGTGCGGTTAATGATTTTTCGTTCGCTTTGCTTTCGTTGTTTGAAAAGCCGATTACTAAGAACGAGGTGCGCGACATTTTGAAAAAAGAGGGACTATCGGCAAACGAGGAGCAATTAAACAAGTTGGTTGATAATTGCATGAAAGCAGATATACTACAGTTGATTAGATAGAGGAGGTTTCTGCATGGACGTTATTAATAAAGATCTCTTGGAGCAACTGAAAGAGTTTCAGGAAGAGGGCGTCGTGGTAGAAGTGTTCGACTTTGAGGACTACATGGATAAATTCTGCCATTAGTTTCGGAATTTACTCGCCTCGCTTAAAGGAGAAGTCGATTATCGATTTCTCCTTTTTTAATTAAAGATATTATTGAAATACATGCTCCTAGCACAGGTTGGCCTCTCAGTAAACTGGGAGGTTGCTTTGGCTAGTTAGAGATATGTGAACGTCCGTTAGACTGAATCTCAGGGTAGAAGGGGCCTCCAGTGTCCAGATCAACTAGGCAATGCTGCGTTTCGGCTAATAAGAACGATGGCTTTTTGCGTGTGGCGGCGGCTTCGCCGCGGATTCGCGTTGCCGATGTCGAGGGCAATGCCGAGGTTGCGCTGGCGGCTGTTCGCGAGGCTGCCGAGCGCGGCGTTCGCGCGCTGGTGCTGCCCGAGCTCAACTTGTGCGGCTATACCGCGGCCGACCTGTTCCATAATCGCACACTGCTGCATGCCTGCGAGGCTGCTTTGGTGCATATCCTCGATGAGACTCGTGAGCTGCCGATTGTCTTTACCATCGGTCTTCCCGTTGCGGTTGCCGAGAATATCTACAACTGCGCCGCCGTGTGCTGCGCGGGCGAGCTTTTGGGCCTCACGGCCAAGAAGTATCTGCCCAACTATGGCGAGTTCTACGAGCGCCGCTGGTTTGCTCCGGCGCCCGCAGATCCTGTGTGGGTCGAGTTTGCCGGTCAGGGTCCGGTTCCGCTGGGTTCGGAGCTTGTCTACCGCTGCTGTGACGAGGGTGCCGAGGATATGGTGCTGGGCGTTGAGGTCTGCGAGGACCTGTGGGTGCCGGCGCCCCCTTCGACCGAGATGGCGCTTGCCGGTGCGACGGTGATCCTCAACCCGTCGGCCTCGGACGAGATTATCGGCAAGGCAGATTACCGACGCAGCCTCATATCCAACCAGAGCGCGCGCCTGTACTGTGCCTATGCCTATGCAGATGCGAGCGAGGGCGAGTCCACGACCGACATGGTCTTTGCGGGCGAGAACCTCGTCTACGAAAACGGATCTAAGCTCGCCGCCACGAAGCTTCTTACCTGCGATATAGCGGTGGCCGATGTCGATCTTGACCGTCTGGTTGCCGAGCGCCGCCGCTCGACGACGTGGACGCGCGCGGACGATGCGCCGGAGGCCACGACCGTTGAGTTTTCGTTTGAGGGCGTGCTGACGGACGAACCTGTCCTGCGCGATGCACTCGGCATCGACCGTGTCTTCCCCCGTGCGCCCTTTGTGCCGGCCGACCACGGTGATCTGGCCGAGCGCTGCGAGACTATTCTCAATCTGCAGACTGCTGGCCTCAAGACCCGCCTTGCCCACACAGGTACCAAGGCTGCGGTTATCGGCCTTTCGGGTGGCTTGGACTCCACGCTGGCACTGCTTGTGACCGTGCGTGCCTTCGATGCGCTGGGGCTGCCGCGCACGGGTATCACGGCGGTCTCCATGCCAGGTTTTGGCACGACGCATCGCACCAAGTCCAATGCCGAGTCGCTTGCCCGCGACTTGGGTGTGAGCTTCCGCGAGGTTTCGATCCACGCGGCTGTGGAGCAGCACTTCAAGGACATTGAGCACGATCCGACCGTGCAGGACGTGACCTACGAGAACAGCCAGGCCCGCGAGCGTACGCAGATTCTGATGGATCTTGCCAACCAGGCTGGCGGTTTTGTCATCGGCACGGGCGACCTGTCGGAGCTGGCGCTCGGCTGGGCTACCTATAACGGCGACCACATGAGCATGTACGCCGTCAACGCGAGCGTGCCCAAGACGCTCGTGCGTCACTTGGTGCGCTATGCGGCTGATGTCTTTGGCGGGAGTATTGCCGAGGTCTTGCTCGACATCCTCGATACGCCGGTATCTCCCGAGCTTCTGCCGCCCACGGGCGACGGCGAGATTGCGCAGAAGACCGAGGATTTGGTGGGCCCGTACGAGCTGCACGACTACTTCCTCTACTACCTGCTGCGTTTTGGCTTTGAGCCGGGCAAGATCTACCGCATGGCGCTCAAGAGCTTCGAGGGCGTCTACGACGCCAAGACCGTCCACACGTGGCTACGTACGTTCTACCGTCGCTTCTTTGCCCAGCAGTTTAAGCGCAGCTGCCTGCCCGATGGTCCCAAGGTGGGCTCGGTGACGCTCAGCCCGCGCGGCGATTGGCGTATGCCGAGTGACGCTAGCTCGCGTCTGTGGCTTGCGCAGATCGACGCGCTCAATCCAGTTGACTAAGGTTGGCTAAATTGAACCAATATGGGGGTTGCAAGCGTTACACTTTTGCAATCTGATGGCCCGTATCGCGCGGCGCTCTTGTCGGAGCGCCGCGTTTTTCATATCGAAAGGTGGCACCATGCAGGCATCGCAGCGTCTCGACCGCTTTGGCGCGGAGGTCTTCGCCTCGCTCAACAACAAGCTTCTCGCGCTGAAGGCTCAGGGCAAGACCATTTACAACATGAGCGTGGGCACGCCCGACTTTAAGCCGTACGACCATGTGGTCGAGGCGCTCACGCAAGCAGCCCAAGATCCCGAGATGTGGAAGTATGCCCTGCGTGACCTGCCCGAACTCAAGCAGGCCGTGTGCGATTACTATGAGCGTCGCTTTGGCGTTTCGGGCATTACGCCGTCCATGGTGCAGTCGTGCAACGGCACGCAGGAGGGCGTGGGCCATTTGGGCCTGGCCCTGCTCGATCCGGGCGACACTATTTTGGTTCCCGATCCGTGCTACCCGGTCTTTGAGGCGGGTGCCAAGATCGCCGATGCCAAGCTCGAATACTATCCGCTGGTTGCCGAGCATAATTACCTGCCCTATGTGGCGGGTATCGATCCCGAGGTGGCCGATCGTGCCAAGTATATGATCGTGTCGCTGCCCGCCAACCCGGTGGGCTCGGTGGGCACGCCCGAGGTCTACGAGGAGATCATCGCTTTCGCCCGCGAGCACGACCTGCTGATCGTCCATGACAACGCATACTCCGACATCGTGTTCGACGGCGAGCCGGGCGGCAGCTTCTTGCAGTATCCCGGTGCGCTTGAGGTGGGCGTGGAGTTCTTCTCGCTCTCCAAGTCGTTTAACGTCACCGGTGCCCGCATCGGCTTTTTGGTCGGTCGCGAGGATGTGGTCTCGGCCTTTGCCAAGCTGCGCGGCCAGATCGACTTTGGCATGTTCTTCCCGATCCAGAAGGCCGCCATCGCCTGCCTGAACGGTCCGCGCGATGAGGTCGAGGCGCAGCGTCTGAAGTACCAGGAGCGCCGCGATGCCCTGTGCGACGGTCTTGAGGGCCTGGGCTGGGAGCGCCCCAACGCGCATGGCTCTATGTTTGTGTGGGCCAAGCTTCCCGGTGGCCGCACCGATTCCATGGCGTTTTGCGAGGAGCTCATGGAGAAGGCCGGCGTTGTGGTGACGCCGGGTGCGAGCTTTGGTCCTTCGGGCGAGGGGCACGTGCGCATGGCGCTGGTCCTGCCGCCCGACCAGATCGCTTTGGCTGTCGAGGCCATTCGCGAGGCGGGCTTGTATTAGAAAGGTATTTTGGCTCGTCAATAGCTCGAAACCGATTTCGTGCAGTTATTTTACGAATTCTGCAAACAATTTCGGTAAACGGTCGATTTTTGGCTGCGAATAGGAGCATAATCAAAGTCCCGATTGGATGTATTGGGATTACGGCAAGCCGCTCGGGTCGTTCCCGGGCGGCTTGTTTGTGGAGAGAGATGGGAGTTTCTAATGGTTAACGAGAAGAAGGTCGCTATTGTCGGCTGCGGTTTCGTCGGTTCGTCTTCGGCGTTCGCGCTGATGCAGAGTGGTCTGTTCTCCGAGATGGTCCTCATCGACGTGGACAAGAACCGCGCCGAGGGTGAGGCCCTGGATATCGCGCACGGCATGACGTTTGCCGAGCCGATGAAGATCTACGCCGGCGATTATTCCGATGTCGCCGACGCCGCCATGATTGTCGTCACCGCTGGCGCTGCCCAGAAGCCCGGTGAGACCCGCCTGGACCTGGTCAACAAGAACGTCAACATCTTTAAGTCCATTATCCCCGAGATTAAGAAGTCCGGCTTCGACGGCATTCTGCTCATCGTCTCCAACCCGGTCGATGTTCTGACCTACGCCGCCATCAAGATGTCCGGCCTGCCCGAGGGCCACGTCATCGGTTCCGGTACCGTGCTCGACACCGGCCGTCTGCAGCAGATGCTTGGTGCCCACGTCGAGGTTGACCCGCGCGACGTTCAGGCCTATGTCATGGGTGAGCACGGCGACTCCGAGTTCGTCGCTTGGTCCAGCGCCCAGGTTGCCGGCGTGCCGCTGAACACCTTCTGCGAGCTTCACGGCCATCTGGAGCATGAGGCCGCCGAGAAGCGCATCGCCGAGGACGTCAAGAACTCCGCCTACACCATCATCGAGAAGAAGCACGCCACCTACTATGGCGTCGCCATGGCCGTCAAGCGCATCTGCACCGCCGTCATGCGCGATGAACAGACCGTTCTGCCCGTCTCCTCGCTCATGGTGGGCGAGTATGGCCTGTCCGATCTTGCCATCTCTATGCCGACCGTCGTTGGCCGCGACGGCGTTGTCTGCCGCGTCCCCGTGCCGCTGGACGATGACGAGCAGCATGAGCTCACCGCCTCCGCCAAGGCCCTCAAGGACATCATCGACAGCGTCGACTTCTCCTGCTAAATCAAGCTCGCTAGAGCGAAAAGCTACAATGAAGGCGTCCGAGTCCACGCGGCCCGGGCGCTTTTTTGGTGCAAAGTAACCTGACCCCAATGCACTATAGTCGATGGGAGGGCCATGTCGGATTCGCCTAATTTTTTGACCTATGCCCAGACGGCGTTTGATCCGTTTGAGGAGCGGCCGTTCTGCGCGGTGGATAGCCTGGTCTTTGCGTGGTTGTCCTATTTGCGTTTGCCGGGTGATATGGCGGAGCTGACGAACTGGCAGGGCCTAGACGTATGCGAGCTGCTGCGTGCCGAGTGCTATCGGGACATGATTGACGACTTGTGGGACCCGGAGGGGAGCAGGGCCTTGTTGGAGGCCGTGGCAGCAAGTCCTCGCTACCGTGGCGTGCACGTTTGCGGCTATCGTGCTGTGAGCGATGTGGTGGCGACGGAGCAGTTTGCAGCCATGGCGTTCCGGTTTCCGGCGGGGTTTAGTTACCTTTCCTTCCGGGGGACCGACAGCACGATTGTGGGTTGGAAAGAGGACTTTAACATGGCGTTCCGGTGTCCTGTGCCGGCCCAGGAATCCGCGGCACGTTATGTGGACGAGGCGGCGGATGCGATTGACGGGCCGCTTTTGTGCGGAGGTCATTCCAAGGGTGGAAACCTTGCGGTGTACGGTGCGGCAATGTGCTCCGATGTCGCCCGTGAGCGAATCGAACGGGCATATTCCCATGATGGTCCGGGTTTCGTCGAGGAGTTCCTGAACGGCGACGCCTTTGCCGATCTTTCCGGTCGAATCGACAAGACGCTACCTCGGTCGTCGATCTTTGGCATGATGTTCGAGACACAGGAGGACTATGCCATCGTTGAGAGCACCGAGTTCAGCCTGCTGCAACACAATCCCTTTAGCTGGGTGGTTGATGGTCGCGACTTCGTGTACTGCGAGCGCCTGTCCGCCGGTGCTCGATACGTTGATGGCTCTATTCGCGAGATGCTGCTTGCAGTGTCGCCTAGCGAGCGCGAGCGTTTTGTAGATGCGTTGTTCTCCGTGTTTGAGGCTACGGGTGCTGAGCGGTTTGCGGATATCGCTGGGAATCTGCGCGAGAGCCTGCCCGTGATGCTCCAGGCTGCGCAAGGCTTTGACAAGGATACGCGACGCTTTGTCTCGCAGACCATCGCGGCAATCCTTAAATGCGCACTGCTGCCCAAACGACCCCAGATCGACATGCCCGCTGCCGGCAAGAGTTTGGCAGAACAGCTCGAGGCTTGGCAGTCCGAGCTCCTGCGCTAGCCATTGGTGCAAAGCAACCTGTCCCCGATGCACCAATCTTCGATGCGCCTGGGGCGGGCTCGACCGCTATACTGGTTCGTGCCGAAATCGATCTAGAACGGAATGCCGTATATGAAAATCAATCACGCGATTCTGCATATCCTGGACTTTGACTCTGCCGTCAACGTTATGAGCCAGCGCGAGCTCGATATCGAGAGTCGTACCGTGCGCAACTTCGTGACCACGCATCTGCGCCGCGCACGCACCTCGGCCGACAACAAACGCGCCACGTTTGCCGAGAGCTCTGCGTTTGGTGGCGAGCTCAAGGGCTATTTCTTTGGCGAGCGCGAGTTCGTGGACCTGTCGCAGCAGATTGCGGAGTTTATTTCCTCCGAGCTCACCAAAGCCGAGAAAGCCGAGTCCACCGACGTGCTCGTGGCCGATTTTGACGACGATGAGGATGCCCGCTGGTTTGCCGTGATGCTGCTGGGCTCCAAGCAGGCTTTTATGCACGAAGTGGGCCGCGAGGAGGGGGAGGTGCGCAACGACATCGCGCGCCACTACGCCATTCTGCCAAACCCCTCGCAAAAGGTGCCGAGCTATGCCATCGTGCGCGCGAGTACCATGGAGATCGGCTACGTGGACAAGAAGCGCAAGATTGCCGGCGAGGACCGTATGCTTATCCCCGATGGCCTGCTGCAGTGCGACACGGGCGTATCGGGCAAGGAGGTCATCGACACCGTGACGCGTGTGGTCGAGGAAGTCGCCGAGGAGCACGGTGCCAACACGGCTGTAGCGCTCGCCAAGGTTAAGGCTGCCGTTGCCGAGAAGGTCGAGGATGACGAGGAGCTGCCGCCTTGGGATATCGTCGACGAGGTCTTTGAGGACGAACCGGTTATCAAGGAGAGTGTGCGCGCGGCACTGACCGAGGAGAAAGTGCCTGAGCGTGTGCCCGTGGAGCGCAAGCAGGTCGAACGCGCGGCGGTGCGCAATCATAAGATCCGTACCGACACGGGTATCGAGATCAGCTTCCCGGCCGAGATGGGCTCGAACTCCGAGTACATCGAGTTTGTCAACGAACCCAACGGCCTCATCTCCATCGAGCTCAAAAACATCGGCAGCATCGAGAATCGATAAGTTGCGTTACGCCTGCAGCGAGAAAGCAAAGGCCGAAGCCCCTTGGGGTTTCGGCCTTTTTACGTGGGGCTTAATTACGCTACTGGTTGAGCATAAGTCAGCGAAAACGCCCCTAGGCGAGCAAGGTGACGTGAAAGAGGAGGGAAGCGTACTTCGGTACGCGACCGACGATTGAACGTCAGATTGCCGCTTAGGGGCGTTTGCAGCGTCGACCGGTCCGTCGTTCGTCAGAACGACGGAACCAAAGGTGTAGCGTCGACTAGTTACGCGGTTTGGTAAAACCGCGTAACCCTACAGCTGGCGCAGGCCTTCCTCGAGACCGGTCTTGCTGTCGGTCTTCTCGTCACGCATCTTGATGACGCGGGCGGGAACACCGGCCACGACGGCGCCGGCGGGGACGTCCTCGACGCATACGGCACCGGCAGCCACGACGGCGCCCTTGCCCACGCGCACGCCCTCCAGGACCACGGCGTTGGCGCCAATCATGACATCATCCTCGATGATGACGGGCGTGGCGCTGGCGGGCTCAACGACGCCTGCCAGTACGGCGCCGGCGCCGATGTGGCAGTTCCTGCCCACGGTGGCGCGGCCGCCCAGGACGGCGCCCATATCAATCATAGAGCCCTCGCCGATAACGGAGCCGATGTTGATGATAGCGCCCATCATAATGACGGCGCGGTCGCCGATCTCGACGCGGTCGCGAATGATCGCACCCGGCTCAATGCGGGCGTTGATGCCCTTAAGGTCTAGCATGGGGACGGCGGAATTGCGGCAGTCATTCTCGACGTCGTAGTAGTCGATGGAGTCGGCATTGGCATCGAGGATGGCTTTGAGCTCATCCCAGTCGCCAAAGACGGTCTTGCCACGACGACCGCCGTAGACGTGCGCATTGCCCCACTGGACCTTCATGCCGGGCTTTTCACGCACGTACAGCTTGACGGGCGTCTTTTTAGGCGCGGTGGCGATGTAGTTGATAATCTCCTGTGCATCCATCTCGGCTGCGCTGCTCATTTGCTATCTCTCCTTTGGGCGGATTCGGTTGATACCTGGTTAGGCAAACATGACCTGGTCAAACGTATAGAAGCCGTGCTCACGGGTGACGAGCTTCTGCGCGGCTGCCAGGGCGCCGTTGACGAAGATCTGACGGCTCGTGGCGCGATGCGTGAGCGTGACTTCCTCGTCCTGGCCAAAGAAACTCACTTCGTGCACGCCGGCGACAGTGCCACCGCGCAGCGAGTGCATGCCGATTTCCTTGGGGTCACGCGCGCCGCACATGCCCTCGCGGCCATAGACGGGGTGGTAGCCTGCCTCGGGCTCGGCTTCGGCGACGGCGTCGAGCAACAACTTGGCGGTGCCGCTGGGAGCGTCGACCTTTTGGTTGTGGTGCGTCTCGACAATCTCGCAGTCAAAGCCGGGCAGCTCGCGCGTGGCCTGTGCTACCAGATGACGCAGGGCTGCGATACCGATGGAGTAATTGCCGGAGTGCATGACGCGGGTGCTCTGACCCAGCTCGCGCAGGCGATCCATCTGATCGGGTGTGTAGCCCGTGGTGCCCGAGACCAACGCGGCACCCGTGCGCTCGACATAGGTGACGATGGCATCGAAGGTCACGACGTTCGAGAAGTCGATGATGACGTCGGCTGCCGGGGCGCTCTCGAGCTCGGACAGATCAAAACCGATCTGGGCGACGATATCAAAAACGGGCTGACCGGCGGCGTCGACAACGCCCTCGGCGGTAGTGCGGATGAGCGAGCCCATGCGGCCCGTTCCCATAATGACGGTCTTAATCAAGCAGACCAGCCCCCTTCAGAGCATCGGTAAGTGCAGAGCGCGTGTCGTCTGCCATGGGGCACAGCGGCATGCGGTAGTTTGCCTCGATCATACCCATCTGGGCGAGCGCCTCTTTGACGGGGATGGGGTTGACCTCACTAAAGAGGGCATTGATGAGCGGCTGGCCGGCAATTTGGATATCGCGGGCACGCGCCACGTCACCGTCCAAATAGGCGCGGCACATGTCATGCACGAGCTGCGGC
This sequence comes from Coriobacteriaceae bacterium, assembly GCA_036718335.1. Lineage (GTDB taxonomy): Bacteria > Actinomycetota > Coriobacteriia > Coriobacteriales > Coriobacteriaceae > Collinsella. Next base: position 17,088 of record DAIMBN010000003.1, read on the forward strand.
TGCACGTCTGCCCACACGCTGATGGTGCCCGAGGCGCCCAGGCTCATGAGCGGCACGGTAAGCGCGTCCTCGCCCGAGTACATGCGGAAGTCGTCTGACAGCAGGTGGGCGATCTTGGCCGCGTAGGCGACGTTGCCCGAGGCCTCCTTAATACCCATGATGTTGGGGTGCGCGGCCAGGCGCTCTACGTTGCGCTCGCTGATGCCGCAGCCACAGCGGCCGGGGATGTTGTACAGGATGCAGGGGATGTCCACGGCATCGGCGACGGTCTTAAAGTGCCGATAGATACCCTCTTCATTGGACTTGTTGTAGTAGGGGGTGATGAGCAGCAGACCGTCGGCGCCCAGGCCCTGATAGGTGAGCGACTTGGTGAGCATGGTCTGCGTGGAGTTGGAGCCCGAGCCGGCGATGACGGGGACGCGTCCTGCAACATGCTTGACCACGGCGGCGACGACGGAGTTGTCCTCGTCATCGGTCATCGTGGCACTCTCACCGGTGGTGCCCAGGGTGAGGATGGCGTCGGTGCCATTTTGCAAGTGGAAATCGATAAGGCGCTCGAGCGCGTCAAAGTCGACGCTGCCGTCCTTTTTAAACGGCGTGACGAGGGCGACGATCGAGCCCTCGAGGTTGCGGATATCCATGTTCTTCTCCTTCGCTTCCGCGATCTGGATGCGTTTGTTCCATTGGGCGACGGCCAGGCGCTCGTCCTGAGCGCGACGGCGGGCGCTTTCGGCGCGCGATTTGGCCAGCAGCTCGCGGCCGCACGGCAGCACGTCGAGCGTGGCAAAGTAATCACCCGGGCGCTCGGCGCGGCGAATGAGGTCTGCCGAGCCATCGGGGCGCAGCAGGACCTCGGCGGAGCGCAGGCGGCCGTTGTAGTTGTAGCCCATAGAGTGGCCATGCGCGCCGGTGTCGTGAATCACGAGCAGGTCGCCCATGTCGATATGCGGAAGCTCGCGGTCGATGGCGAACTTGTCATTGTTCTCGCACAGATTGCCCGTGATGTCGTACGTGTTCGTGACGGGGGCTGCGGTTTTATCGGGACCGTCTGGCTGACCCATCACCGTAATGTGGTGGTAGGCGCCATACATGGCAGGGCGAATCAAATCGACGGCACTTGCATCGACACCGATATAGTCCTTGTAGATCTGCTTCTCGTGGATGGCCTTGGTGACCAGGCAGCCGTAGGGGCCCATCATAAAGCGGCCCATCTCGGTGCAGATGGCCACATCGCCCATGCCGGCGGGAACCAGAATCTCGTCGTATGCCGCGTGTACTCCCTCGCCGATGGCGTGAATGTCGTTGGCCTGCTGCTCGGGCAGGTAGGGGATGCCGACTCCGCCGGACAGATTGATGAAGGCGACGTGTGCGCCGGTCTCGCGCTCCAAGCGCACGGCGAGCTCAAAGAGGATGCGCGCGAGCTTGGGGTAGTAGTCGTTGGTGACGGTGTTGCTGGCAAGGAATGCGTGGATGCCAAAGTCCTCGGCGCCCTTGGTTTTGAGCATGCGGAACGCCTCGAAGAGTTGTTCGGTGGTCATGCCGTACTTGGAGTCGCCCGGGTTGTCCATGATGCCGTTGGAGAGCTGGAATAGGCCGCCTGGATTAAAGCGGCAACTGACCGTTTTGGGGATGGGCCCCGCAACACGCTCAAAGAACTCGATGTGGCTGATGTCGTCAAAGTTGACGATGGCACCCAACTTGTCGGCGAGCTCAAAGTCGGCCGCCGGCGTGTCGTTGGACGAGAACATGATGTCGTGTCCCGTGATACCCAGCGAGCGGGCGATCATGAGCTCGGTATAGCTCGAGCAATCACAGCCGCAGCCGTATTCGTTGAGAATGGAGATGAGCGCCGGGTTGGGATTGGCCTTGACGGCAAAGTATTCCTTAAAGCCCGGGTTCCATGCAAAGGCGTCGCGCACTTCTTGCATGTTGCGGCGGATGCCCGCCTCGTCGTATAGATGAAACGGCGTGGGGAACTGCTCGACGATATGCTCGAGCGTCTCCTTGTCCACAAACGGCTGCTTGGCCGCATATGCTTCGTTGGGGGTCAATGCCATGTCCCGTAAACCTCGCTATCCAGACGGCGCCATCTGCGCATCGAATCCGCATAGCGTGGACCCAATGTCCGGATAGCGCTCCCGCATTGCTGCAGACAGTCCTGCGGGTGTTTCCCGCAGGCCCACCAGGTTGTTCGTGCCTGAAAAACCCAGTTCGGCGGGTTTCGCCTCCCCGCGGGGTCAAAGCCTGCCGGCTCGCCCGCGGCTCTTCGTGCCCGCGCCTCTATCAAGTGGTAACGACCCTACCACGTTGCACTTTACCAAACAAGAGTATTCGTATATAACGTTTAAAAAATGCAGCAATATGCTGGAAACATGTGTGCCACAATCCTGTATCACAATAAGTTGCAACAGATGTGCCTTACGAAGGGATTCTCTATGACCGAGCTCCAAGAACTCCGTCGCTATCGCCGCGATCTCCATCGCATTCCGGAGCTCGATTTCGATCTTCCTCAAACCATAGCCTATATCGAGGGCGTGCTCGCTTCGCTTGCCTGTGAAGTGACCCATCCCTGCCCCAGCTGTGTTTGTGCTTTCTTCGACGCTGGCACGGGCGCCGCGCATGCCACGGCGATTCGCGCCGATATGGACGCACTGCCCATCGCGGAGGCGACGGGTGCGGCCTTTGCCTCGACGCATCCCGGAAAGATGCACGCTTGCGGACACGATGGACACATGGCCATGGCACTTGCGGCGGCAACCTTTGTCGATCGCACGATTCGTGAGCAGCCAGGTGCCATCAAGCGCAACGTGCTCTTTGTGTTCCAGCCTGCCGAGGAGACGACTGGTGGCGCCAAGACAGTTTGCGAGAGCGGTGTGTTCGAGCGCTACGGGGTCGACCGCATTTTTGGCTTTCACGTGTGGTCCGATCTGACTGCGAACACATTGGCGAGCTGTTCCGGCCCGCTGCTGGCGCGCTCGAGCGAGACACATATCCATATTCACGGTACGAGTATCCATATTGCTAAGACTTATGGTGTGCCGGTTGAGGAGTCGCACGATGCCGCGTTGGCGGCAGCGAAGTTTTTGGTTGCAGAGCGCGAATTGATGGACGAGTTGGGTGCCGATGAACCCTGCATTGCTAAGTTCGGCCTGCTGCAGGCCGGTACGGTTTGCAATGCGGTGGCGGGGGAGGCCCATGTGGCCGGCAGCTTGCGTGTGTTTACGGACGACATGTTCGACCGCGCGCGCGAAGGCGTGCGCCGCGTGCTTGATGAGGCATGCGCCGCAACGGGCTGCACATATGACCTCGATTTTGCCGAGGGCTATCCGCCGGTCGACAACGACCCCGAGCTGTTTGCCAACATCACGCCTGCCTTGCCCGGGCTGCAGCTCGTGGAGGAACCGCTGCTGATCGCCGAGGATTTCGCGTTCTATCAACGCCATCTGCCGGGCGTGTTTTTCCTGCTGGGCACGGGTATGCCAGAGGACCAAGACAACCCGAGTGATTCGGATGGCTGTCCCGCCTATGCCACAAGCGCTCTGCATACCGATAGCATGCTCTTCGACGAGGAAATCCTACTCAAAGGCCTCGATGTCTATAAACGATTGCTTTTGCTTGACTAAGGCGCGAAGGACAATTTGTTCTAGAAAACACGAACAAACGTACGATATAATAGAGATGTAAGTCTATAGAAACGTTTGACGTTACTAACGTAAGGCGATACTATGATTGCATCGTATAAAGATGAGGATACCGAACGCTTTGCCATGGGTGTGCGGGTCAGGAGGTTCGTGCCCTTTGAGCGTGTTGCGTTGAGGAAGATTCGCCAACTGCAGGTTTGCGCTTCGCTTGATGATCTTCGCGTTCCACCGGGCAACCGCCTGGAAGCTTTGAAGGGCGATCGTGCCGGTCAATATAGCATCCGTGTTAACGAGCGCTATCGGGTCTGTTTTGAGTGGAGACAGGAGATGGCTTGGAATGTCGAAATCGTCGATTATCACAAGTGATGAGACTTCGGCCGATTTGCTGTCGCCGGTGACTCCTGGTGAGCTTCTCAAAGAGGAGTTTCTTGTTCCCATGGGCATTTCTCAATATCGCCTTGCGAAAGAGACTGGGATTCCGGCTCAGCGTATCGGGCAGATTGTCTTGGGAAAACGTCGCGTGACGGCCGACACCGACCTCCGTCTTTGCCGTTATTTTGGCCTGACGGATGGTTATTGGCTGCGCGCTCAGGTGGCGTTTGACCTTGAGGCCGAGAAAAGGCGGATTGAACCGGAACTCGACAAGATCGTTCCTGTTCAGCAGGCTATCGCACTGTAGTGCTCAAAGATGATGGGGGTGGCGCGGCGATGAGGCGACGCCGACAGTCTGCCGTATATAGTCCGGGTGGATGCGGGTGCGGTTTGCTGCTGCTTCCGGTCATCGCTGTGGGCATTGGCGTGATGTTTGTGCTTGCTGGGCTGGCTACGGCGGCACTCGTACTGTTTATCACTGCTATCGGCGTGACGATTTGGCTTTATCGCAGTCGTGAGCAGCGCCGCGCCGACGGTAAGACCAATGTAGGATGGATTGCCTTTTTGGTCATCGCCTACCTGCTGAGCATCAGCTATCTGGCCTTCTTTATCCTGTTGCTTGTGAGCACCTTTACCGGGGAATCCGTCACGGTGGGTTGATGCACTGCCAGCAGACGGTTGCGCAAAGTGCGTTTGCTCGGCGTTTGGATAACTGCATTGGCCGTTTACCGCAGCCTTAGCTCTCAGCTAATGAATTCAAGTTTAATCCTTCCTACGATGTGCTGTGTGCCGGCACGGTAGCCGGATCGTAGGAAGGATGCATGATGAAAAAGCTTGAAAACGAAGTGCTGCTGAGCCGTCGCGCTGCACTGGGCGCATTCGCCACCGTCGCCTTGGGGACTGCCGGTCTTCTTACCGGTTGTGGTAGCGATAAGGCGACCGTCACCGAGGACGCTGGCGATGGCGACAAGAAGGAAGAGGCGAAGAAGGAAGAGCAGTCTACGACTGACCTGGCGGTTGGTGCGACGGTGACCACGGCTGCCGGTCTTTCCGTCGTTGTCGATTCCGTCCAGCCCGGCCTCACAAATTATGACGGTTCGACCATGACGGGCATTCACGTCACGTACGTCAACAATGGTGATGAGGGCGCAGATTACAACATCTACGACTGGAAGGGCGAGGACGCCAACGGCGCTCAGCAGAATCAGGGCTACTACAGCGAGGGCTCCGATGAGCTGCAGTCTGGTACCCTTGCCGCTGGTGGCTCTGTGGCGGGCAATATCTACTTTGATGGCGATATCAAGAAGGCACTGTATTTTGCCAACATGTTTGATAAGTCTGCCACTGCAAGCTGGGTGTTGGCCTAGCATGTCGCTACCGTTGCGCCGTATGGGAGGTGAAGTCGTATGCCCGATAAAAAGCTGACTGACGAGTTGCTCAATGAGCTTCTCGACGTGCCAAACATCGATGGCTATATCAAAGAACACGACTTTGCCGCCCCGTCGCTTTCGAACTACCTGAAGCAGCTACTGCAGGAAAAGGGCTTGGAGCGCTCGCGCGTGGTTCGTATGGCCGATCTCAATGAGACCTTTGGCTATCAGATCTTTACCGGTGCGCGGCATCCGAGCCGCAATAAGGTGCTGCAGATTGCCTTTGCGATGGCGCTGACGCTCAAAGAAACCAACCGTGCGCTGACGGCTGCCGGGGTAAGCGTCCTTAACTGCAAGGACCGCCGCGATGCGATTATCATTTTTTGCATCGATCGCGGGTGCAGCCTCCAAAAGGTCAACGAGGAGCTGTATCGCTTTGGCGAGGAGACGGTGAGTTAGCGGCTGATATCTGAGCCGGCGGAGCTGCCGAACAACGATGCAAACGAACGGGGCGCAGATGCCATGGGGTGTCTGCGCCCTGCGCTATGATGGAGGCTATGGATACTCAGAGCCCAACATATTCCGATGACGAGCTGACCGCAGCGCTTGCCGAGCACCTGGCGTCGCTCGATCGCGACGGCAGCTATCGCGTGGAGCGTGTACTTAAGCGCTCGTCCGTTGAAACAACCGAGCTCGTGTACTTTGAAGGAACCGGCGGTGGTTCGCTCGGCCCCTTTGTCCGTAAACGTATCGATGCTTCGGCTCAAATCGGCGGGGCATACGAGCGCCTGTTTGCCGCTCAGCGGGCAGGCAGGCGTTTTGAGCACCTGCCCAGAATCGTCGATTGTCGTCGTGTGGGCGACGAGCTCAACGTGGTTATGGAATACATCGAAGGGGAGACGCTCGGGGCGCTGGTGGACCGTCTGGGAGCCACCCCCGATTATGCACGTGAATTGTATCCTGTCCTTTGCGACGCCGTGGGCGAGCTCCATGCCGGTTTTGCAATGGCGGGGGAGGCTTCGGCGCCAGTGATCCATCGCGACCTCAAGCCGTCGAATATCATCGCGACAGGTGCCAACTATACGCCTGATGGCGGCCTGACGTTTTCATCGCTGGTGATTATCGACCTGGGGATCGCGCGCGTATGGCGCGATGGCGCCGATGCCGATACCGTCAAGTTTGGGACACGGCCCTATGCGCCGCCCGAGCAGTATGGGTTTGGGCAGACGAGCGTACGAAGCGACGTCTACGCACTTGGCGCCCTGTTGTTCTTCTGCTTGACGGGAGTCGACCCTAAACCAGGGCTCGACATGCGCGAGCAATGCGAGGCGCGCGGCATTCCTACTCCACTTGCCGATGCCGTCTGCATGTCGATGGCGCTCGACCCGGCCAAGCGTTTTGCGAGCGCGGAAGCGTTGGGACGGGCGACGCGCGCGGCATACGATCTAAGTCGCCCCGTGCGGCCTCCTGCGCCTGCGCCTGTCCGTACTCCGGCCTCGGAGACGGTGTTGACGCCCCAAGGGCTCCAGAACCCCACAGGGCTTCCTAGGCCTGCCGCCTCCGCTGCATGCGGTCTGCTCTCTCGCGTTCCGGAGTCTCTGGGACGTATTTGGAATACGCTCGTCTGCTTCTCGCTGCTTGTGTTCTTTGCCGGAAGTCACTTTGCCGTCTTTCACCCCACGGGAGCAAATCAAGGCTACCCGACGTGGCTTCTCATAATCGAGTATTTTTTCTTTGTCGATGGCCTTATGGTGCTTATGCATTTTGCGCTGCTCGATAAGCGCCGTCTTCGTCGGCGATTCGCACTGCTCGACAGCTATCGCGGCAAGAAACTCGCGAAACTCTGGCTCAAGGTATTGGGTGTGCTGCTCCTATGCATGATCGTCATAGTCGCGGTTGTCAATGCGACCGGCGTCGTCGATACCTCCGCTACCTAAAAGAAAAGGGCCCCATTGGGGCCCTTTGCAGTTGCACTTAGATGCGGTTCATCTGAGCGGCGACTTTGTTGTACCAGTCCTGCCACGTGGGCGGGCAGTACTTTTTGGCCGCTGCCGGGGTAAGGGTGGAGCCGTAGTTGGCGCCCAGATAGGCAACGTGAGCGGAGATGCCCTCGCTCCAGCTGCCAAAGCTGCGCCAACCGCCGCCACGTGCACTCCAGCCCCAGGCGTTGTAAGAATTGGCGCAATAAGCACCCTTGGTGCTCTCGATGCAGGCGATGGCGGGGGACCAACGGGGGTCGACACCGGTATTCCAAGCGGCGACGGCAAAGTTATAGCCCTGGCCTGCCATGGGGGAGCCGGCGAGATAATTGTCGATGCGGCCTGTCCACTCATTAATGAACGAATCGTAATCGGAGTTACCAGTATTGGAGCTGTTCACCGTGGTGTCGATGGTGGTGTTGGTGTTGGTGGCCTGGCTGCTGGAATTGCTGCCGCTTACGCCCTCGCCCGAGAGCTTCTCAGCGGCAGCGGCCTTATCGGCCTCAAGCTTGGCAAGCTCGGCGGCATTTTCCTGCTCGGCTTTTGCCTGCGCCTCGCTGCGGAGCTGCTGGGCCTGCGCCAGCGCGTCCTCGGCGTTTTTCTGCTCTGCCTCAAGTTGAGACTTGGCCTGCTGGAGCTCAGCCTTGTTCTGCTCGAGTTCGGTTTGCATGTTATTGAGCTCTTCGATCTCGTCGACGCTCGAGCTCGTGATCTGGTTGGTGTATTTGCAGGTCGTGATGAACTCACCCAGGCTCTGCGCGTTGACCAGGAAGCTCACGATGGGATTGGTGCCCTTCTGATACTTGTACAGATCGCGCATGGCGGAGCTTGCCTTGGCCTGCTGCTCGGGAAGCTTGGCCTCGATTTCCTCGATGCTTGCCTCATTGGAGTCAATCTGCTTTTGCAGGTCATCGAGTTTGGTGCGGGCGTCGTTGTAGGCGCTCGTGGCGGCTTCGATCTTCTGCTGGGCTGCGGAAAGCTGGTCCTGCGTTGCCTGCGAGGCGGCATACGCCGCAACGGGGGAGAGCATCGGCGTGGCCGTCAGCGCAACGGCGAGCGCGGCGCTCGTGATGATACGAGCCGGCTTCGACGCAATGAGCGCTGCGGTGCGATGATTCGAATGCTGCATCCAGTCCCTCTGCAATCAATCGTAGGTTATGGTTCGAACGGTATTCTACTACTGCTTTCGACCTCAACTTGAACCTTAAAGGTTCCAAAGGGTCAAGTTGAACTTGAGGCTTTGGCTTTGACCTGCAGTTATGATGAATTGTTGAGAAACCATAGAGTTCAACTTTAACGTTACAGAGCCCTGTTTGAGAGGAGTTTTGGGCTGTAAAAGCTATCTCAACGTGGGGTTTCATAACTACAGCGTGCCCTTCTGGCGAGCCTGCTCAATCTCTTCGAGGGCCTCGGCGGGGGTGAACGAACAGGTGCCGTCGCCGAGTTTGACTACCCGGATATCGTCGCCGGTATGGACCTCTCCGCCCTCTAGTACCACGCCAAAAACGCCCTCGTGGGGAAAGATACAGTCGCCGGCGAGATAGTAGATGGCACAGCGGGTGTGGCAGACCTTGCCGATCTGACTGATTTCGACCAGGACATCGTTGCCAATCTTGAGCTGCGTTCCCAGGGGGAGCGAGAGCAGGTTGATGCCCTGGGTTGTGAAGTTCTCGCCAAAGTCGCCCTCGTGCACATCGAGCCCGCGCGCCTGCGCCGTCTGGATAGACTCTGCAGCTAAAAAGGAAACCTGGCGGTGCCAATGCCCGGCGTGCGCATCGGAGGCGAGGCCAAACTGCTCGATGACGGTGTCGTGCCCGTCGGCGACGGGTGACTTACGCGTGCCTTTGTGCTCCGACGTGTTGATTGAGACGATACGGGCAGGCCCGTTGTAAGCATCGTTTGCGGTGCGTAGGGGAGCTGCCGTTTGTGCACGTTCCGCCAGCTCGTGCTTCGCGGCATTGAGGATGGGATTATCGGTCGGATGGTCTTGGGGCACGTGCGCGCCTTTCGCTCGAGGATGTCAATACACTGAATCCTACAACAATGGTAGGTTCATTGCCCATTGTCATACAACGGTGAGCGCCGTCTTCGTGCTGGCCTTCGTGCTGGACGATTACGTCGATTGCCATAGATACGGTGGAGCTTTGGGCGCCGGCGGCTTGGCACGCTAGAATAAATCAGTTGCGCAAAGACCGCCCGTTGTGTGGGCAGTTCATGATAGGAAGTTTCCATGGCATTGCAGTTTACAGAGCGCGAGTTCATCCCCGTGCTGCTCGGTGGCGACATCAACGCCTACTCGGTGGCGCGCGCCTTCTACGAGGAGTACCAGGTCAAGAGTCTGGTCTTTGGCAAGTACCAGACGGGCCCTGCGTACCGCAGCCAGATTATCGACTACACGCCCAACGTGGATATCGATACCATGCCCGTGATGCTCAAAACCGTCAACGGCATTGCCCAAGCGCATGCCGACAAGACGATTGTCCTTGTGGGCTGTGGCGATAACTATGTTGCCCTCGTGGCTCAGGCCAAGGATGCCCATGAGTTGGCGGATAACATCGTCGCGCCTTACGCTCCCTATAGCATGCTTGAACAGTGTCAGAAGAAGGAGATCTTCTACGAGCTGTGCGAGAAGCATGGCGTGCCCTATCCGCACACGTTTACCTTTACCAAGGCGATGCTCAATGCCCAGGGTGAGGCGCCTGCCGAAGTGCTCGACCAGATCGATTTTCCTTACCCGATGATTCTGAAGCCTTCTGACGGCATCATGTGGTGGCAGCACGAGTTCGAGGGCCAGAAGAAGGCCTATGATATTGCCGACCGCGCCGAGCTGGAACAGGTCATTCGCGATTCGTATGCCAGCGGCTACACCGACGATCTGATCTTGCAGGATCGCGTGCCCGGCAACGACGAGTACATGCGCGTGCTCACCAGCTATTCCGACCGCAACGGCAAGGTGCGCATGATGTGCCTGGGCCATGTGCTGCTCGAGGAGCATCAGCCCCACGGTGTCGGCAACCATGCCTGTATCATTACCGAGCCCAACGACGAGCTCATGGGCGGCGTGCGCAAGCTGCTCGAGGACCTTCACTTTGTGGGCTATTCCAACTTTGACGTTAAGTACGACGAGCGCGACGGCTCGTTTAAGTTCTTCGATTTCAACACGCGCCAGGGCCGCAGCAACTACTACGTTACCAACAGCGGCTTTAACGTTGCCAAGTATGTGGTGGACGAGTATGTGTTCAACCGTCCGTTTGAGCCGGAGTTTGTGACGGCTCAGGACGAGGCCCTGTGGATGGTCGTCCCCATGGGCGTCGTCGACAAGTACGTCAAGGATCCCGAGCTGCGCGCTAAGGTGCATCGCCTGGACAAGGAAGGCAAGGGCGCCGACCCTTCGTTTATGAAGGGCGACTTTGTCTTTAACCGCTGGCTGCGCATGTGGCACACCAAGCTGCGCCACTTTAAGCTGTTCAAGACGTATTACAAGTAGATGAGCGCGGCGCCCGTCCGGTTTGCATCGGGCGGGCGCGGGTATGATACGCGCAATTGCGCAAGCGTCACCAAGGAGGCGGCGATGGAAAAGCTGGGAGTTATCGGCGGCATGGGCGCCGAGGCCACGTCGTATTACTATGACCAGGTGGTGCGTCATACGACTGCTGCCTGCGATCAGGAACATATCGACATGGTGGTGCTCTCCAAGTCGACCATGCCCGACCGCACGTTGGCCATTAAGACCGGCGAGCATGCCAAGCTGCTGGCGACCATGAAAGAGTGTGCCCAGGCACTCGAGTCGCTGGGCTGTGCACACATTGCCATTCCCTGCAACACGTCACACTACTTCTATGACCAGATCCAGTCGTTTACGAAGGTGCCGATTATCCACATGCCGCGTGAGTCGGTGCGCTATGCTCTGGCCGGTGCGGTGATGGGGGAGTGCGAGTTCGACCCCAACCTGAGTATGCCGGCCGAGCCGGTGCACAAGATTGGCATCATGGGCACCGACGGAACCGTGGGCGCGGGTGTCTACGGCCGCGAATGTAAGGCTGCGGGTGTTGAGGTCGTCTATCCCAGCGAGAAACGTCAGAACGATGTGATGTCCCTTATCTACGATGATGTGAAGGCCGGACGTGAGCCCGATATGGATAAGTTCGACCGCGTGATGTGGGAGTTCGCCCGTAGCGGCTGCGACCGCGTCATTCTGGCCTGCACCGAGCTCTCGGTGCTGCAAAAGTACCGAGAGATGCCCGAGATCACCCTCGACGCCATGGATGTCCTGGTGCGCGAATCCATCATCCGCAGCGGCGCCCCCTACCGCCTCTAGCTTCCGACCTGTCAAAAAGGGCCAGGTTAATTTTGGTAGGTTTTATCTGGTGAAACAGTAAAGGCCTCGGCTCGTTTGGTGCGAGCCGAGGCCTTTTGCGTTGGGCGGTTGCTGTCGGTGGTGAACTAGAACAGGAAGCCGATGGCGATAAGGGCGATGCTGGTGATAAGTACGGCGATATCCAGGCCTTTGATGGGGTAGCGCTTATACGAGCTCGCGCGCGTGCGCAGGTAGAAGCCGCGCTGCTCGGCGGCAAGCGCGGTGGCATCGGTCTTGCCCACGCTCGAGATAAGTAGTGGCACGCACAGCGGCAGCATAAGCTTGAGTTTCTTGACGGGATTCTTAGTGTCGTATTCGACGCCGCGTGCAGTCTGTGCCTCCATGATGGCGTTCATTTCCTGGCCAAATACCGGCACAAAGCGCAGTGCCGTGGTAAAGGTGAAGGCATAGCGATATGGCACGTGCAGCACCTCGACGCAGGCGTTGGCGAGGTCGTTGAGCTTGGTCACCATAAGCATGAGGATGAGTGGCAGCGCCACGCCCAACAGGCGTAGGCAGGCCTTCGATCCGGTAATGAGGCCCGTGTCGGTGATAAAGCCCCACACCATGTTGCCGTCGCGCATAAAGGCCAGCTGAAGCACCAGCATGATGAGCGCGAGCGGAATCAGCAGCTTGAGCAGTGCGAGCAGACGGTCGGCGACGCCGGCGTAGGCGCCCAGTGCAAGGGTGAGCGCCAAAAAGCCCAACAGCGCCACGTAGGTGTCGGACAGGAAGATGCCGATGATGATGGCGGCGGCAAGGCCCAGTTTGACGACCGGGTTCAAGCGGTGCAGCAGTGTATCGCCCGGCATATAGTCGATGACGTTAACCACGGTGGACCATCCCCTCGGTAATGCGAACGATATCGGTGACCTCGCTCACCTGTGCAAAGGCGGGAGAGACGGAGGATGCCAGACGACGAGAAAGCTCTATGACCTGGGGCGGCTCAACGTAGGCGCGCTGCATGAGCTCGATGTCCGAGAACAGCTCGTGCGTGCGGCCGCGCTCGAGGATGCGGCCGTCGGCCATTACCACAATGCGCTCGGCAAAGTCGGAGACGACTTCCATGTCGTGGCAGACCATGATTACAGCGCAGCCGCGCTCGGCCATGGTGCGCACCGTTTCCATCACGGTCATGCACTCGCGGTAGTCAAGGCCGCTCGTGGGCTCGTCGAGCACCACGATTTTGGGCTCTACGACCACGACGGAGGCGAGTGCCACCATCTGGCGCTGACCGCGCGAGAGCGAGAAGGGCGCCTCGTCGGCCGGCAAGCCAAAGCGGTCGATGACGAGCTGGGCGCGACGCAGCGCCTCGGCGCGGTCGATGCCGGCAAGCTCCAGGCCAAAGGCGACCTCGTCGAGCACGGTGTCCTTGCAGATCTGGCGGTCGGGGTTTTGGAAGAGGGTTGCGACTTCGCGGGCGATGCGGCTCGTGGGAACGGCTGCGGTATCCAGTCCCGTGACGCGCACGCTGCCCGAGGCGGGCTTAAGCAGGCCTGTGAGCAGCTTGGTGAGCGTGGTCTTGCCGGCGCCGTTTTGACCGACGATGCCCACGAGCTCGCCGGGATAGAGGGTCAGGTTGAGGTCGTGGACGGCGGCGCCGCCATTGAGATAGGCAAACTCAACGTGATCGAAGGTGAGCACGGGCTCGGCGTCCTTGGCGCGCGGGCGCAACGACGGTGCGTGCGGTGAGCCGGCGGGCGCCTGGGCTTCGATAGCCGCGCGTGCGGGGTCGACGATGCCCGAAATCATGCGCTCGGCCTCATCGACATCCAAGCAGGGGGTACCGCTTACCAGGCCATCGGCCTCGAGGCTATTGAAGATACGCGTGACGCGAGGGCAGTCGACGCCGATGGCACGAAGCTCGTCGGTATGCGCGAAGACCTCGTGTGGCTCGCCCTGCAGCGCGATTTCGCCATGGTTGAGCACGAGCACGCGGTTGCAGTACTCCGAGAGCAGGGCGACCTTTTGCTCAACGACGACGATGGTGATTCCAAGTGTGCGGTTTGCCTCGCGCAGCGTCTCGAAGACCAACGTGGAGCTGGCGGGGTCGAGTGCCGCGGTGGGCTCGTCGAGAACCAAGACGCGCGGGCGCATGGCGAGGATGGCGGCGATGGCTACCTTTTGCTTCTGTCCGCCCGAGAGCGTGGCAATCTCGCGGTCACGCAGGTCGCTGATGCCGACGGTCTCGAGCGTTTCGCTCAAGCGCTGCTCGATCTTGTCGTGGGGAACGCCAAAGTTCTCGAGGCCAAAGAGCATCTCGTCCTCGACGATCGAAGCGACCATCTGCGTGTCGATATCCTGTAGCACACTGCCGACGATTTGCGACACGTCGGTCAGCGAGACCTCGCAGGTGTCGTGGCCGTCAACCATGACGGACCCAAAGAACGTGCCGGTGTAGTGGTGGGGCACGGCACCTGACAGGCAGGCGGCAAGCGTGGACTTGCCGGCGCCCGAGGGCCCGATGATGCCGATGAAATCTCCCTTGTTCACGCTGAGCGAGATGTGGCTGAGCGCCTGCTCGGTCTGCGTGCCATAGGAGAACGAGACATCGTCGACGTTGATGATCGTTTCCATGGATACCTTTCATAGTCATTGGGGACGTTCTTTGGTGGTGGGGCAGCGATGAGTTAGTTGAGCTTCAGGGCCTTCTGGATGGGCAGATAGAGGGCGCCGACCAGAATGGCGTTAAAGACGGCGGTCATGGCGACGACGGGCAGCATGGCGGCGGCGAGCTCGCCTACCACGCCGAGCATGGCCATCTTGATGACCATGAAGATGACGCCGGAGACAAAGGTGGTCAGGAAGGTTGCGACAATAGCGATGACGGGCTTGACCTGACCGTTCTTGCCGGCGGCGTTGACGATGCCGGCCATGAGCATGGCGGCGATGCCCTCGGCGGCAAAATCGACGAACGGCGAAGTGGTGGTGATCTGGATCACGGCAGCCGAGATGAGGCCAATAACGAGCGCCTGGCCGATGTTGGGACGAACGACCAGGATGGTGAGGCAGAAGGCCGAGATGATGAACTCGGGGCTGATCATGCCGCCCGAGATGCCCGAGATTGCCTTGCCGACGGTGAAGTTGAGGATGAAGCCGGCAGCGAGCAGGATGGCGAGCAGGACGAGGGCACGGACGTCGAGTTTGCCGCGGTCGGCGGTCTGGACGGTGCGGGGCTGGGCGGCGGTGGTGTTCTGAGACATGGTGAAAATCCTTTCGGAATGGGAGTGCAAGAGAAAAGCGGGGGCGCGTGATGCGAATGCGATCGGGCTCGAGATAGAAAAAGGCCCCCGGTCGAAACCGGAGGCCTTTCAATCACCTAGAGCGCAAAAACAGGCGTGAGGGACTCACTGTCGACCGATCGTATTCGCATCACGCCACCACCAGTTGTTAAGAGACTTCATCGTGTTCTTCATGTCGGTGGCTCCTTTCGTGATGCCATGGCGCGGTCGCACCTAGTTGCTGTTGCGCTGCACTATAGCACAGCAAAGTGCGTGCGGGGAAATCTTTTTTGAAAAGATTTCAGGCGGGTTTCCCGCCGGTCAAAAGAGTGGGCTGAGCGGGCGAGAGGCTGCCATTGCTGCCTTGCCCGCTCAGCTAAGACGTTACTCCTTATTGCGACGGTAGAGGAAGTAACCGCCCGCGGAGATGACGGCAACGCCAGCGATGGCGAATGCGGCCACCATGCGGCCATCAAAACGATCGCCAGTGGTGGGCAGGCCGCCCTTGGTGTTCGTCTTGTTAGTGGTTACCGTGGTCGTGGTGTCGGACTTGCCAGGCTTCTCAGGCTTGGCGGCCGGCTGCTCGGGCTTAGCGGGCTGCTCGGGAGTGCCAGGCTGCTCAGGAGTGCCGGGCTGATCCGGGGTGACCGGATCGGTGGCAAGAGCATCCTTGGCGTAGGTGATGGACACCTTGAGGCCGTTGGTCTCGGTGTTCAGGTCGCTTGGGGTAAAGGGCTGGTCGAAGTTTTCGGCCTTCTGATAGGCGCGCATCTCCTGGAGCAGTGCCTTGCACTTCTTGTAGGTGTTCTCGGTAGCAGCCTTGCCGGCCTTGTTGGCCAGGGCAGTGCGGCCCTCGGTGGTCGTCTCGGCCAGCATGGCGGCGTCAACTTCCTTGTTCTGCTCGATAAGCTCGTTCTGGAGCGCATCGAGGTAGGCACGGACGCTGACACCAAGGGTGTCAGGGTTCTCGAAGCAGAGCGAGCTGATGTCCATGAGGACGTAGTTGATTGAGTTCTCGGGCTCCTCGTTGTACACGACGTCAGTCTGGTTGCAGTGATCAAAGGAGACGGTCTGATCGCTGAAGTACGGGCTGACCTCAGTTATCAGAGCGGAGTACAACGGGATGGCGACGGAGTACGCGGCGCGGGAGAGCATTTCCCACTGGATGGTAGCGACTTCGGGGTCATACCCGCGACGAATCTGGAAGAGGTTGATCTCGGTGTTGCGCTCGCTGCCGATGCAATAAACACCATCAGTGTTCGCGTTGAGGCCAGGGACGTTCTCGCCGCGGTTGCCAAAGGCACGAATCAGCTCAAAGGTGCTCCAGCCAGACTTGCCAGGCCTGAAGAACAGGGGCTGGATTTCGCTGACCATGGCTCCCTTTTGGTCAGGTTTTCCATCCTTCTTTACTGTGATAATGTCGTAATCTGTGCCTTCGGTCAGCTGACTACCAAAATAATCGCGGCCTTGCACATAGCGGGACCACTGGTTTACGCCGGAATCGGCGAGGCTCTCGCCATACGTTTGGGCGACATCGAATTTGCCGTCAGCGGAGTATTTGGCGAAGCCCTTCTCCACGGGCATGGACTCGATGCCCTCGGAGTGTAGGCAGTTCTCGGGGTCATCAAGGTCGACATCGTAGTTGAGGCTCCCGATATTAGGGTTGAGCGACGCGACGTCGTCAGCGAGCTTCATGGCGATCCACTGATGGGCGGAAAGTGTGGCGAACAGCCAGGTCTCGTTGTTGTCGGCGATGATGATCTGGTCGTTGGTGCAGACGCCTTGATCATCGATCAGTCTGCCGAGAAGCTCGACGCCCTCGCGGGCCGTGGCGCTCTCGCCCAGGATGATGCTGCCGTAACTGTACTCGCCCAGACCCACTTTCTCATCGATGTGGTCTGCTGCATCGGCCTCCTCGTTATAGGAAGTGCTTAGCGTGGCAGAGCAGGAGACGCCCTTCTCGTTGATTCCGGCTTCGGAATAGGCGTCGGTGCGACCCATCCAGTTGGAGGGGTGGTCGCGTACATAGCTGTAACGATAGGTAGGCTTGTTCGAAGTGTATTCAAAAGCAGATTCAATCGAGCTGTACTTAAAGCCAGGTTCGTGGGCAGGTTCGATGCCGTAGTGCTTAAGATAGCGCTTGCCAAAGTCCTCGGCGCGGCCGTAGTACGTATTGCCGTCGGCCGTATAGTTTTTGCCCATGTACATCTGCGTGCAGGCGAGCGCAGATGTCGGCATGGACATGATGGTTGCAGCTCCAAAGGCGAGGCCTATGCCTAGCTTCTTGAGCGCGTTGACGGGGTGAGTTTTCCTCATTTTCCCTCCCAGCGTGCGAAAGCCCTCTGTCGCCAGAGGGCTTCAGCCAATAAAGACACCCCATTAGCGTAACGAACTGGAAACAATATTCATCTATGAAAGACACTTACTCGATAAGCGTGATGAAATATGCGACGAGCGGTTAATTGTACTCAGTTTGTAGCTTTACTTTAATAAAGACGCCCTGTAATTACTGTAGCCGAATAAAGTAGCTGGGAATGCCTGAAATGAAAATCCCCTGCTGTTTGGCAAATGCATAAACAGCAGGGGAGACGATAATTGGATGAATATCATACCAATGTGGAATTACTTCTTCCGGCGGTGAATCACGTTGATCGCATAGCCGACGAGCATGGCCAAAACGATGATGATAAAGCCGAGCAGGGGATTGTCGTTCATAGGGTCCTCCTATTTTCCGAGCGGGGAGAATTCGTCGACGATGAGGTCGAGGCATTGTGGAAGCGCGCGGGCTCCAAAGACGCCCGAATTGCTGGAGATAATCTCGCCATCGAACTGCATGCCCAGCGACGGGGTGCAGGTGATCTTGGCTTCCTTGGTCTGGATGATCTTGAACTGCGGGCGCCCGAGTACCTTGCCGGCGGGGTCGAGTGCGGCGGTGATCACGGTAGGTAGCAGCTGCACGGTGCGCACGGGTTCGATGACCGCAATGTCGACCATGCCATCGTTCATACGGCAGTCGGGGAACAGGTTGATGTCGTTTTGGATGACCGAGGTGTTGCCGGCCATGCAGCAGATGCCGTCGAGCTCCTCGACAATGCCGTCATGCTCAATCGTAAAGTGCGCCACCGTGGGATTGGGCGTGGCGAGCGCGGAGAGGAAGTAGGCGATCTCGCCGATGTCGTTTTTGGTGGGGGCGGCCTTCATCATGATCTCGGCGTCGAAGCCCGAGCCGGCGATGATGATAAAGCCGTGGTGCTTCTCGTTGCCGTTCTCGTCGAGCCAAAAGAGCTCACCCATGTCGACTTTGACCGTGCGACCGGCACGGCAGGCCTTGGCGAGCGCCGCTGCCTCGGGGGCATTGCCGATGTTGTTGAAGAACAGGCAGGCTGTGCCGGAGGGGAAGACGAGCGTGGGGACACCGCACCCGCGCATCTGGTCGAGCACGTTGGAGACGGTGCCGTCGCCGCCCGAAACGACCACGCGGTCAAACTCGCGCACGTCTGCCACGGCATCCTCGGGCTCCATGCCATCGCCGATAAAACGCATCACGACCTCGTCGCCGCCCTGCGCGAGGGCGTGCGTGAATGCGTAGATTTCATCTGAGCTGGGGCCCGATGCCGGGTTGTGGATGATAAGGCAGCGCATACTTACGTTCCCGTTCTGTGACTAACCGAGTATAGTTGTAAGGCAATGCCGATATCCTACCCGTGTTTTTCGGGCCTAACCTTATTCGATGGGTTGATATGTACATTTCCACACATCAGGCTCTACTCGACTTTTGCCAGCGCGCCCGTGAGTTCGACGCGATTGCCGTCGATACCGAGTTTTTGCGCGAGCGCACGTTCCATCCGCGTCTATGTTTGGTTCAGATTGCCACCCCTGCTGAGAGCGTCGCGGTCGATCCCCTGGTAATCGACGACCTATCGCCGCTGGCCGAGCTTATGGCCGACGAGAGCGTGACCAAGGTCTTCCACGCGTGCTCGCAGGATATGGAGGTCATGCTCCATACCGTGGGCGTGCTGCCACGACCGATTTTTGACACGCAGGTGGCCGCCGCCTTTTTGGGCGAGCGCCAGCAGATTTCGTATGGCGCGCTTGTTCAGACGTTCTGCGGTGTATCGCTGCCCAAGACCGAGTCGCTGACTGACTGGTCGCGCCGCCCGCTGACCGATAAGCAGATTGAGTATGCGATCGACGACGTCAAGTACCTGATCGTCGCCTATACCGAGATGATGAGCCGTCTGCGCGAGCTGGGCCGTGTGGACTGGGTGCTCGACGAGTTGCGCCCGCTGGCTGACGAGTCGCACTATCGCGCCGATCGCCACGAGGCGTTCCGCAAGGTCAAACGCATCAATTCGTGTAGCCGTCATCAGTTGGGCATCGCGCGCGAGCTCGCCGCTTGGCGCGAGGATCGCGCCGAGCGCCGTAACATCCCGCGCAAGTGGGTCATGTCCGACGACACGCTGCTTGCGCTCGTTAAGCGCAATCCCGTGCGCGTTGAGGAGTTCCGTAGCATTCGCGGTACCGATCAGTTGGGGGAGCGCGACGTGGACGGTGCGCTCATGGCCATCAAGCGCGGCGCGAGCTGCCCGCACGATCGCCTGCCGCTCATGGTGCGCGGGCACCGTCAGATTTCGCCGGAGTTGGAGAGCGTGACGGACCTGATGTATGCGCTCATTCGCCTAGTTGCCGAGCGCTCGGGCGTGGCGACCTCGGTCATTGCCTCGCGCGATGACCTGGCCGACTACATTGAGCATCCCGAGCAGAGCCCCCTGCGCGAAGGCTGGCGCTTTGAGCTCGTGGGTTCGCGTCTAGACGATCTGCTTTCCGGCAATATGGGGTTGACGGTGAAGGACGGCAAAATCGAGCTCCTGTAGGTATATAGTTACGCGGTTTTACCAAACCGCGTAACAGCTCGACGCTGCAAACGGCCGAGAGCGGCAATCTGACGTTCAATCGTCGCTCGCGTACCAAAGTACGCGTCGCTTCTCTTTCACGTCACCTTGCTCGCTCTCGGCCGTTTTCGCTGACATTGCCAAAACATCGATGTTGATTTGCTGGTCAGTCGAATGGGTAGAATGCCTCTAACGTGTAACTCGATTCGGAGGAATTCGCATGCCCTATTACTATGGTTACGGCTTTGGCATCGACCCGCTGTACCTGCTGGTTGTTCTTGTTTGTACGGTGCTTGGCCTTGCTGCGCAGAGCTATATCAACTCGACGTACAAGACCTGGTCCAAGGTTCGTTCGGACGGCGACACGGGTGCCACGGTCGCTCGCCGCATGCTCGATGCCAACGGTTGTAGCGCCGTGGGTATCAAGGGTGTCGCTGGCGAGCTCACCGACCATTACAACCCGCAGGACAACAACCTGTATCTGTCGGATGCCAACCGTTCGGGCGGTTCGGTCGCAAGCGTTGCCGTCGCCTGCCACGAGGCGGGCCATGCCGCCCAGCGTCAAAGCGGCTATGCCATGATGAAAGTGCGTACCGCCCTCGTGCCGGTCGTCAACTTTACCCAGAACACCTGGACCATCGTGTTACTCTTGGGCCTGTTTATGAACATTGCCGGGCTCACGACCCTCGCGTTGATCTTCTTTTCGTTTAGTGTGCTGTTCCAACTCGTTACGTTGCCTGTCGAGATTGACGCCAGCCGACGTGCTGTGGCGTACATCGAGCAGTCGGGCATGAGCTCCAAGCAGGTCAACGGCGCCAAGAAGGTACTGACGGCAGCCGCGCTTACCTATGTGGCCGCAGCGCTCACTTCGATTATTCAGCTGCTCTACCTTATGGCTCGCTACAACAGAAACTCCAACCGATAACAAATTGGGTCACTGGGCGCCGCGGGGATTCGTGTCCCCGCGGCGCTGTACTATGTGTTGGACTTAATTTCGCACGGGGCCGAAGCCCTTGTGCACGATGACGAAAGGAGGCTGCGTGGCAGGCTGGAATCTAACCGGCAATGCCGTTTCCGCCGAGTTTGACGGTTCGGATGAGCAGGAGCGCAAGGAGCTCAGCGTGAGCCAGGCGGTGGAGATCGCCGCTGGTGCGCTCGATGCCATTCCGCAGCTGAGTGTCCTGGGCGAGGTCACGGGTTTCCGTGGTCCCAACGCCCGAAGCGGCCACTGCTACTTCCAGATTAAAGACGACTCGGCCGCCGTCGACTGCATCATCTGGAAGGGCGCCTATCTCAAGCGTACCTTCGATCTGCGTGACGGCATGCAGGTGAGCTTTAAGGGCAGCTTCAACCTCTATAAGCCCACGGGTCGTATGAGCTTTGTCGCTCGCTCGTTTTCGCTGGCGGGGGAGGGTCTGCTGCGTCAACAAGTGGCGCAACTGGCCGAAAAGCTACGCCGCGAGGGCCTGATGGACGAAGCGCGCAAACGCCGCATCCCGGTGTTCTGCTCACGCGTGGCGGTTGTCACCTCGCTTTCCGGTGCGGTAATCGACGACGTCAAGCGTACGCTGCGCCGACGCAACCCGCTCGTCGAGCTCGTCTGCGTGGGCGCAAAGGTCCAGGGCGAGGGTGCGCCGACAGAGCTTATTGAAGGCTTGCGCCGCGCCGCTGCCATTACGCCAGCGCCCGACTGTATTTTGCTCGTGCGTGGTGGCGGTTCCTTCGAGGACCTCATGACCTTTAACGACGAGGAGCTTGCCCGCGCGGTGGCGGCTTGCCCTGTGCCCGTGGTGACCGGCATTGGCCATGAGCCCGATACCTCGATTTGCGACATGGTGAGCGACCGCCGCGCCTCTACGCCCACGGCGGCGGCCGAATCGGTGGCGCCGGCCATGACGGAGTTGGCCGATGTGCTCGAGGCGCGCCATCAGCGTCTGGGTGCCGCGATGGCATCGATGATCGGGTCGGCCCAGGTCGATCTGGAAATGCTCGATCAGCGTGGCCGTCGTTCCTGGGATACCTATACGGCTCGCTTGGGCGACGCGCTCGATGCGGCCGCATGCCGCCCGTGTCTCAACGACCCAACATTTATGGTCGAGCGTCGCGAATCGGAGCTTGCGCTGACTGCCGATCGCCTGTCGGGCGCCATAGCACGCTCGCTCGGGACATTCCGCTCCAACTTTGAGCGCCTGCCCGAGCGTCTGGTTGCAAGCACCTCGGGACTCGATGGCAAGCGCCATGCGCTCACGCTCGCAAGCTCCCGCCTGGAGCATCAGGGGCGCACGATGCTCAGCAAGCCAGCGTCCGACCTGGGCCGTGCAGCGGCTTCGCTCGATGCCCTGTCGCCGCTCAAGGTGCTTGCCCGCGGCTATTCCATCGCGTACAGCGTTGACGGCGTGGCTACAAGTGCCAAGACCTTTAAGCCGGGCGACGCCATTCGCGTGCGCATGGCAGACGGCAACGTGGCAGCAACGGTCAATACGGTCGAATAGACCGCGTTTTACAGTGATAAACCTTTGGGAAAGGAAACAGCTATGGCAGAGAAGACCCCGGTCGAGCAGCTTACGTACAAGCAGGCTTCGCAGGAGTTGGAGCTCATCATTCGCAGCTTGGAGTCGGGCGATATGGAGCTCGAGGAATCGCTCGAGAGCTATACCCGCGGCGTCGAGCTCCTCAAGAGCCTGCGCACCCGCCTGTCCGATGCCGAGCAGAAGGTCTCGGTGCTTCTTAAGGACGTTGACGGCAACGACGTGCTCGCCGACGGCGAAGCCGCCAACACGGACGACAACCTCTCGTTCTAACCATCCCGACCAAATATAATTGCCTTGGTCTGTGAGAAAGGAACCAACCATGTGCGATTGCATCTTCTGCAAAATTGCCAACCACGAGATCCCCTCGACCGTTGTCTATGAGGACGACCAGGTCATCGCCTTCGACGACCTCAATCCCCAGGCGCCGGTCCATACGCTCGTGATCCCCAAGAAGCACTACAGTGACATCGCCGACAACGTACCTGCCGAGACCATGGGCGCCATGGCTCACGCCATCCAGGAGGTCGCTAAGGTCAAGGGCTTGGAGGACGGTTTCCGGGTCATCTCCAACAAGGGCGTCAACGCCGGCCAGACCGTCATGCACTTCCACATGCACGTTCTCGGTGGCAAGAACCTGGGCGAGAACCTCATCTGAGGACGCACAGCCCGTCGCCTTGGCTGCCTTTGGAGTAACCTATGCAGCTTTCTCAACTCGAATACCTTCAAGCGGTAGCGAACTACGGCGGCGTGCGCAAAGCGGCTCGCGCCGTTCACGTAAGCCCACAGGCCGTTTCGTCGGCAATCAAAAAGTTGGAATCTGAGTATCAGATTGTTTTGCTCGACCGATCGGCGGGGGAGGCTGTTTTGTCTCCGGCGGGCAGAGAATTTGCGCGTCGTGCACGCGTGATCCTGGCACAAGTCGACGATCTCAAAAAGTACACCCAATCGGGGAACGGCGGCGTTTCGCCCGACGGTCACTTTCGTCTTTACGCCCCCTGTCTTCACGGGCGAGGGCGTCTTTTTTCCGAAAACTGGTACGACTCGTTTGAAAGCTCGCACCCTCAGATTCACCTTGATGTTTGGCATCAGCCAACGGCCACATGCTTTGAATCACTTGTGCTTGGCATTTCGGATGCGGCCATCTCATTTGAGGAACCAAGGGACAGCGTCCTTTCTTCGAAATACTTGGGTGAAAAGGAGCTCAAGGTTCTTTCGTGCCCAGCGGGTCATCAATCTGTGGATGCTATGACCGTTCGTGAGTTACTAGGCGGCAGGCTCGCTGTTCCAATTAATTTGTCACCCTGTCTCAATGCAATCAATCAATGCCCCGAAGCCCAGCTGGTTAATTTCCGCTTTCGCGATGTCGAATACGGAAACAGGGCGCAGACTGAGTTTCTTCAAGCCGGGGGATTGATATTGAGCTTTTCTGGCTCTTCTCTCGCATCAGATGGACTGGAAGTGAGCGAGTGTTTCATTGAAGGCTCGCATGACGTAGCCTTGCCCATCTACTTTTGCTATCGACAAAATGCCTGGACCGATCGACACCAGACGGTATTTCTTCACCTATTGCGTCACCTTGCTTCGTGAGGCCATTTGGCCTCGTGGCGTCAAGTGAATGTTGACGCCTTATAACACATGACTGACGGCTCTGCCCTCATGCTTTTCCAAGATTCCGATTTAGATTGCTGACTCTTGGAGGGCGGAGTATGAAAAACCGTACGGTTTTGCTTTATATGACGTTCGTTTTTCTGTCGAACTTCAGCACCATTTTGTATTTTCTGACGGTTTACCTTGAATTTGTCGGATTCTCGATGGTGGCGATTTCTAGCATGATGATTGCATATCAAGTGAGCAAGTTCATCCTTGAAGTTCCCACTGGCTATATTGCTGATAGGTTTGGACGAAAGACAAGCGGTCTCGTTGGCGTCGTGGGAATGCTTGGATACTACGCCGCCCTGCTTTTCGTCCGTTCTCCTCTGCTTTTAATCGGCGCGTTTGCTCTCAAGGGTTTTGCCGTTGCATGTGTGAGCGGATCCATAGAAGCAATTTACATTGACAGTGTCTCTCAGGACCAGCTCGTAAGACTTAATGTCGTTGAGCGATTTGTTTTCTATGCCTCTTATGCCATCTCCGCTTGTGCGGGCGGTTTCATTTCGTCTGTCGGTGCATATCTCATTGGTCTTTCGGCAGATATCATCGCAATGGTGTTGACGTTGGTTGTCGTTGTCTGCATTCCTGAGATGCGAAGAGGGGGCACTGCGGCGACACCTGAGCGTGGAATTAGCCCGAAGACGATCGGAGCCGCTATTGCGTACAATCGCATTCTTCGTTCGGCGTTCATCATGGACTGTTCTCAGGCGTTTGCTTTTGTCGCCCTGGAAGACTTTTTCTCACTGCTGCTTGCGGGTCGCGGAATGAATGCCGTCGCTTCGGGTGTGACCATTGCGGTCCAGCTCCTTGCCTCGGCCTCCATGGGGCTTATTGTGCCCAATGTGATTGCTCATGTCGACAAGGGCCGTTTTGCGCGTATTTGCGGCATTGTGCGCCTTTCCCTGACTGCCCTGTTTTTGATTCCCCTTACTCCGGCTAATTTGCTGCCCGTGTTCTATGTGCTGCAGACGGTTGCGTACTCGTTGTTTGCCCCAATCAAATACTCAGTTTTTCAAAATGCTGCCGATTCTTCGATGCGCTGTTCACTGATTTCGGTTCAAAGCCAGATGGTGGCGGTGGGTGCCGTTCTTTTCTATCTGCTCAACGCTGTGTTGAGTAGCGTTGCAGGCATTCGAGTCGTATTGCTTGTTGCGCTCGGGATTTCTTCCTTGGTGTATATCCCCGCGCTCTTTCGTCTTACAAGTCAAAGGCCGTGAGTATTTGGACATCGATAACTTATATATCAACGCAATAAACCCGAGCGCGAGGGCGTTTGGGTTTATTATTGAAACGTATGTAACCTGGCGGCGCCACACCGCCTGTTAGTAGGGAGACACATGAACGTTCTGGTCGTCAACGCAGGATCTTCGACCCTTAAGTATCAGGTCATCGATACCAAGTCCCACAAGGTGTCCGCAAAGGGCTCCTGCGAGCGCGTCTGCTTTACCGGCGGTACCTTCACCCACGCTGCCAACGGTTCCAAGAAGGTGACCGAGAACATCGAGTTCCCCGACCACAAGGTCGCCATCGAGGTCGTCCTGAAGGACCTCGAGGCCAACGGCGTCAAGATCGAGGGCATTGGTCACCGTATCGTTCAGGGCGGCTGGTACTTTGGTGATTCCTCCCTCGTCGACGAGGACGTCCTCGCCAAGATCCGCGAGGTTGCCCCGCTGGCGCCGCTGCACAACAACCCCGAGGCCAACGTTATCGAGTACTGCCTGGAGCAGTATCCCGATCTGCCCAACGTTACGGTCTACGACACCGCTTTTCACTTCAACATGCCCGAGGTTGCCAAGACCTACGCCCTTCCCAAGGATGTTTGCGACAAGCTGCACATCCGTAAGTACGGCGCCCACGGCACCAGCTATCGCTACATCTCCAAGAAGGTCGCCGAGATGACCAGCGGCGAGGCCCGCAAGGTCGTCGTGTGCCACATCGGCTCTGGTGCCTCCCTGTGCGCCATCGAGGACGGCAAGTGCATGGATACCACCATGGGCCTCACCCCGCTCGACGGCGTCATGATGGGCACCCGCTGCGGCTCCATTGACCCGGCTACCGTGTGCTACCTGCAGCGCGAGGGTGGCTACACCTTCGACGAGGTCGACGAGATGATGAACAAGAAGTCCGGTCTTTTGGCTGTGACCGGTGGCAAGACCAACGACTGCCGCAACGTCGAGGAGCTCGCCGCCGCTGGCGACCCCGAGGCTCAGCTCGCCTTCGACATGTTCGTCTACAAGATTGCCGCCAAGGCTGCCGAGATGGCCACTTCCATGTGCGGCATGGACACGCTGGTCTTCACCGCCGGCATCGGTGAGCACGCTCCGGCCGTTCGCGCCGGCGTTGCCGACCGTCTGGCCTTTATGGGCGTCAAGATGGACCATGCCCGTAACGCCCTGCGTGGCGACGGCGCTTGGTGCCTGTCTGCCAAGGATTCCAAGGTCAAGATCTTTGTCATCCCCACGGACGAGGAGTTCATGATCGCTTCCGACGTCGAGCGCATCGTCAACGGCAAGTAATTGCAAGAGGGGAGGGGCTGGACGACCAAGTGCCGTTCAGCCCCTCTTTTGCGCTCGTTGGGCGATATGCCTGATAGTTATTTATTAAGTTGTGATAACTTCTTATTAACATGCGGCCGCCTTAAGGGGTCTGCGTCGACCGTATTGCACTGCAAAGGAGTCTCATGAACGTACTTGTTGTCAACGCCGGCAGCTCAAGCCTTAAATATCAGCTTTTGGATACCGATACCCGCGAGGTTTTCGCCAAGGGCAACTGCGAACGTATCGGTTCGGACATGGGCATCTTTGGCCACTCCGAGAACGGTGGCGCCAAGCAGACCGAGGAGGTCCCTTTCCCCGATCATCGCTCTGCTATCGCTCGCGTGCTCGAGGGGCTCGAGAAGACCGACTTTACGATCGATGGCATTGGCCATCGTATCGTTCAGGGCGGCTGGCACTTCGATGATTCCGCGGTCGTCGACGATGAGGTCATGGCTAAGATCCTTGAGGTGGCCCCGCTCGCTCCGCTGCACAATTACGGCGAGGCCGCGGCAATCGAATATTGCCGCGAGAAGTATCCTGAGCTGCCCAACGTGGCCGTCTTCGACACCTCGTTCCACATGACCATGCCCGAGGTCGCCTACACCTACGCGCTGCCCAAGGACGTGTGCGACAAGTACCACGTGCGCAAGTACGGCGCACACGGTACGAGCCACCGCTACGAGTGGATGATGGCCAAGGAGATCCTGGGCTCGCGCTGCCACCGTCTGCTTTCGTGCCATCTGGGCAACGGTGCTTCGCTTGCCGCCATTGAGGACGGCGTGTGCCGCGATACCACGATGGGCCTCACGCCGCTTGACGGCCTGATGATGGGCACCCGTTGTGGTTCCATTGACCCGGCCACCGTGTGCTACCTGCAGCGCGAGGGCGGCTACAGCTACCAGGAAGTCGACGACATGATGAACAAGCAGTCCGGCCTGCTTGCCATTTCGGGCATCTCCAACGACGCCCGCGACATCCGCACGCGCGCCTCCGAGGGAGATGAGCGCTGCCTGCTCGCCTTCGATATGTTTGCCTACAAGGCTATGCAGCAGGCCGGCTCCATGATCGCCTCCATGGCGGGCGTGGATACCATCACCTTTACCGCCGGCATCGGCGAGAACGACTGGTCGATTCGCAAGGCCTTCTGCGACTGCTTTGAGTGGCTGGGCGTGCGCATCGACAATAACAAGAACCGCGAGGCCGTGGGCAACGGCCCGCAGGTCATCAGCGCCGCCGGTTCCGCCGTCACGGTCATGGTCATCCCCACCGACGAGGAATACATGATCGCCCACGACGTCGAGCGTCTGACCAAGAACAACTAACGCTCGCATTTGCAAGTAAACGAAAGGCCTCCAGAGCAACAGCTCCGGAGGCCTTTTGCTAGCGGGCGGAAATTCCTGTCCCGAGGGGATATGTACGCTACTCAGCCATCTGAGCCTGGACGGCGGTGATGGCTACGACACCCACGATGTCGTCGGCAGAGCAGCCGCGCGAAAGGTCGTTGACCGGCTTGGCGATGCCCTGCAGGATGGGGCCGTAAGCGTCGGCGCCGGCGAAGCGCTGGACCAGCTTGTAGCCGATGTTGCCGGCCTCGAGATCGGGGAACACAAGCACGTTGGCCTTGCCGGCAACGGAGGAGCCGGGGGCCTTGAGCTGGGCGACGGTGGGAACGATGGCGGCGTCGAGCTGCAGGTCGCCATCGATGGCGAGCTCGGGAGCCTTCTCCTTGCAGAACTTAACGGCCTCCTGGACCTTCTTGGCGACCTCGCCGCCGGCGGAGCCCATGGTGGAGTAGGAGAGCATGGCCACGTGCGGCTCGACGCTGCCCATAAAGGTGGACCAGGAGTGAGCGGAGGCGATGGCGATCTCGGAGAGCTCGTCGGAGGACGGGTTGATGTTGAGGCCGCAGTCGGCGAAGATCAGCGTACCGTCGGTGCCGAACTGCGGGGTGTCGGTGCACATCACGAAGAAGGCCGAGACCAGCTTGGTACCCGGGGCGGTCTTAAGGATCTGCAGCGCGGGGCGCAGGGTGTCGGCGGTGGAGTGGCAGGCGCCGGAGACCAGGCCGTCGGCGTCACCCATCTTGACCATCATGGTGCCAAAGTAGGTGGCGTCCATCACCTGGGCGCGAGCCTGCTCGATGGTGACGCCCTTCTTGGCGCGGAGCTCGGCAAACTTCTGCGCGTACTCCTCGTGCTTCTCGGCATTGCGCGGATCGATGACGGTGGCGCCGGGAACGTTGATCTCGTCGGGGTTGCCCAGGATGACGATCTTTGCCAGGCCCTCCTCGATGATCTTGGTGGCCGCGACGATGGTGCGCGGATCCTCGCCCTCGGGCAGGACGATCGTCTTAAGGTCGGCCTTGGCGGCAGACTTCATACGGTTAAGGAAATCGCTCATGTTACTCCTTACAAGCGTTTCACTAAGCTCCAGGCGCCCGGCTGTTCACGAATAAACCCGCTGCTAGCGGGTTTACCTTTCAATTATGTACGCCGCGGTGCTTGAGCTTTCCTTGTGTGGCAAGCTCATTATAGGACGCATTAGCGCTATAATCGCTCTGATAAATATGTCTCGAAGAATGTTCGAGAAAAGCCCAGCTAACGAGCCCGTGGCTTTTGACAAGGAGTATCGATGCAGATTACCTCAGGCCTGCCTGAAGGCTTTAACGCCGGCGCGTACGACATGATTGTCGTCGGTGCTGGATATGCCGGTGCCGTTTGCGCCCGCCGTCTTGCCGAGACCATCGGCTATCGTGTTGCCGTTTTGGAGCGCCGTAGCCACATTGCGGGCAATGCCTATGACTGCACTGACGAGGCCGGAATCCTGATCCACGAGTACGGTCCGCATATCTATCACACCTTTAACGAGCGCGTGCACAATTTCCTGTCGCGCTTTACCAAGTGGACGGATTATCAGCACAAGGTGCTCGCCAACATCAACGGCACCCTTATGCCCGTGCCCTTCAACCACGCGAGTCTCAAGCTCGCCTTTGGTGACGAGCGCGGCGAGGAGCTGTATCAGAAGCTCGTGGAGACCTTTGGCAAGGATGTCAAGGTGCCCATTATGGAGCTGCGTAAGAAGAACGACCCCGACTTGGCCGAGGTCGCTGATTACGTCTACGAGAACGTCTTTTTGCATTACACCATGAAGCAGTGGGGCCAGACGCCCGATCAGATCGATCCCTCGATCACCGGCCGCGTTCCCGTCTTTGTGGGCGATGATGACCGCTACTTCCCGCAAGCTCCCTTCCAGGGCATGCCGCAGGAGGGCTACACGGCGCTCTTTGAGCACATGCTCGACCACGACCTGATCGACGTGTTCTGCGACGTGGACGCCCGCGATCTCTTTGAGATCGACGAGACCACCGTCAAGATCGACGGCAAGGTCTATGGTGGCGAGATTGTCTACACCGGTCCGCTCGATGAGCTGTTCAATCTCGATCTGGGCGCGCTACCGTACCGCACGCTCGACATGAAGTTCGAGACGCTCGATATGGACCAGTTCCAGCCCGTGGGTACCGTCAACTACACCACGAGCGAGGACTACACGCGCATTACCGAGTTCAAGAACATGACCGGTCAGATCCTGCCCGGCAAGACCACCATCATGAAGGAGTATTCCAAGGCCTATACGCCCGGCTCGGGCGAGACGCCGTACTACGCCATTCTTGAGCCCGAGAACCGTGAGCTCTATGAGCGCTATCTTGAGCGCGTCCAGAACCTGACGAACTTCCACCCGGTGGGTCGTCTGGCCGAGTATCGTTACTACGATATGGACGCTGTGACCAATTCCGCCCTCGATCTTTCGGATGAGATTATCGCCTGCCATGCATAAAGTCATAACATTCGGTATTCCCTCGTATAACGCCGCCAAGGACATGGACCATTGCATCACCTCCATCTTGGAGGGGAGCAATTACGCCACCGATATCGAGATTATCGTAGTGGACGACGGCTCCAAGGACGAGACGGCCGATAAGGCCGACGAGTGGGAGGCACGTTATCCCGGTATCATTCGCGCGGTGCACCAGGAGAACGGCGGCCACGGTATTGCCGTCCTTTCGGGTCTGCGCGAGGCACAGGGCACCTACTACAAGGTCGTCGACTCGGATGACTGGCTCGATGCTGCGGCTCTTTCGACTATGCTGTCGATTCTGCGTGGCTTTGAAGAGCGTGACCAGCGCGTTGACCTGTTTATCTCGAACTACGTGTACGAGAAGGTTTACGAGGGCACGCATACCGCTATTGGCTACAAATTTGCCCTGTCGCGCAAAAAGATCTTTTCCTGGGATCAGATCGGTCATTTCCGCCTGGACCAGAACCTACTCATGCACAGCCTGTGCTATCGCACGGATGTGCTGCGCGAGTCCAACCTTCCCATGCCGCCGCACACGTTCTATGTGGACAACATCTACGCCTACGTGCCGCTGCCGCGTTGCAAGACCATGTACTACGCCGACATCGACCTCTATCGCTACTTTATCGGTCGCGAGGGCCAGAGTGTCAACGAGGCCACGATGGTCAAGCGTCTGGACCAGCAGTTCCGTGTGACGCGCATCATGATGGAGTCGTACCACCTGTACAGCGATGTTGAGTCGTCGCGTCTGCGCTCGTACATGATGGGCTATTTCACCATGATGATGGCGATCTGCTCGGTGCTCACCAAGCTTTCCGAGGAAGATTGCGCCGACGAGCGCCTAAAGACGCTGTGGAATGATTTGAAGGCCTACGACGAGCGCATGTATCGTCGTGCCCGCTACGGCGTGGTCGGGTTCTTCACCAATCTGCGCGGACGGGCCGGAGACAAAACCACACTCGGCCTATACCGTCTTGCCTCAAAGATCTTCAAATTCAACTAGCTGCCGAGTAATCGCTGCTGATAGGTTGACTGGGCCCCTTGGCCTTTAGTTTGCTACTGCGAACAGTCCTGCTCGCACGGAAAGCACATTAAGTGCTTTCCGGCTCGTG
Organism: Coriobacteriaceae bacterium; assembly: GCA_036718335.1. Taxonomy (GTDB): domain Bacteria; phylum Actinomycetota; class Coriobacteriia; order Coriobacteriales; family Coriobacteriaceae; genus Collinsella. The sequence continues at coordinate 48,605 of DAIMBN010000003.1, forward strand.
CGGAACTTGTATCAAACTAAAGGCCAAGGGGCCTCTGCTATAAGAATCGATTGTCAGTTTATTTGAATTTGAAGATCTTCGACGCGCGGTACACAGGGGCCTGGGCTGAAAAGAATCTGGTTGGTAGGTTGCCCGGTGGGGCTTGGTTATGTTTGTCGCGAGTTCCGCACGAGCCGAAGAGCACTTAATGTGCTCTTCGTGCGAGCCAGGACTGTAGAGCAGCAAACATAACCAAGCCCCACCGGGCAACCGGTCAGGTTAGGCTACTTCGCGGCGCCGGGGATGCCGTGGGAGGTTTTGGCGGTTTTGGCTCCGTTTACGATGGCGGTCTGTAGGGCCCTTACGGCGAGCATGCCCAGTAGGTCTAGGGGAACGGCGGCGCTTGTCTGAGCGTCTAGTTTGCCGCTGGCGAGGGTGTAGATGGTGTCGCCGTCGTTGGTGGTGTGTGTGGGGCGGATGGCGTGTGCGTAGGCGTCTGCGGCCATCTGGGAGACCTTGGTGGCTTGTGCCTTAGTGAGTTCCACGTTGGTGACGATGCAGCTGATGGTGGTGTTGGTGCGGTCGAGCGGCATCTGCATGGATCCGGCGGCGGCAAAGGCTGCGAGTTCCATGTCGACGATCTGGTCGCTATCGGCTGCGGCGCGCATGCCGGCGACCCACTCGCCGGTGAAGGGGTCGACAACGTTGCCGCAGGCGTTGACCGAGACCACGGCGCCCACCTTGATGGGGCCGAGTGCCACGGCGGCAGCTCCAAGGCCGGCCTTCATGCAGGTGGCAGGCCCCATGAGCTTACCCACGGTAGCGCCCGTGCCGGCGCCTACGTTGCCCTGTTCGAGCTTGGTGGGGGTGTGGTCGAGTGCTTCGCGCACGGCGGCGATGCCGGCCTCAATGTCGGGGCGCACGGTGGGGTTACCAAAGGCGAGGTCGAAGATACAGCTGGAGCACACGATAGGCACCTGCGTGGGGCCGACGGGAAGGCCGATGCCGCGGCTCTCAAGCTCGCGAGCGACGCCGCTTGCAGCCTCGAGGCCAAAGGCCGATCCACCCGAAAGGCAGACGGCGTGGACCTTGTCGACGGTGTTCTCGGGTCGCAGCAGGTCGGTTTCGCGCGATGCTGGAGCACCGCCGCGAACGTCAACGCCGCCGGTGGCGCCCTCGGGTGCCACGATTACGGTGCAACCGGTGCCGGCCTCCTCGTCCGTATAGTTGCCATAGCAAAAGCCATCGACATCGCAGACGTCAATGGCCTCGAGCAGTGTATCCATGTTTAACTCCTATCGGTTTTCCGCCGCGCCTTGTGCCCGGTCGGGATCCGTACGGTACGCCAAAATTGTAGGCGCCGGGGGATACCCAGCGCCAGATGCAATTACGAGAGTTTTTGAATCGCGCGCGCGACGCGGGCGATGGGTAGGCCCACCACGTTATAGAAGTCGCCCGAAATATCGTGCACGAGCATGCGTCCTCCTGTGCCCTGAATGCCGTAGGCGCCGGCCTTGTCCATGGGCTCACCCGAGGCGACGTAGTGCTCGATCTGCTCGTCGGTGAGCTCGTAGAACGTCACGTCGGTCACATCGACAAAGGACAGGCTTTCGGCGGCATGCGGGGCGGCCGTATCGCCTGCCTTAACGATGCAGACGCCGGTTGCGACCTGGTGCGTGCGGCCCGAAAGCTCACGGAGCATAGTGCGCGCCTCGTCCTCGGTTGCCGGCTTGCCCAGAATCTTGCCGTCAAAGGTGACGATGGTGTCGGCCGCGACCGTCAGCTCATTGGGCTCGGCATACTCGGCAGCAACGGCAGCCGCCTTGGCGCGTGCCAAGCGCTCGACAAGCGTGAGCGGGGCCTCGCCATCAAAGGGCGTTTCGTCGATATCCGCGGGAATCACGCGAATGTTGTAGCCTGCCTCGCGCATCAGCTCTATGCGGCGCGGCGATTGCGAAGCCAAAATCATAGTTGGATGCCCTCGGCGACCTTCTCGACGGCCTTGTCGCCGGCGAGCGTGCGCAGCAGCTCCAATGCAAAGGGGAGGGACTGTGCCATGCCGCTGGCAGTGATGATGTTGCCGTCTTGCGTGACCTTCTCGCCGGTATAGGCGCCTTCGGGGAAGCTTTTCTCAAAGCCAGGGAAGCACGTGGCATGGCGCCCCTCGAGCAGGTCGAGCTCGCCCAGGATAAACGGGGCGGCGCAGATGGCGGCGACGTGCTTGGTTGCGGCGAACTCGCAGACCACGTCGCAGACGCGCTGATCTGCGCGCAGGTTGGTGGCACCGGGCAGGCCGCCGGGCAGCACGACGCAGTCGTACTCGTCAAAGTTGATCTCATCAAAGAGCGCATCGCAGGTCACGGGGATCTGCAGCGAGCTTACGACCTCGCGCGTGGGCATGATCGAGACGAGCGTGGCACGCACGCCGCCGCGACGCATGACATCGACCATGGTCAAGCATTCAATAGTTTCAAAGCCATCGGCGGCGAGAACGGCAACGCTGGGCATGAGGGTTCCTTTCATAGGCGGCATACAATTAGCCGTCTTATACCCCGAAGACTTCCGCTTGCCACGCTCGATTTCCCAATGATTTTTCTGAGCAATGATTAAGTGGATAGTTGCGTCTAAGGTGGACGACGGTCTCGCAGTGGAAGGTTTGTGGGAACAGGTCGACTGGCGCGATCTTTACGGGGGAGAAGGTGCCTTCTTCGACAAAGCGTTTGAGATCGCGCGCCAGGGTGGCCGGGTCGCAGCTCACGTAGGCGACATCGCGGGCACTCGTGCTGGCGATAAGGTCGATCGCTTCGGGGGCGAGGCCTGCGCGCGGCGGGTCGACCACCAAGACGTCGGCATCCAGGTCGGGGAACTCGCGCACCGCGTCTCCGCCAATGACGTCGACGTTATCAAGCTTGTTGATCTCCAGGTTACGGCGCAGGTCGCGCACGGCGGGGCCGTAGGCCTCGACGGCGGCGACAAAGTCGCAGCGGCGGGCGAGCGGCAGGGTAAAGGTGCCGGCACCGCAGTACAGGTCCACGGCAAGCTCGTCTTCCTGCGGATCGAGCGCTTCCATGACAAGCTCGATCAAAATCTCGGCACCCTTGGTGTTGACCTGGAAAAAAGACGGGGCAGACAAGCGCATCTGACCCTCGGCGATATTCTCGGTCCATGAGCCCTCACCGGCGAGCATCTCCACCTTAGAGACACGGCGGGCCTTCTTTTCGCCCTTGCTCATCACGCGCACGATGCTCGTGGGATGAGCGGCGTCCGCCAGCACGCGGGAGACCTGCGAGCGCGGAAAAGAGCCTGTCGGCGTCCAGAGTGCGACCTCGAGTGCCTTGGTGCGGCGCGATGCGCGAATGCCCACGCGTTCGAGCCCCAAGTCATGGCTGCCGCTTAGATAGTTAAGTGCGCCGACGACCGATTTGAGTGCCTTCGGGAAGCGCTTATCGAACAGCGGACACATATCGACGGTCACGATTTTGCTGGGGTCGACACCGTGCATGCCAAGGCGCACGCGACCGTTGACGACGGTCGGTTCGAGCTCGATTTTATTGCGGTAGCCCCAGTCGTCCTTGGTGTGGCAGATGGGCTGTACCAACTCATCGACCTGCTCAGGAGCGAACTTGCCGATGCGCTCGAGCGTGGAGCGCAGGTTTTGCTCCTTGGCAGCGAGCTGTGCCGTGCGTGAGAGATTGCCCCACGAGCAGCCGCCGCAGATGCCCACGAAGGGGCAGGGAGGCTGAATGCGATTGGGGCTTGGCTCCAGAATCTCGGTGGTGCGGGCGCGCATGAATGACTTGCCGTCCTGTACGACCTCGGCCTCGACGGTGTCGCCTGCCACGGCACCCTGCACAAAGACGGCCTTGCCGTTGTCGGCGTGCGCCAGCCCGTCGGCGCCGTAGGTCATCGATTCTATAGTGAGCTTCATATTCCTGCCTGTCATTCGCGTTGTTGTTCGCACCATGGTAGCAGGGAAAAGCGCCCCGCATCCGAGGCTTTCCTCAAATGCGGGGCGCTTCTACAAACTGCTTCTACAAACGACTATTTCGTCTTGCCGGTAATGAGCGTCTTAAGACCCAGGCCGATCAGACCCAGGCCCATGCGCACGCGGCCGGGGCGATGGCGCTCGATGGCCTTGGTCTTGCCAGCGGGCTTATCGCGACGGGCGCTCGTCTCGGGTGCGGGCTTGGTGACCTGCGGATCGGGCTGAGGTGCAGGTGCAGGCTCGGGCTCAATGACGGTCGCCTGGACCTCTTGGACCTTGGGTGCTACTGGCTGCGGCTCGGCCTCGGAGGCAGGTTCCGCCTCAATGACGGGCCCGGGCGCGGCCTCGGCGTTGCGATAGGCGCGCTCCAGCAGGGCTTCCTGTGAGTTGAAGGGTTTCTCACCCTCTGCACGCTCCACGGGGACCCAGGTGCCGTCGCTCGTGAGGCTGCGGGCCTTCACGTTGTCGCGCAGCTGCATGCCCATGTACTCGTGCACCAGGGCGCGGCAGGTGGGGTCGAGCACGGGGAAGGCAATCTCCACGCGGTGCTCGGTGTTGCGCGTCATCATGTCTGCCGAGCTCAGGTAAATCATGTCCGAGTCCACGCCGAAAGCATAGACGCGCGCGTGCTCCAAAAAGCGTCCGACGATGGAGCGGACATGCACGTTCTCGGTCTTGCCCGGAACACCGGGCTTGAGGCACGAGATGCCTCGGATGATCATGTCTACGCGCACGCCGGCACACGATGCCTCGGCGATCTTGTCGATAACCTCGCGGTCGGTCAGCGAGTTGAGCTTAAAGAACACGCGGGCGGGCTCGCCGGCAAGGGCGCGCTGGATCTCGCGGTCAAGCCCGCGCATGATGAGCGGTTTCAGTCCGACGGGCGCCACACCCAGGAAGCGGTAGTCGCCGCGCAGGTTGCCCAGCGACAGGTTGCGGAAGAACAGGTTGGCGTCCTCGCCGATGCCGGGATGGGCTGTCATGAGCATAAAGTCGCTGTAGAGTTTGGCCGTCTTCTCGTTAAAGTTGCCGGTGCCCAAAAGTGTGAGGCGCGTTAGCGCCATGCCCTCGCGATAGGTGAGCTGGCAGATCTTTGAGTGGCATTTAAAGCCCTCGGAACCATAGATGACGGTGCAGCCGGCCTCTTCCAGGCGCTCGGCCCACTCGATGTTGTTCTGCTCGTCAAAGCGTGCGCGGAGCTCCATGAGCACCGTGACCTCTTTGCCGTTCTCGGCAGCATCGATCAGCGACTCGCATAGGCGGCTCTGCTTGGCCACGCGGTAGAGCGTGATGCGCAGCGAGATGCACTCGGGGTCATAGGCGGCCTCGTGCACCAGGTCCAAGAACGGGTTCATGGCCTCGTAGGGATAAAAGAGCAGCTTGTCGTGCTGCAGCACCTGCTCGCGGATGGAGCGGGTCATGTCGATGGTGGGATTGGGCTGCGGCTTAAACGGCGTAAAGAGCAGCTCGTTGCGCAGGTGCTCGGGAATCTTGCCCTCAATGCCAAAGACGTAGCCCAGGTTGAGCGGGATATCGCAGGTAAAGACCGAGCGACGCGAAAGCTCGAGCGCCTTGCGGATAGTCTTGAGCGTCGCCTTCTCGAGCGATCCCGAGACCGCGAGCACTACCGGCTGCAGGCGCAGGCGCTTCTTGAGAATGCGCTTCATGTGCTGGCGGTAGTCCTCTTCCTCCTCGACGCCCTCGCCGTCCGGATCGATGTCAGCGTTGCGGGTGACGCGGATCAGCGCACGATCCAGCGGCTTATAGGAGCCAAAGCAGCTGTCCAGGCAGGCGAGGATGACGTCCTCGAGCAAGATGTAGGAGTAGGTGCCGGTGGGCGAGGGGATCTCGACCACGCGGTTCATCGAGGCGGGAATCTCGATAAGGCCCAGCAGGCTCTCCTCGTCGGTGGCACCGTCCAGACCACAGGCCAGATAGAGCGCGCCATTGCGCAGGTTGGGGAAGGGGTGGCGAGGATCGATGACCAGCGGCGAGATGACCGGTGACACGTAGGCCTGGAAGTAGCGGGTTACAAAGGTGCGCTCCTCGGGCGTAAGCGAATCGATGCGGGCGCGGTGAACGCCCAAGGTGTCGAGCTTGCCCTCGATGCTCTTAAAGATGGACTCCCAACGGGTAAGGAGCCCGGGCATTTCGGCCATGACAGCATCGACCTGTTCGGAGGCGGTCATATTGCTCTTGTTGTCGACAGGTTGTTTTTTGAGCTCCGCCAGATCGGACAGGCCGCCCACGCGCACCATAAGGAACTCGTCGAGGTTGGACTCGAAGATCGAGACGAACTTTAGTCGCTCGAATAACGGAACGGTTTCGTCGAAGGCTTCGTCGAGCACGCGGTTGTCAAAGCGTAGCCAGCTGAGCTCTCGGTTTTGCGTGTACGAGAAGTCGCGCGGCGGTTTGCGCAGCTTTGCGGCGGCTTGCTTCTTTTCGATTTTGCTCGGCATATGCATCTGTCCGTTCAGTCCCCACAAGGGACGGTAGCCTAACACTAATCACTATTGTCTCAATTTAGTCGACCGCTGGCACGGACGTATCGCGTGAACGGTATCTTTACCTACTTCTTACGCTGACAAGTCATAGGACTGACGTCCTGCTCGTCTGCAAGCGGTCTATATCCTCACTCAACTGGTACGTAAGTGTGAATAAGAATGATGGATAGCTGAATATCATTGAATGCAGGCGGAAACGTAAACAAACATCATTTATATACATAAAACCGATTTAGCTATGCAATTCTGAATCAAAAGTTTAGAGATGCAATTGCAAATAGTTTTTTGGAAAAAAGAGCGTTTACCTTAGAAAAGTTACTTTAGAACGCCGAAGTACATTATGGGGGAATCTCGTGCGATATACCGTTCATCGCACTTTGTTGACCGTTCGGGGGCGAGGTGGAATTGCGGGTGGAATTTGGATATAACTAGAGCTGTCAGCAAGCAGCGTCCGCTATGGAAGGGCGCTGAGAGATTCGGCCGAAAGGCCCGAAAGAAAGGTAGGAGGCCATGACGAAAGGTCTGCACGTGCCTTCCGAGATCGGCAAGCTCAGGAAGGTCTGCCTGCACCGTCCCGGCGACGAGCTCCTCAACCTGCCGCCCGACGAGCTCGAGCGACTCCTGTTCGACGACGTCCCGTTCCTGGAGGTCGCGCAGCAGGAGCACGACACCTTCGCCCAGATCCTGAGGGACCAGGGCGTGGAGGTCCTCTATCTCGAGAACCTCGTCGCCGAGGTGTTCGACCAGGTCCCCGGCGCCCGCGCCGAGTTCACCGACCAGTACATCGCCGAGGCCGGCATCCGCGGCCAGCACATGCCGCAGATCGTCCGCGAGAAGCTGGACTCCATCGAGGACAACCTCGAGTTCGTCAAGAAGACCATGGCCGGCATGACCAAGTCCGAGATCGACATGCCCCTCACGGCCTCCACGACCCTCGACTCCCTGGTCAACTCCGAGTCCGAGTCCGACCTGATCATCGACCCGATGCCCAACCTCTACTTCACCCGCGACCCGTTCGCGGTCGTCGGCGAGGGCGTCAACCTCAACCGCATGTACTCGGTCACCCGCAACCGCGAGACCCTGTACGGCAAGTACGTCTTCAAGTACCACCCCGACTACAAGGACGTCTCGCTGTACTTCCGCCGCGACTGCCAGTTCCACACCGAGGGCGGCGACGTGCTGAACATCAACGAGAAGACCCTCGCCGTCGGCATCTCCCAGCGCACCCAGGCCGCCGCGATCGACGTCATGGCCCAGAACATCTTCTGGAACTCCGACTCCAAGGTCGAGCGCATCCTGGCCTTCGACATCCCGGTCTCGCGCGCCTTCATGCACCTCGACACGGTCTTCACCCAGATCGACGTCGATAAGTTCACGATCCACCCCGCCATCATGGGCACCCTGCGCGTCTACGAGCTGACCGCCGGCAAGAACCCGGGCGACGTGAACATCCGCCTGATCGAGGACACCCTCGAGCACGTCCTGGAGGACGCCACCGGCGTCGACCAGGTCAAGCTGATCCCCTGCGGCGGCGGCGACCCGATCGCGGCCTCCCGCGAGCAGTGGAACGACGGCTCCAACACCCTGTGCGTCGAGCCCGGCAAGATCTGCGTCTACGCCCGCAACACCGTCACCAACGACGTGCTGTACAAGGAGGGCCTGGACCTTCTCGTCGTGCCCTCCGCCGAGCTCTCCCGCGGCCGCGGCGGCCCGCGCTGCATGAGCATGCCCTTCTGGCGCGAGGACCTCTAGGGTCTTCTAGGACCCGTACAGGTCATAATACATACATCTAGCTGCCATTAGATGTCTCCCATTGGGGCGGTGCGGGTTTTCGCACCGCCCCAATCTTGTATGAGGAACGTCAACACGATTGGATGACTGCTTTTGTAAGGAGCTTGGCCATGGACATCAAGACGATTGGCGTTGAGGAATGGCTCAACGTTTGGGAGAAGAGCGCCACGTGGGACATCGCCCAGTCGACGATCTCGTCGCTCACCATGGGCGAGCTGCGCGCGCTTGATGAACAGGACGGCGCCACGTTCTACGAGCGCCTGGATCGCGAGAAGATGAACTACGGCTGGATCGAGGACTCGCCGGAGTTTAAGGCCGAGGTTGCCAAGCTGTATCGTCGGGAGGTCAATCCCGATCACATTCTGCAGACCAATGGCTGCACGGGCGCTAACCTCAACGCCATCATGGCTGTGGTCGAGCCCGGCGACCATGTTATCGCCGAGTGGCCCACCTACGCGCCGCTCTACGAGATTCCGCGCACGCTGGGCGCCGAGGTCGAGTATTGGGAGCTTCGCGAGGAACTCGGCTGGAAGCCCGATATCGAGGAACTCAAGCGCTTGGTGCGCCCCAACACCAGACTCATCTGCATCAACAACGCATCGAACCCCATCGGTACGGTGCTCGATGCCGATATGCTCGGCCAGATTGCCGAGATCGCCCGTTCGGTGGGCGCCTACGTGCTGTGCGACGAGGTGTATCTGCCGCTTGAGAACACCGAGGCCTTTATGTCGATGGCTGACGTGTACGAGAATGCCATTGTCACCAACTCGGTGTCCAAGACCTATTCGGCGCCTGCGGCCCGCGTGGGCTGGGTCGTGGCAGACGAAGAGATATCCAGCCGCATCCGCACCTATCGCGATTACACCATGATCTGCGGCGGCGTGTTCAACGATGCCCTGGCGACCTATGTGCTTGAGCACAAGGACAAGATCCTTGAGCGCAATCGCAAGATCGTGTTTGGCAACCGCGATATCGCGCAGGCTTGGATCGATACGCAGCACCGCGTTTCCTGGACGGCGCCGCAGGGCGTGTCCACCTCGTTTATCCAGCTTGATATTCCCGAGGACGACGAGGAGTTCTGCAAGCGCCTGCTGTCCGAGAGGGGAGTGCTGCTGGTACCCGGCAGCCGCTTTGAGCTTCCCTGCGGCGCACGCCTGGGCTACTGCGCGAGCGAGGACGTTCTGCGCGAGGGCCTGAGGCTTTTGGGCGAGGCACTGGCGGAGTTCGATCGCTAGGATTCCGATGATCTTCGAGGGCCTTATCCAAATTAGCCGAAGATAATCGAAAACGGACCCGTTTCCCTAGTGAAGCGGGTCCGTTTTTCTATACCGAGAAGTCAAGTTGTTACAAATGGAGCCGTAAAGCGAGTCGGTATCCGCTGGGCCTTATACTGAGTTTCCGGTGAACGGTATCAAGCGTCTGGTAAACGGTAATTTATTTACCAGAAATGAATAGGACAAACTTTTTTCTGAATAAAAATGAAAATGGTTGAGACACGGTATGAACCGCTAATTCTATTCATAGCTTTATTGGAAATATGCAATATGAGGGTGGTTTAGCAAAGTTTAGTTCCATTTGATTTTAGGATTGAAAACGCGTTTAAGCACGTAAATACGCTTTATTAAGATGAAGTGTGCCATGCGTGAAGTATATGTGTATGCCGTTCACCCCCTATAAAAAACCGTTCGGGAGCAAGGTGGAAGTATGAGCTGATTTTGGATATAAATATGTCGTCAGCAATAACGCCTCACACGGAGGGGCGCTAACGAATCGGCCCTGACAAGGGCCCGAAAGAAAGGTAGGAGGCCATGACGAAAGGTCTGCACGTGCCTTCCGAGATCGGCAAGCTCAGGAAGGTCTGCCTGCACCGTCCCGGCGACGAGCTCCTCAACCTGCCGCCCGACGAGCTCGAGCGACTCCTGTTCGACGACGTCCCGTTCCTGGAGGTCGCGCAGCAGGAGCACGACACCTTCGCCCAGATCCTGAGGGACCAGGGCGTGGAGGTCCTCTATCTCGAGAACCTCGTCGCCGAGGTGTTCGACCAGGTCCCCGGCGCCCGCGCCGAGTTCACCGACCAGTACATCGCCGAGGCCGGCATCCGCGGCCAGCACATGCCGCAGATCGTCCGCGAGAAGCTGGACTCCATCGAGGACAACCTCGAGTTCGTCAAGAAGACCATGGCCGGCATGACCAAGTCCGAGATCGACATGCCCCTCACGGCCTCCACGACCCTCGACTCCCTGGTCAACTCCGAGTCCGAGTCCGACCTGATCATCGACCCGATGCCCAACCTCTACTTCACCCGCGACCCGTTCGCGGTCGTCGGCGAGGGCGTCAACCTCAACCGCATGTACTCGGTCACCCGCAACCGCGAGACCCTGTACGGCAAGTACGTCTTCAAGTACCACCCCGACTACAAGGACGTCTCGCTGTACTTCCGCCGCGACTGCCAGTTCCACACCGAGGGCGGCGACGTGCTGAACATCAACGAGAAGACCCTCGCCGTCGGCATCTCCCAGCGCACCCAGGCCGCCGCGATCGACGTCATGGCCCAGAACATCTTCTGGAACTCCGACTCCAAGGTCGAGCGCATCCTGGCCTTCGACATCCCGGTCTCGCGCGCCTTCATGCACCTCGACACGGTCTTCACCCAGATCGACGTCGATAAGTTCACGATCCACCCCGCCATCATGGGCACCCTGCGCGTCTACGAGCTGACCGCCGGCAAGAACCCGGGCGACGTGAACATCCGCCTGATCGAGGACACCCTCGAGCACGTCCTGGAGGACGCCACCGGCGTCGACCAGGTCAAGCTGATCCCCTGCGGCGGCGGCGACCCGATCGCGGCCTCCCGCGAGCAGTGGAACGACGGCTCCAACACCCTGTGCGTCGAGCCCGGCAAGATCTGCGTCTACGCCCGCAACACCGTCACCAACGACGTGCTGTACAAGGAGGGCCTGGACCTTCTCGTCGTGCCCTCCGCCGAGCTCTCCCGCGGCCGCGGCGGCCCGCGCTGCATGAGCATGCCCTTCTGGCGCGAGGACCTCTAAGTCTTTCCGTTTCCGGTGCGGTCCCCCTACAACCGCACCGGCTTCGCCCGTTAAACGGGCAACACTGATACTTACGTAATTCATTTCTTCGAAAGGAATCGAACCATGGGTGTTAACCTCTCCGGCCGTAGCTTCCTCAAGCTTCTCGACCTCACCACCGAGGAGATCGAGTACCTGCTCAAGCTCTCCAAGAACTTCAAGGATATGAAGCGCGCTGGCGTTCCGCATCGCTATCTCGAGGGCAAGAACATCGTTCTGCTCTTCCAGAAGACCTCCACTCGTACCCGCTGCGCCTTCGAGGTCGGCGGCATGGACCTGGGCATGGGCGTGACCTATCTCGATCCCGGTTCGTCGCAGATGGGCAAGAAGGAGTCCATCGAGGACACCGCCCGCGTTCTCGGCCGCATGTATGACGGCATCGAGTTCCGTGGCTTTGCCCAGGACGACGTCGAGGAGCTCGCTGCTAAGTCCGGCGTGCCCGTGTGGAACGGCCTGACCACTGAGTGGCATCCCACCCAGATGCTCGCCGATATCCTGACCGTCCAGGAGAACTTCAACTACGACATCAAGGGCAAGACCCTCGTCTTCATGGGCGACTGCAAGAACAACGTCGCTCGCTCCCTCATGGTCGTCTGCTCCAAGCTCGGCATGAACTTCGTGGCCTGCGGCCCCGAGGAGTGCATGCCCGCCGACGACGTCATCGAGGCCTGCAAGCCCATCGCCGAGGCCAACGGTTGCACCATCAAGCTGACCACCGACGTCAAGGACGGCGTCACCGGTGCCGACGTTATCTACACCGACGTGTGGGTCTCCATGGGCGAGCCCGACGAGGTCTGGGCCGAGCGTATCGCTCAGCTCACCCCGTATCGTGTTACCTCCGAGGTCATGGCTATGGCCAACCCGGGCGCCATCTTCCTGCACTGCCTGCCCAGCTTCCACGACACCAACACCACCATTGGCGCCGAGAAGTGCGAGCAGTTCGGCATCACCGAGCAGGAGGTCACCGACGAGGTCTTCGAGAGCCCCGCTTCCAAGGTCTTCGACGAGGCCGAGAACCGCATGCACACCATCAAGGCTGTCATGTACGCCACGCTCAAGTAAGAGCATCTAGCATCTCGCTCGGGGTGTCTTGCTGCACACCCCGAGCGGCTTTGTCTGGTAAATATCTCGCACCAGGCGGCAGGCACGGCACGGAAGAGCCGCTTCGGGCGAGATCAGTAAATGATTTATGAAGGGGGGATGAGAACTATGACTGAGACCGCTAAGAAAAAGCGCGGTATGCCTTCATCGTTCACCATTCTTCTTGCTCTGCTGGCAATTGTCGCAGTGATTACCGTTATCGTCTCCGGCACGTCCGGTGGCGCGGTTACTGCCGCCCGTCTGAGCGATTTCTGCACCGCCCCGATTAAGGGCTTCGCTGACGCTCTGCCCGTCTGCCTCTTCGTTATGATCCTGGGCGGCTTCCTCGGCATGATGACCGAGACCGGCGCCCTGGACAACGGCATCGCCGTCCTGGTGCAGAAGCTTAAGGGTAATGAGATCATGCTCATTCCCGTGCTGATGCTCATCTTCTCCCTCGGTGGTACCACCTATGGTATGTGCGAGGAGACCGTTCCCTTCTACGCCTTGCTTGCCGCTACCATGATGGCCGCTGGCTTCGACCCGATGGTCGGTGCCGCCACCGTCCTGCTCGGCGCTGGCTGCGGCTGCCTGGGCTCCACGGTTAACCCGTTCGCCGTCGGCGCTGCCGTCGACGCTCTGACCGGCGTTGGCATTGAGGTCAACCAGTCCATCATCATCGGCCTCGGTGCCGTCCTGTGGATTGTTACCACTGCTATGTCCATCTTCTTCGTCATGAGCTATGCCAAGAAGGTCAAGGCTGACAAGGGTTCCACCATCCTGTCGATGCAGGAGCTCAAGGACGCCGAAGAGGCTCACGGCAAGGCTGCTTCCGAGGTTCACAATGAGGTCAAGCTCACCGGTCGTCAGAAGGGTGTTCTGATCGCCTTTGCCTTCACCTTCGTCGTCATGATCGTCGGCTTCATCCCGCTGGCCGACCTCAACGAGGGCGTCGCCAACTTCTTTGACGCTGGCGCTGTCTACGATGCCGACGGTAACGCCGTCGTCCAGGGCTGGTCTGCCCTGATCACCGGCCTGCCCATTGGCCAGTGGTACTTCGACGAGGCTTCCACCTGGTTCTTCCTCATGGCTGTCCTGATCGGTATCATCGGTGGCCTGTCCGAGAAGCAGATCGTCAACACCTTCATCACCGGCGCTGCCGACATGATGTCCGTTGTTCTCGTCATCGCCCTCGCTCGTGGTATCTCCGTCCTCATGGCTAACACCGGCCTCGACGTCTACGTCCTCGACGCTGCCGCCAATGCCCTGGCTGGCCTGTCCGGTGTGATCTTCGCTCCCATGAGCTTCCTGGTCTACTTCGGCCTGTCCTTCCTGATCCCCTCGACCTCCGGTATGGCCACCGTCTCCATGCCCATCATGGGACCGCTGGCTGTTAAGCTCGGCTTCTCGCCCGAGGTCATGGTCATGATCTTCTCCGCCGCCATCGGTGTCGTGAACCTGTTCACCCCGACCTCCGGCGCCATCATGGGCGGTCTCGCCCTGGCCAAGATCGAGTGGACGACCTGGCTCAAGTTTGCCCTTAAGCTCATCGTCGCGCTCTCCGTCGTCTGCGCCATCATCCTGACCGTCGCCTGCGTGTTGCTCTAAGTACCCAACGGGTACCCCACGGAAACCTTGACGATCCTGTAAAGGATCACCTGGTCATCGTCTGTCCGGTGGGGTCAACCCACCGGTAGACTCCTACCTTTAGCCCCCTCCCGTTCCGTGCGCGGGAGGGGGCGCTCTTGTGTTCCGGCGTTTTACCAAACGCCGTAACCGCTCGACGCTGCAAGCCCGCCAGAGCGGCAATCTGACGTTCAATCGTCGGGCATGGCCAAAAGGCCTATGCCCTCCTCTTTCACGTCACCTTGCTCGCTCTGGCGGGCTTTCGCTGGCTTATGCTCAACCTGCGGCGCTGCCATCGTTGGTGCTGAGCGACTTGTTCCCCGCCTCAAATTAGCCATCCTGGGTCCCCGGTGGTTGCGGTGGGCGTGTTTGGTTGGTGCCTGTTGATGGTTTGGGTATCGGGGAGGGCGGGCTCCGTTATAATCGCCTAGAACATTAAATGGAAACGGGACGGGAGCCATATATGCGCCAGGGTTTCGACAACGCGAAGTATATCGAGCTGCAGGCTGCTCACATTAAGGAGCGCATCTCACAGTTTGGTGGCAAGCTCTATTTGGAGTTTGGCGGCAAGCTGTTCGATGACTATCATGCGAGCCGCGTGCTGCCGGGTTTTGAACCGGACAGCAAGTTCCGCATGCTCAAGAGCATCGCCGACGATGTCGAGGTTATCATCGCGATCAACGCGAACCACATCGAGAAAAACAAGGCTCGTGGTGACCTTGGCATTACCTATGACGAGGATGTGCTGCGCCTGGTTGACCTGTTCCGCGGCAACGGCTTTGCCGTCGCGGCTGTGGTCATCACCCAGTACGCCGGCCAGCCTGCTGCCGATGTGTTCCGCAACCGCTTGAACGCGCTCGGTATTCCCGCCAAGCTGCACTATCCCATCGAGGGGTATCCGCACGATGTCGATCTGATCGTGTCCGACGATGGCTACGGCAAGAACGAGTTTGTCGAGACCACGCGTCCGCTCGTTGTCGTGACGGCACCCGGCCCCGGCTCGGGCAAGCTCGCTACTTGCCTCTCGCAGCTGTATCACGAGCATAAGCACGGTACCGCCGCCGGCTATGCCAAGTTCGAGACCTTCCCGGTCTGGAATCTTCCTCTGACGCATCCGGTCAATATTGCCTACGAGGCCGCCACGGCTGACCTCGACGACGCCAATATCATCGATTCGTTCCACCTTGAGGCCTACAACAAGACCACGGTCAACTACAACCGCGACGTCGAGGCCTTCCCGGTAGTCCGTGCCCTGATGGAAAAGATCCTGGGCAAGAGCCCCTACCAGAGCCCTACGGACATGGGCGTCAATATGGTCGGCTTTGCCATCACCGATGACGATGCCTGCCGCGACGCTTCCAAGATGGAGATTGTCCGCCGCTACTTTACCGCGGTCGAAAATGTGCGCCGTACCGGCGTGGGCGATGAGCAAGTCGACCGTCTCAAGATTATTATGAAGAAAGCCGGCATCGATAAGAACTACTCACCGGCGCGCTCGGCGGCCCTCACCAGGGAGCAACTGACGGGTGGTCCCGTGGGTGCCATGGTCATGCCCGATGGCTCCGTGGTGACCGGTAAGACCTCCACGCGCCTGGGCGCCGCAAGTTCGCTCATTATGAACGCCCTCAAGCACGTCTCGGGCGTCGACCTTGAGCTCGAGGTTATCAGCGATGAGGCGATCGAGCCCATCAGCAAGCTCAAGACGCATTTCCTGGGCAGCAAAAACCCGCGCCTCCACACCGACGAGACGCTTATGGCGCTGTCGATCACCTCGGCCACGAGTGAGACGGCCGCTCGCGTCCTTTCGGGCCTGGAGCAGCTGCGCGGTTGCGATGCCTTCTTTAGCGTGATTATCTCGCCGACGGACGAGACGGTACTGCGCAAACTGGGTATCAACGTGTGCTGCGAGCCCAAGTTTGAGCGCCGCGGTTTCTTCCATCGCTAAGTTTGAAGCACCGCGGTAATTGCATTGCATTTTGGCCGTATCGGGTTAGCGCCCGGTACGGCTTTTTGATCAATAAAGCGCCTATTTCGGCGAAAAATAGCTGTTTACCTGCCTAGAAACAATTTGAGCGGTATACAATAACCGTAACTGTTTCATCCTTAGCGGGATGCCGCATGATGGATATTACCTGCCATCGTGAGGTGTGTCGGTCGCGCACGGCGCGTTAGATGCTCGTGCTCGGTTTGAGGAGGCTGCTATGGCGGGCAAGGGTCGTGCGAGTGTCAACGATATGAAGCGTGTCGAGGTGCTGGTGTTGATGGAGATCGACCAGCAAACCGAAGACAATGGCGGGCCGTATGGTTTCTCGCGCAAAACGCTTGCCGAGCGCGTGGGGGTTTCGCCGTATCGTGTCCGCGCCGCAATCGATCGCTTGGATTCCGAAGGCATGATTGATGTCGTCTCGCGTTATAGCGACGACGGCGGTCAGCTTGCAAATGGCATTTGCCTCACCGAACGTGGCGAGTGGTATCTTGAGGGCGTCCGTACCGGCATGCTCGTTCAAGAAATGCTTGAGGACGAGGTTTCTGATCGATAGCAGCATGTAACCCTTGCCACAGCGACGCCGCCTGGGAAACCGGGCGGCGTTTTGTTTCAAGATTGAGAAATGCAATCGCACGCGAGAAAAATTGCGAACGGTCCGCGGCGCGAGTATTACAATGAAGACCCGTAAGATGTGGATAAACAACTTCTACGGGAAGCGCAGGTAACTCAATATGACCAAGCATGTGTTCGTAACCGGTGGCGTGGTTTCGTCCCTGGGCAAGGGTATCACCGCGGCCTCGCTGGGCCGTCTGCTCAAGTCGCGTGGCTACAAAGTAACGATGCAGAAGGCCGACCCGTATCTGAACGTCGACCCCGGTACCATGAGCCCCTTCCAGCATGGTGAGGTCTTCGTTACCGAGGATGGTTACGAGTCCGACCTGGACCTGGGTCATTACGAGCGCTTTATTGATGAGAACCTGACCCGCGATTCCAACTTTACGACCGGCGCCATCTATAAGAGCTTGATCGCCCGCGAGCGTCGCGGCGACTTTTTGGGCGGTACCGTGCAGGTGATTCCTCACGTCACCAATGCCATTAAGGACAAGTTCCGCCGCATCGAGGAGCAGACCGGCTCCGATGTAGTCATCACCGAGCTGGGCGGCACGATCGGCGACATCGAGTCGCAGCCGTTTGTCGAGGCCATCCGCCAGTACCGCAAGGAGGCCGGCCCCGAGAACGTCTGCTACATCCACGTGTCGCTCGTTCCCTATATCGCCGCCGCCCACGAGGTCAAGACCAAGCCCACGCAGCATTCCGTCAAGGAGCTCCGCAGCTTTGGCATCCAGCCCGATATCATCGTGCTGCGCTCCGACCACCATATCGATGACGCTATCCGCGGAAAGATCGCAAGCTTCTGCGACGTCGACACCGATTGCGTCTTTACCAACGAGGACTGCGCGAGCATTTACGATGTTCCGCAGCTGCTTGCCGAGCAGGACTTTGACCTGCGCATTTGCGAACGCCTGGGTCTGGATCCGCGTGAGCGCGACATGAGCGAGTGGAACGAGTTCCTGCGCAAACAGAATCACGCCAACCATCACGCCGACAAGGTGAAGATCGCCGTCGTGGGTAAGTACACGCAGCTGCCCGATGCGTACCTGTCGGTTATCGAGGCCCTGCACCATGCGGGCGTCTTCTACGATCGCCATGTGGACGTCCAGCTGGTCGACGGCGAGAGCCTCGACGAGCAGAATGTCTCCGAGGTTTTGGGCGACGCCTCGGGCATCCTGGTCCCCGGCGGCTTTGGCAAGCGCGCCCTGGAGGGCAAGATCCTCGCGGCCGAGTTTGCCCGTGAGCACAAGATTCCGTATCTGGGCATTTGCCTGGGTATGCAGGTGGCCGTGTGCGAGTTCGCCCGCAACGTCGTCGGCCTTGGCGGCGCCAGCTCCTCCGAGTTCGATCCGGACGGCCCGTTTAGCGTCATCGATCTGATGAGCTCGCAGGAGGACGTGACCGAGAAGGGCGGCACCATGCGCCTGGGCGCCTATCCGTGCAAGCTCGCCGCCGATACCCTTGCTCGCGAGGCATATGGCGAGGAGCTCGTCTACGAGCGTCACCGTCACCGCTTTGAGTTCAACAACGCCTTCCGTGACCAGCTCGAGGACGCCGGTTTGGTTATCTCGGGTCTGTCACCCGACGAGCGCCTGGTCGAGATGGTCGAGCTGCCGCGCGACGTGCATCCGTGGTATGTGGCAACCCAGGCTCATCCCGAGTTCAAGAGCCGCCCGACCAACCCGCAGCCGCTGTTCCGCGAGTTCGTGCGCGCTTCGATCGGCCAGCACGAGGGTGTCGACCGTCTGCAGGTGACGCCCATGAACCTCGCTACGGACTAAGGGTGCCGGCGAATAAGGAACATACCGAAGCTACTCCCTCGTCGCTCGCCGTGGCGGCGGGGGAGTATCTCGATTACCTCGCGGTCGAGCGGGGTTTGGCGCGCAACACGATTGCGGCCTATCGTCGTGACCTGACGACGTACTGCGCCTATCTGGAGCGGGCGGGTATTGTGTCTTTTGAAGAGGTGACCCGTCAGGTCGTGGAGGGCTTTGTTGCCGACCGTCGCGATGGGGGCTATTCCGATGCCTCGGTGGAGCGTGCGCTTGCGGCCGTGAAGGGCCTGCATGCCTTTTTGGTGCGCGATGGGGCTGTAGCCCAAAATCCAACGGCGGCGTTGCGCCTGCCTAAAAAGGCTGAGCGTTTGCCGGAGTATCTATCGGTGGAGGATGTCTCGGCTCTGCTCGATCAAGACTTCCCCGAGGGCGAGATGGGCTTGCGCGACCATGCCATCTTGGAAGTGCTCTACGGATGCGGTTTGCGTGTGAGCGAGTTGGTGGGGCTCGATGTGGGCGATATCCATATTGACGATGGCTTTGTACTCGTTCGCGGTAAGGGCTCAAAGGAACGCCTGTCCCCGCTGGTGGGAAGCGCGGCGCGAGCTCTGATGCTCTATGTAACTGAGGGACGTTCTCGCTTGGCGGCCCATGCCCGCGGAACCGAGACCTCGGCGGTCTTTTTAAATAAGAACGGACGTCGCCTGTCGCGCCAGGCCGTGCATGCGATATGTGAGCGCTACGGGCGCCAGGTGGGGCTGGTGGGACTCCATCCCCACACGCTGCGTCACTCCTTTGCTACCCATATGCTTGCGGGCGGCGCAGACCTCCGTGTGCTACAGGAGATCTTGGGACATGCCGATATATCGACCACGCAGGTCTACACGCATGTCGATCGTACGCAACTGACCGAGGTCTATCTGGCGGCGCACCCGCTGGCGCATCGTTAACTCATCGCTGACCTGCAAATTTATAGGTATTTGGGGACGGGCCCCAGATTGCCACGGCGTGCTTTTGCGCGCGCATGGGCAATCTGGGGCCCGTCCCATTTTTCGCCACTTGGCGTCGCGGTGGTGGGCCGCACGTGCCTTGGGTGGGGGAGTTTGGGGGCGATGTGAACGGCATGTAAAGGGACGTAAAAATCGCCTCAAGGTCAACTTGAAGGTTGAGGTTGAACGGCGGGGTGCCACAGGTGGCATCCCGCCGTTGCTGTAAACACAACATATTGTGTTTTCGAACATATGCTCGGGGGTGTTTTGCAACATATTGGGGGTGGAAT
>DAIMBN010000040.1:0-15847 GCA_036718335.1 Coriobacteriaceae bacterium
AACCCCAGCCTTCCAAGCTGATGACGCGGGTTCGATTCCCGTCGCCCGCTCCATTAGATAGACGAACGGCTCTGGCTCCTTTTGGGACCAGAGCTGTTTTCATATACATGCCGGGGACCCCACATCCCCTCCTAAGTTGCGGTGAAATAGTTCCTGGATTAGCCGCAACATCTGTTATCCAGGAACTATTTCACCGCAACTTATTGAGACCGAGCGGGCTGGGTCGATGATGGGTTCTGTTGTCGAGAAGATGAGGGCAGCCGGTCAGGAGTCTGCGTAGGGCTTTGTGGTTGGTATACCGTAGCCGCGCGTCATGGAGCCGAACGCTTTGACATCGTAGGTGTCTGAGAGCTTGAAATGAATGACGTTGTGGCCCATGGCACGCAGGTTCGCGTCGCGCATGAGGGCAGCTCGATAGGTTTTTGCCGCAGTATGTTCCGGATCATTTTGGGCATCGTCCTCAAACTTGCCTAGTCCATGCAGCTCAGCCAGCATCCAAGAGCCGTCTGGCATCTGCCAGCCGTAATCTGCCAAATAATAGCCGGCGTTTCCCGGTCGAGTGATTTCAACCTGAAGTTCGGGAGCGGCAACTCCCGCCAGAATCATTGCCGCCCGTGCCTCGGATTCTCCACCGTTATCCGATCTGCCATCCATGTGTTCAAAAACGTCAAATGCGCGCGCGATGCCGTGCAGTCCGCGGCAGTTCGCTTGTGCATATGCACGCAATTCTTCACGCTCGACACCGTACTCACGAGCCAACCCGTCGACATAGCCTAGTGCATATCGAAAAGCGCTCGTTCGGGCGATGTCGACCACCGTGCGATATGGATCCGTTAACGTAAACGGGCCGAGCTGCCATACGTCGCCCGGCCGCCAGCGTCGGTATTCAACGAATTCGTACATATCGCGTCTGGTGGAACGCGGCAGCAGCACTTGCACCTTGTCGAGAAGCGAATATGCAGAACCGACGCCATAGAGCAGTGCCGCCGTTGCTCCACAAAACACGGCATCCGGTTCAACGACCGCAATAGCGGATGCCAATTGAAAGATGCGATCTTCGACGCCGAGGTCATTCCAATACGCGGGGTCAGCGTAGACATGGTTGTAGAGTCGAATAATCATCTCTTTTTGCATGAGCGCGTAGGCACAGCGTTCATCCCATTTTTTGGTAGCTACAAACAGATGCCCGCCATGATGGGCCTCGAATAACCGGAAGAATAGCTCTGCTTGCGGTTTGGAACAGCGTTTATCATGACTCATTTTCGACCCCATGGTCTCGAGGGGGAGTGAATGACACTACGCTATCCCATATTTGGTCCGCCAGACCTTGCCATGAACTGACCAAAAGCTTGACGGGGCAGGTCAGAGTCATGAGTCAGAGCCAAACATATCGGCAAACGGTTGATTAGTGCCCCTCGGCGGCACTAAAAACCACCCTTACAGAAAGTTGCGGTGAAATAGTTCCTGGAAAGCTCGAATAAGCCTAAATCCAGGAACTATTTCACCGCAACTTAGAAGGGGATGGGGGTTAGCTGCGGGATTGGTGGCGGAGTTTGTCGATGGTGGAGTCGGTGCTTCGGCTGCGTGCTTCGGCGGCGCGGTCGCGAACGTCGGCCACGGTTTGGCGTTTACGGCGGTAATCGATCATGCCTTGGATGATGGGCTTGCCAAAGCTCACGACATCATCGTTGTAGATGGCGGTTCGGGCTGCGAGGAGGCAGTCGGTAAAGTCCATATGGGTCTTGCCGAAGAGTTTGACGGCAAGGGCGACAACGGTGGGCTCGTCGACCATGACGTCATCGACCAGCCTTTTCATGGCCGCAGCAATTTCAACGCGGGGAACCTTATAGACGTCGCGCAGCGTGACCACGACGCGCGTGATGATTTCGGGGTAGACACGTGCGGTGCGCGTGGCGATGACCTTGGCAGCGCGCGGTGACAGGACCTCGTCGTCGTCAAGCAGGTAGCGAAGGATGACGGTCTCGTCGATGATGGTGCTACTCATGGATATCTACTTCCTCGGGACCCAAAACCGACTCGTCGCTTTCTGTGGCTAGGTATTCAATCCAGGCATTGCGCTCCTCGGAGCGGCGATTGGGGTCCCCATATGCTTTGAGCAGTCCATAGGCGGACGTGCCGTCCTTGGAGCGCACGGCGACCGGCTGAAAGGGGAGCTTGCGCATCAAAATACTCTGCGCGACAAATAGACGGACAGCCTCGGCGAGCGATGTGCCCATGGCGTCGTAGAGACGCTCGGCATGCTGCTTGTCTTCCTCGCGAATGCGCACCTGCAGGATGGCTCGTTTTTGAGTCGATGACATCACTGGCCTCCCTTAATGAGCGTGCAATTTGAATAGTCAAATACAACATCGGCTAATAATAGCCAATCTTACAACCACTACTTTATTGCACTAGAGTAATTGAGTGTAAACGATATTACAAACGTACTACATCTTTCAGAAACGAGCGTGAAATCTCCCTTGGATGTACGCATGTAATACACTCACCTTTATAGCTTCTAGAGAATAATTCCAACCTGCCAAAACCCCTGCAATACACCCGTATTGCAGGGCCTATGCTCAAGTTTGCCCCCTGCAACTGCGTATATTTAACCTGTATATCGTTGGAGAAACTCTACCGAGTGCCTGTTTCGCCGCATGCGCTCGATACGCCGATGCCAGGCCACGGGCGGCTTGGGGCAACGTCGACAGGGTCTCTCCGGCATGGGATTCAGGAGGGAGTGAACAACATGGGCAATAAACGAGTCGTGGCTGATTCTTCACGCTGCATTGGGTGTCAAACCTGTATGGCGGCGTGCATCGAGGCACACGATATTCCCGGCAACATCGCCGCGCCGCGCCTGCGCGTGACGCGTACGTACGAGATCTCCGCACCGGTGGCTTGCCATCATTGCGAGGATGCCCCGTGCGCGAAGGCCTGTCCTACGGGCGCCTTGTTCTTTGATCCAAAGAACCATCGCATCGGCGTCAACGAGGACAACTGCATCGGCTGCAAGAGCTGCGTCATGGCATGCCCCTTTGGCGCCGTGAGCGTGGCGACCACGCAGGTCCCCGTCTTGATGGGTGACGTGCGAGTGGGTTCGCAGACTAAGAGCTTCGTGCTCAAGTGCGACCTGTGCGTGGACCGTCCCGGCGGTCCGGCATGTGCCGAGGCGTGTCCGACCAAGGGCCTCACCCTGGTAGACGAGGAGCGTCTGGCAGAACTGACTGCCGAGCGTGCCCGCGCCACCATCGAAAACGAGGCGTAAGCGTCGGGGCGACAGGCCCAATGATTGTCAAATAAGTACCGAGTATTCGGTAGCAGAGAAAGGAAGGAGGGTGTCATGGAGAAGCATAAAGTGATTTGCCCGTACTGCGGCGCCGGTTGCCAGTTTAACCTCTTGGTCCAAAACGGCCAGGTCGTGGGTACCGAACCGCTCAACGGCATCACCAACCAGAGCGAGCTGTGCCTTAAGGGCATGAGCGGCTACGACTTCATCAACGACACCAAGATCTTGACTCCTCGCGTACTGCACCCGATGATCCGCCGCACCAAGGGCGCGGATCTTGAGCGCGTAAGCTGGGACGAGGCACTGGATTTCACCGCATCTAAGATGCAGGCCATAATTGACGAATATGGTCCTAACGCTGTCATGACCACCGGCTCTTCGCGAGGCGGCGGCAATGAGGCGAACTACGTCATGCAGAAGTTTACGCGTGCGTGCATCGGCACCCACAGCGTGGACAACTGCGCCCGTACTTGACACGGCCCTACTGTCCTCGGTCTGATGGACACGGTTGGTTCAGGTTGCATGTCATGCTCCAT
Source organism: Coriobacteriaceae bacterium (assembly GCA_036718335.1). Taxonomy (GTDB): domain Bacteria; phylum Actinomycetota; class Coriobacteriia; order Coriobacteriales; family Coriobacteriaceae; genus Collinsella. Next base: position 3,826 of record DAIMBN010000040.1, read on the forward strand.
CCCCGGTATGGAGGATGCGGGCTGCATTTTCCTCTTCGGCTATAACCCTGCCGATTCGCACCCCATCGTCGCAAGGCGTATCGTGCGAGCCAAAGAAAAGGGTTGCAAGATCATCGTCGCCGACCCGCGCCATATCGAAACCGCGCGTATCGCCGATCTCTACCTTCCGATCAAGAACGGTTGCAACGTTGCGTTCCTCAACGCCTTTGCCAACTGCTTGGTCAACGATGGCCTCTACGACAAGGAATTCGTCGCCGAGCACACGAACGGCTTTGACGAGTGGTGGGAGACCATCAAGAACTACACTCCCGAATCCGTACAGGACATCACGGGTGTCGAGCCCGCGTTGATCCACCAAGCTGCCGAGATGTACGCCACGGCGAAGCCCTCTGCCATCATTGGCTGGGGTATGGGCGTATGCCAGCAGAAGCAGAACCTGAAGACGGTGCACACCATCGCCTCCATCGCCTGCGTTGCCGGCCAGATCGGCAAACCCAATTCCGGCCTCGCGCCCGTGCGTGGCCAGAACAACGTCCAGGGCTCCTGCGATATGGGCATGCTGCCCAACCTGTACCCTGGCTACCAGAAGGTCACCGACCCGGCAGTGCGTGCCAAGTTTGCCAAGGCTTGGGGCGTGCCCGAGGAAAAGCTCCCGCTCGAGGAGGGCTACAAGCTCACCGACCTGGGCCACCTGGTCGACGAGGGCAAGGTGCACTGCTTCTACAACTACGGCGAGGACCCGGTGCAGACCGAGCCCGATTCGGCCGGTATGCGCAAGACGCTCTCCGAGCTGGATCTGTTCATTTGTCAGGACATCTTTATGACGCAGACGACCATGCTCGCCGACGTCATCCTGCCCGCTACCTCTTGGGGCGAGCACGAGGGTGTCTTTACCGCATCCGACCGTAGCTTCCAGCACTTTGACGCGGCCGTTCCGCCCAAGGGCGAGTGCCGCCACGACTGGGAGATCTTCGCGGACCTGTCTACGCGCATGGGCTATCCCATGCACTACGACAACACCGAGCAGATCTGGAACGAGTGCATTAGCCTGTGCCCCAACTTTGTGGGCGCAACCTACGAGAAGATGGCTCCCGAGGGCGGTTACGCCCAGTGGCCGGTCAAGAGCACCGATGTGAACGACCACGGTACGCCCGACATGTTCGCTGGTGGCAAGTTCACCACCAAGGACGGCCGCGCCAACCTGATGGCGCACGACTGGGAGGCGCCATCCGAGCTTCCCGACGATGAGTACCCGCTCATCCTGTGCACCGTCCGCGAGGTCGGCCACTACAGCTGCCGTTCGATGACCGGCAACTGCAAGACGCTGGCGCTGCTCGCCGACGAGCCCGGCTTTGTCCGCATGAATCCCGCGGACGCCCAGGCGCGCGGCATCAAGAACGGCGACATCGTCTCGATCCACAGCCGCCGCGGCCAGGTATACAGCCGCGCCGACGTGAGCGATCGCATCAACAAGGGCACGGTCTATATGACCTACCAGTGGTGGATCGGCAAGTGCAACGAGCTGACCATCCATAAGGTCGACCCGGTCTCGCATACGCCCGAGGACAAGTTCTCCGCCTGCCAGGTCGACGCTATCGCCGACCAGGTCTGGGCCGAGGGCGAGGTCGAGCGTCAGTACACCGAGCTCAAGCAGGCTCTGGTGGACGCCGCCGCTCCCCAGGACGTTGAGCCTGGCGCCGCCAAGTTCGACGACGAGACGCACGTGAACCAAATCGTGTAGTCCCGTTCTCGTTGGCTATTTGGGCCGGGCGTCCCGTACGTTCGGGAGCCCGGCCCGTTATTTTGAAAGGAAGTGGGGATGAACCGCTTCATCGACATCAACCCGGAGAGGTGCATCGGCTGCGGAACATGCCAGTCCGCCTGTGCCGACGCCCACCGGATGCAGGGTCTTCAGGATACGCCGCGCCTGGCGCTCGTGAAGACCGGCGGTATTTCGGCCGCCCTTGCCTGCCACCATTGCGAGGGTGCTCCCTGCGCCGAGGTTTGCCCGGTGAATGCCATCGAGCACGATGGCGATCGCATCCACGTCAAGGAGCAGGAGTGCATCGGGTGCAGGCTGTGCGCCATCGCGTGCCCCTTCGGAGCCATCCATCCCGATGGCACGTCTATCGCCGGTGTCGCAGGCATGTGCGACCCGACGCCTTCGTATCCTAAGTCCCTGAGCAGCCTGCTTACGTGGGCTCCTGGCCAGTACACCTGCGCCGTCAAGTGCGACCTGTGTGCCTTCGATCCGGACGGCCCGCATTGTGTGGCGGCGTGCCCCACCAAGGCGCTGACCGTCATGGGCGGCGCGGCCGATCGCGAGCTCGACGAGGCCAAGCGCCTGCGCTCGATCGAAAACGGTCCAGTCGTCGACGTTACCGCTGTGGCCCAGGGCCTGTCCGAGAAAGCAGAAGGGAGCGTAAACAATGGATAGCATGACGCTGTTTATCGCATCGCTTGCCGTCTCGTGCATCGGTGCGCTCGCCTCGGTTCTGCTGATCAAGGCCGATAACGCCGCCAAGACCGCCGGCTGCCTGATCGGCGCCGTCGCGGCCGTGCTGTCGTTCATCGCGGGCCTCGAGGCCGTGCTTGGCGACGTTTCGTCCCTCAACACGGTCTTCTTTTTCCCGTTCGCCCGTCTCGAGCTCTTGCTCAACGGCCTTGCGGGCCTGATCGTGGTCCTCATCTCAATCCTCGCCTTTGCGGGCTTCATCTACGGTCTGTCCTACTTCGATGAGTACCCGGGCAAGGTCGGGCGCGCCGGTTTCTTCATGAACACCTTCGTCGCCTCGATGATGCTCGTCATCACCGCCGACAACGTGTTCTGGTTCCTGGTCGCCTTTGAGCTCATGTCCCTTACGAGCTACTTCCTTGTCGTTATCGAGGAGAACAAGAACTCCATTAGGGGCGGTTGGCTCTACTTCGTCATCGCGCACGTGGGCTTTGTCCTTATCATGGCGAGCTTCCTGCTCATGACCAACGGCGTGGGCGGTTCCTTCAGCTTCAGTGATTTCCGTACGCATGACTTTGGACCCGCCGTCTCCTCCGCGTGCTTCGTCCTCGCGTTCTTCGGATTCGGCGCAAAGGCCGGTATCATCCCGCTGCACTCCTGGCTGCCCCAGGCGCACCCCGAGGCGCCGTCCAACGTGTCCGCCCTCATGTCCGGCGGCATGATCAAGATCGGCATCCTGGGAATCCTCAAGGTCGGTCTCGACCTGCTCGCGGGTTCGGGCGTCCAGCTCTGGTGGGGCCTCATGGTCCTGGTCTTCGGATCCATCTCGTCGGTCCTGGGCGTCGTCTACGCCCTCCACGAGCACGACATTAAGCGCCTGCTGGCCTACCACTCCGTCGAGAACATCGGCATCATCTTGCTCGGTGTCGGCGCGTCCATGACGGCGCGCGCCCTGGGCAACGACGTCATCGCGACGATCGCGCTCATGGCCGCCCTCTACCACACGCTCAACCACGCCATGTTCAAGGGCGAGCTGTTCCTCGGCGCGGGCTCCCTGCTCTATGCCACGGGTACGCGCAACATGGAGAAGATGGGCGGCCTGTTCCGCCGTATGCCGGTCACGGCCGTCTGCTTCCTCATCGGTGCCCTTGCCATCTCGGCTATCCCGCCGCTCAACGGCTTCGTTTCCGAGTGGTTCACCTACCAGTCCCTGTTCAACATCTCGACGCTCTCCGACCCGGTCGTCATGGTGTTCGCCGTCGCCTCCGCGGCCGCCCTCGCCATCACCGGTGCCCTGGCCGTCACGTGCTTCGTGAAGGCCTACGGCGTCTCGTTCGCGAGCAGCCCTCGTTCCCAGGAGGCCGCGAACGCCAAGGAGTCCCCGGCTCCGATGTTGTTCTCGCAGATGCTCCTCGCGGCCATCTGCGTGGTGCTGGGAATCGGCTCTCCCGTCATCGCCCCGGTTCTGGGCGACGTCGCCCAGAGCGTGCTTGCCGGCTCTGCCATCACAGCCACCTCGGGCGTGTCTCTGGTGAACGAGATTTCCGGTGCCGCCACCTCCACCCCCGCGATCGCCATCGCGCTCGTGGTCCTCACCGGCCTCGCGTTCGTGTTGAGGTCCTGCCTCGGCACCAAGGCCCCCGCTAAGAAGACCGACCCTTGGGCGTGCGGCTACGAGCCCAACGAGCACATGCCCGTCGTCGCCACGAGCTTCGCGTCAGACGTAGAGCTCTTCATGGGCCCGCTCTACACCCTGCGCGAGGTATGCACCAAGATCTGCTGGTCCATCGCGCACGTGTTCCAGAAGCTCACCGGTGTCGCCCGGGGCGTTGAGCCCCTGCCCGACCGCTTCCTGGTCGATGCACCGAGCGAGGGTGCCGATAAGCTGGCCGGCCTCGCCTCCAAGATCGAGGGCGGCAACTACTCCGTATACATCTGCTACATCGTCGCGGCGCTCGTGGTCTTCCTCGTGCTCGCCGTGGTCATGGTCTAGAGAGGGGAGAGGATATTATGAACATCGTTCTTGCGATAGCGCAGGGCCTCGTGGTCATGCTGGTCGCGCCCTTCTTCTCCGGCCTCGCCCGTGTGATTCGCGCGAAGATGCACAATCGCCGCGGTCCGTCCATCCTTCAGGATTACCGGGACCTCGCGAAGCTCATGGCGCGTCCCGAGTCCGTGAGTTCCGACTCGAGCTTCGTGCTGCGCATCATGCCGCCGCTGTTCCTCGCGGTGTCGTTCATGCTCGCCATGGGCCTGCCCATGTTCACGCTCGAGAGCCCCATGCCCGTCTTTGGTGACGCCATCACCATCATGTACGCGCTCGCGCTGTCCCGCTTCTTCTTCGCGCTGTCCGGCGTGGATTCCTCCAACGCCTACGCGGGCTTCGGCGGTATCCGCGAGCTCCTCATGAGCGTGCTCATCGAGCCGTCCATGCTCATCGCGCTGTTTACCGTCGCCATCGTGTGCGGCTCCACGGACATTGCGACCATGGGTCAGCACATCGTTACGGGCAACGTCTCGAGCGTCGTCGCCGTCATCCTCGCCGGCGTCGCCTTCGCGGCCGCCTGCTATATGGAGCTCGGCAAGCTTCCGTTCGATCAGGCCGAAGCCGAGCAGGAGCTCCAGGAGGGCCCGCTCGCCGAGCTCTCCGGCCCGTCCCTCGCCATGATGAAGCTCGCCATGGGCATGAAGCAGGTCGTGGTCGTCGCTTGGTTCACCTCCATCTTCATCCCCTGGGGAGAGCCCGCGACCATCGGCGTCACCGCTCTCGTGGGCGCCGTCGTCTTCCTTGTCAAGTGCCTGGTCGATTTCGTTGTCTGTGGTGTGCTCGAGAACTCCGTTTCCCGTTCGCGCTTCAAGGTGCTCGGTAACCAGACCTGGGCCGTCGTCGGCATCGCGGTCCTCGCGTTCGTCTTCGTCGTCGTAGGCGTGTAGGGAGAAGGGAGAAACTATGTCAATCGAATCGAGCTTGTCCCTCTTTGCCATGGTGGCGATCGCCGTCCCCATGCTGGGCTCCCTGCTCATCGTCATGCTGCCGCGTCCCTACGCTAAATGGATCTGCGCCTTTGCCGGCGGCATCGCCACGGTCGCTTCCGTTGGCTTGGCCGCGACGTTTGCCGGAAACGGCATGAACGCGGTCGATGTAACCTGGGCGAGTATGGGCCAGACCTTGGTCATGGGCTTCATATTCGACCGGATGAGCACGCTGCTCGCACCCGCGTTCGTCGCTATCGGCCTGCTCGTCGTCATCTATTCGTTCCCGTACATGAGCGATAAGAACAAGGAGCATCCCGACGCGCCCCGTCGCCGCTTCTACGTGTACTTCTCCACGTTCATCGGCGCCATGGCCGGTCTCGCCTACAGCTCCACCATCGTCGGCCAGCTCGTTTTCTTCGAGATCACCGGCGTGTGCTCCTGGGGCCTCATCAGCTACTACATGACGCCCACGGCCAAGAAGGCCGGTATGAAGGCGCTCATCATCACCCATATCGGCGCTCTGGGACTCTACATCGGCGCGGCCTTCCTGTTCGCCGGAACCGGCACGTTCGCGCTGAGCGCGATCTCCCAGCTCGATTCCGGTATGAAGACCGTCGTGCTGCTGCTCATCCTGTTCGCCGCTTGGGCCAAGTCCGCCCAGTTCCCGCTCTACATGTGGCTGCCCTCCGCAATGGAGGCCCCCACGCCCGTTTCCGCCTACCTCCATGGCGCGTCCATGGTGAAGGTCGGCGTGTGCGTGTTCGCCCGCGCTCTTGCGAGTGCCGGCGATATCCCCGAGATCGTCGGTTGGGTCGCCATCATCGACGCCGTCGTGACCATGCTCTTCGGCTTCCTCATGTACCTGCCCCAGAAGGATATGAAGCGCCTGCTCGCCTTCTCGACGATCGCGCAGCTCGCCTACGTGTTCTTCGGCCTGGGCCTCTCCGTGTTCGGAAGCCAGATGGCGTTCAACGGCGCCGTCGAGCACATCTTCAACCACGCGTTCACCAAGACCCTGTTCTTCCTCATCGCCGGCTCCCTCAGCTTCACGCTGGGAACCCGTATGTTGCCCAAGATCCAGGGCCTCATGAAGAAGTACCCGGTCACGGGCGTGGGCTTCGCGGTCGCCGCGACCGCTATCGCCGGCGTGCCCCCCATGAGCACGTTCTTCTCCAAGTTCCAGATTATTTCCGGTGGCTTCGCGGTTGGTGCTTCCAACACGGTCATCTTCGTCCTCGTGTGCGTCATGGTCGTCGAGACCGTCGCCACCTTCGCATGGTTCCTGCGTTGGATGGGTAAGGTCCTGCCCGGTGAGCCGAGCGAGACCGTGGCCGCCGGCCAGCCCCTTCCGCGCGCCATGGCGTTCGTGTTCGTCGTCCTCATGATCATGGTCGTCGTCGCCGGTCCTCTGTCCTCTAGTTGGATGGGTTAGGAGGTAGGACATGGGTTATTCGTTAGTCAATATCCTGGGCGGTCTTCTGATCGTGACCTCCACCATGGTGGTCGTCTCGAAGACCATCCCGTCCGCCATTAAGTGGTACGCGATCCAGTCGGTTGTCCTGGTGGGCGTGCTGCTCACCCTGGGCCTCACCACCGGTGCCACCGAGCTTCTCATGTGGGCCGCGTCGGCCTTCGTCACCAAGGTGATCCTCGTTCCGTTCATTCTCAACCGTGCCTACAAAAAGATGGGTTCGCCTGCCGATAGCACGCTGACCTCCTCCATCAAGCCGGCCTGGACCATCATCCTCACCGGTCTGGAGGTGGCCATCTGCTTCGCGGTGGTCACGCGCCTGAGCCTGCCCACCGCTGAGGTGGCTACTCCGGCCCTCGCCATCAGCTTCGCGCACTTCTTCGTCGGCCTCACGTGCATCATCTCCCAGCGCAACATCCTCAAGCAAATCTTCGGGTACTGCCTTATGGAGAACGGTAGCCACGTGACGCTCGCCCTGCTCGCGCCCACGGCCCCCGAGATCATCGAGATCGGCATCGCCACCGACGCCATTTTCGCCGTCATCATCATGTCCGCCGTCGTCGTGAGGATCTGGAACGACACCAAGTCGCTCGACTCCCACGACCTGACCGAATTGAAGGGGTAGGCCATGGATGTTTCAATGCTGACGGTCGCCCTGCTCGCTTGTCCCCTCGTGTTCTCCCTGATTATGGCTGCGCTCCCCAAGACGACGTCCTACAGCGTCTTTGCGGGGCTCAACACCATCTCCGTCGCGGCGACCCTCGTCCTTTCGGTCGTCACCGCGGGAACCATGCTCTCGAGCGGGCAGAATATCGACGCTTTGGGCCTGTGGCTCCATCTCGATTCGCTCTCGTCGATCTTCGTCCTTCTGGTAGGCATCATCGGGTTCATCACCGGCGTGTACTCCATCTCCTATATCAAGATCGATATCGAGGAGAAGACCATGCCGGCCGAGCGCACCAAGCAGTACTACGCGCTGTTTAGCCTGTTCGTTTTCACGATGCTGCTCGCCTGCCTGTCCAACAACATCATCCTCACCTGGGCGGCGGTCGAGGCCACCACGTTGTCGACCGTGTTCCTCGTGGGCATCTACAAGAACAAGCAGGCGCTCGAGGCGTCTTGGAAGTACGCGATGGTCTGCACCGCCGGCGTGGCCTTCGGCCTGTTCGGCACGCTGCTCATCTACGCGAACGCCGCCGATATCATGCCCAACGCGCATGAGGCAGCCTTTCTCACCTCCATCATGCCCTACGCCGACCAGTTCGACCCGATGCTCGTGCGCCTCGCGTTCGCGTTCATCGTCATCGGCTTCGGCACCAAGGCGGGCCTGTTCCCCATGCACACTTGGCTGCCCGACGCGCACTCCCAGGCTCCGAGCCCGGTCTCCGCGCTGCTCTCGGGCGTGCTGCTCAAGTGCGCCATGCTGGTGATCATCCGCTTCTACTCCCTGTCCATCATCACGGTGGGCGACACCTATCCGCGTACGCTCCTGCTCATCCTGGGCACGCTGTCCATCCTGGTGGCCGCCCTGTGCATCTTTAAGCAGGACGATATCAAGCGCCGCTTCGCGTACTCCTCCGTCGACAACGTCGGCGTGGTCGCGCTGTGCCTGGGTATCGGTGGTCCGCTCGGTATCGCGGCCTGCCTGCTGCACTGCATCTTCCACGGTTTCACGAAGGCGCTCGCCTTCTGCATGGCCGGTAACATCCAGCACATCTACCACACCCGCGACCTGAACAAGATCAAGGGCGTCGTCGAGATCGCTCCCGTCACGGCAGCGCTCACCATCATCGCCCTGCTCGCGCTCGCCGCCTTCCCGCCGTTCGCCCTGTTCATCTCCGAGTTCCTCACCTTCGTGGCCGGCGTCCAGTCCGGTCCCATCTGGGTGGTCGTGCTCGTGGCCATTGGCCTCACCGGCGTGTACTTTGCCCTTACCGGCATCGCGCTCAAGTCCATCTTCGGCAAGGCGCCCGAGGGCATGAAGCGCCACGAGGTGCCCGCCCTCATGATCATCCCCGAGATCGCCCTCGCGATCGTGGTCATGTGGTTCGGTATCGCCACCCCGGTCGCCATCACGAGCGGCGTCGAGGATGCAACGTCCGTCGTTTTGAACCAGAGCGTCGAAGAGCTCCACGAGGCTCCTCTCTACCGCATGGTGTTCAGTTCCCAGACCAAGACAAGCGAGGTGAATTAGCACCATGGCAGAACCTGAAAAGAAGGACTACGCTCGTCGTTGCGAAAGCCACGTCGAGGCCCTGCGCGCCGCAGTGCCGGGCGCTATCGAGAAGGTTGAGTGGCAGTGCGAGGACCAGCTGACGATCACCGTCAAGCTGGACCGTCTGCCCGAGGCCGTCCACTACCTGTATTACGAGCGCTACGGCTGGATTCCCGTGATCATCGGCAACGACGAGCGCAGCCTGTGCGGCCGTTACGCCGTGTACTACGTCATCTCCATGGAGGGGGAGGATCCCGGCTGGGTGACCGTGCGCACCGAGGTCGATCCCGCCAAGATGACGTTCCCGTCCGTGACGCCGTTCGTCCCCGCCTGCGTGTGGGGCGAGCGCGAGCTGCGCGACATGTTCGGCCTGATCCCCGAGGGTCTGCCCGACCGTCGTCGCCTGGTGCTGCCCGACGATTGGCCCAGCGGCCTGTATCCGCTGCGCAAGGACTCCATGGACTACCGCTTCCGTCCCGCTCCCGCGAGCGACATGGAAAACTACGAGTTCTTGGCCGACACCAAGGGCAAGGAGACTACGCTCGTCCCCATGGGCCCGCTGCACATTACCTCCGACGAGCCCGGCCACTTCCGCCTGTTCGTCGAGGGCGAGACGATCGTCGACGCCGACTATCGTCTGTTCTACGTGCACCGCGGCATGGAGAAGGTCGCCGAGACGCGCCTGAACTATGACGCCGTGACGTTCCTCGCCGACCGTATCTGCGGCATTTGCGGCTGCGCTCACTCGGTGGCCTACGCCGAGGCCGTCGAGCGCGCCCAGGGCATTCATGTCCCGCCGCGCGCCCAGTACATCCGCGCCATCATGCTCGAGGTCGAGCGTCTGCACTCGCACCTGCTCAATATTGGCCTCGCATCGCACTACACCGGCTTCGACTCCGGCTTCCAGCAGTTCTTCCGCGTCCGCGAGAAGTCCATGGACCTGGCCGAGAAGCTCTCCGGTCACCGCAAGACCTACGGTCTCAACGTGATCGGCGGCGTGCGTCGCGACATTTTGGCCGAGCAGAAGCTCTCCACGCTCACGACCATTCACCAGCTGCGCTCCGAGGTTCAGGAACTCGTCGACGTCTTGCTCTCCACGCCCAACTTTATCGAGCGTACGAGCGGTATCGGCATTCTAGACCGCAAGATCGCACGCGACTTCTCGCCGGTCGGCCCGCTCATGCGTGGCTCGGGCTATGCCCGCGACGTGCGCTTCGACCATCCCTTCGACGGCTACGCTGATCTGGATGTTCAGAAGATGCATGCTGCTACGGCAGACACCTGCGATGCCTTCGGCCGTACCGCCGTTCGCATCCAGGAGGTCTACGATTCGATCGACATGATCGAGACCATGCTCGAGAACTGCCCGTCGGGCCCCATCCTCACCACGGATTGGGAGTACACCCCGCACAAGTACGCCATCGGCGCCACCGAGGCTCCGCGCGGCGAGGACGTGCACTGGGCCATGCTCGGCAACAACCAGAAGTGCTACCGCTGGCGCGCCAAGGCGGCCACGTACAGCAACTGGCCGGTCCTGCGCTACATGTTCCGCGGCAACACCGTGGGCGATGCGGCACTGATCGTCGGCTCGCTCGACCCGTGCTACTCCTGCACCGACCGCGTGACGGTGACCGATGTCGCCGCCAAGCGCGACCACGTGCTCGACAAGGAGCAGTTCGAGAACGTCTGGCGCGACAAGTCGCCGCTTGCGGGCGAGGGCACCATGGCCGCTCCGCTCGATGAGGAGGCGCTCTAATATGCTGAAGCTTTGGAAGGTTAACGCCAAGGCCGGCGACGCGACGGTCAAGTACCCGTTTGCGCCGTTCCCCACCAATAAGGACATGCGCGGCAAGCCCGAGCACAATGCCGAGCTCTGCCTCGCCTGCGGTGCCTGCGGCGTGGCGTGCCCGGCCGATGCCATTCGCATGGACACTGACCTTGCGGCCGATACCATTACCTGGTCGATCGACTACGGCCGCTGCATCTTTTGCGGCCGCTGCGAGGAAGCCTGCCCCATGGAGGCCATCAAGCTCACCGAGGAGTTTGAGCTGGCCGTCATGAGCAAGGACGACCTCACCAGCAAGAGCGTCTATACGCTCGAGCACTGCTCGCGCTGCGGCAAGCCGTTTGCCCCGCACAAGGAGATCGACTACGCTAAGCGCCTGCTGCAAAAGGCCGGCGGCATGGAGGCCGAGCAGGCTGCCCGTACCGTCGGTATGTGCCAGGAGTGCAAGCGCGAGCTCGACGCCCTGCGCGCCGCTTCGGCCGTAAAGACCGGCAACGCTGCCGGCATGGCTGCCAACGAGACGCTTGCGTCCGGTGAGCCCCAAGGCCCCGGCATGGAGTATCTGGGCGGCCACGGCGTGAACCCGGAGTATATCGACCGTGAGCTCAACCCCGATGCGCCCGAGATTCCCGCCGGTCCTGCGCCGGTCGAGGGCATCATCATGGATTTTGATACGAAGGGGGAGTAACCATGGCCGAACCCACGCTTTTACCCGAGCGGCTTCAGTACCGCCCGACCAAGATCGAGCTCGACGAGAGCATCGAGAAGGCCAAGGCGACCCTTCTTAAGAAGATCAAGCGCTCGGTGTACGTCTACCGTGTTGACTGCGGCGGCTGCAACGGCTGCGAGATCGAGATCTTCGGTTCCATCACGCCCGTCTTTGACGTCGAGCGCTTTGGCATCAAGGTCGTGCCCTCGCCCCGTCACGCCGATGTGCTGCTGTACACCGGTGCCGTGACGCGTGCCATGCGCATGCCGGCCCTGCGCGCCTTTGAGGCCGCACCCGATCCCAAGATCGTGGTGTCCTATGGCGCGTGCGGCTGCACCGGCGGCATCTTCTACGACAACTACTGCGTCTGGGGCGGCACGGACAAGATTCTGCCGGTAGATGTCTACATC
>DAIMBN010000041.1:0-15839 GCA_036718335.1 Coriobacteriaceae bacterium
TACCTTCCACCCCGCGCGCTGGACGCAGACCTACACCACCTGGATGGAGAACCTCAAGGATTGGTGCATCAGCCGCCAGCTGTGGTGGGGCCACCGCATCCCCGTGTTCTACTGCGAGGACTGCGGCTGGGAGGACGCTCTTACCGAGGACACCGATGTGTGCCCCAAGTGCGGCGGCCATCACGTGCATCAGGACGAGAACGTGCTGGACACCTGGTTCAGCTCGCAGCTGTGGACCTTCGCCACGCAGGGCTGGCCGCAAAAGCCGGAGCTGCTCGAGGGACATCACCCCACGACGGCGCTCGTCACCGCGCGCGACATCATCGCGCTGTGGGTTGCCCGCATGGTCATGAGCTCGCTGTACTTCCTGGACGAGGTGCCGTTTAAGGACGTCGTCATCTACCCGACAATCCTGGCCAAGGACGGCAGCCGCATGTCCAAGTCCAAGGGCAATGGCGTTGACCCCATGGACCTCATCGGCATGTACGGCGCCGACGCCATGCGCTTCAACCTGCTGACGCTGTGCACCAACAACCAGGACGTCAAGTTTGACGCGAACATCGATAAGAAGACCAAGAAGCTCATCGACAGCCCGCGTACCGACCAGGCCAAGTCGTTTGTGACCAAGATCTGGAACGCCAGCCGCTTCCTGCTTATGAACATGGAGGGTTACACGCCCGGCGAGCCCGTCGTGGAGACGCCGGCCGACGCCTGGATGTTCAGCCGCCTGGCAAAGGCCGTGAAGATGGTCACTGAGGGTATTGAGAACTACACCTTTGGCGACATGGCCCGCGGTGTGCAGCAGTTCTTCTGGAACGAGGTCTGCGACTGGTACGTCGAGGTCACCAAGGCTCGTCTGAAGGGCGAGGGCCGTCTGCAGGCGCAGCGCAATCTGATCTTTGTGCTCGACACCTCTATTCGCCTGATGCACCCGCTCATGCCGTTCGTCACCGAGGAGATCTGGGACAACATGCCGGCGAGCGTGCTCGACCTGGACGCCGAGGGCAACCTGGACCGCGCCGAGGCGCTCATGATCGCCAAGTGGCCGGAGCCCGCCGACTACGCCAAGTATGTCGATGAGCCCGCCGAGCGCGCGTTTGAGCTGTGCCGCACCGTCGTTTCCGCCGCCCGCGCCACGCGTTCGCGTTATCGCTTGAGCCCCAAGGCCGAGCTCGACGTGGTCGTGCGCGCCGGTGCCGAAGACATCGAGAAGCTCGAGAGCCTGCGCTCGACCATCGAGCCGCTGGCCAACACCGCCTCGCTGGTTATGGGTACCGACGTCGAGAAGCCGGCCGCGAGTATCGCTGTGGTCGACAGTGGCGTCGAGGCCTTTGTGGTGCTCGAGGGCAAGGTTGATCTTTCGGCCGAGAAAGCACGCCTGGAAAAGGAGATCGCCGCGGCCCAGAAGGAGCTCGCCGGCTGCGAGAAGACGCTCGCCAACGAGGGCTTTGTGGCCAAGGCCGCGCCCGCGGTGGTCCAGAAGAAGAGGGACCGTGCAGCTGAGCTCAAGGAGATCCTGGCGGCGCTGACTGCTCAGGTTGCTGACTTCTCGTAGGCGTTACTGAGGGGCGCGGTTTGGGGCATTGCTCGCTACTGCGGACAGTCCTGCTCGCACGAAGGCCACATTAAGTGGCCTTCGGCTCGTGCGGAACTTGTATCGAGCAAAGCCCCAAACCGCTCCCATAGCGGTTACGGGGGCGTCCGCTGCCTGTCAGGGCCACGGTGTTGTGGCCTTGATTCTGCTGCAAGCGGATAGTGGCTGAAATTATCAACGCGAGGGGCTCATTCTTTTTGATGGGCCTCTTTTTCTGTAATTGGAGACTTTGGGTTATGGCTAAGCGTTCTGGGTCGTATTCTGTGCCGTTCTCGTTTGAGTTGCTTTCGTTTGGTGAGGCTGTGGGGCTTGCTGCTGATACGGGACGGATTTCTGGGGATGCTGGGCCTCTGCTTGAGACGGTTGTCGATATGCTCGATGAGTTGGGGCGTCCGGACGAGTATTTTGATTGCATTCAGGTTGCTGGTACCAATGGCAAGACTTCGACCACGCGTTTTTCGGCTGCTATCCTTCACGGCGAGGGGCTCAAGACCGCGCTGTATACGTCGCCGCAGCTGGTGCGCTATCCCGAGCGCATGGAGGTTGACGGGCGCGTTGTGAGCGACGAGGCGTTTGCCCGTGGCGTTTCGGCAGCTGTTGAGGCGGGGCGCCGCGTGAATGCGCACCGTGTGGCGGCGGGGGAGCGCGCCTATACCATCACGCCGTTTGACCTGCTGACGGCTGCCGCACTTGTAGTGTTTGCCGAGGCTTGCGTGGACGTGGCCGTGCTTGAGGTCGGCATGGGCGGACGCTGGGATGCTACGAGTGCGACCGATCCTGTCGCCGTTGCCATTACGGGCATTGGGCTCGATCACACACGTATTTTGGGCGATACGCTCGAGGCCATTGCGGGTGAGAAGGCTGCGGTTGTCAAACCCGGGCGCTTGGTTGTCTTGGGCGAGGGCACACACGAGGCGAGCGTTCAACGCGTGATGGATGCCCGTTGCCGCGAGTGCGGCATAGTGCCGCTGGTGGTGAACCATGCCACGACCAAGGTGCCGGAGCACGTGGGCGATACGGTTGAGTTTAGCTGCACCACGCCGCGTGCGATCTATACGTCGAGCATGGTTAAGCCGGCGTATCAGCCGCAGAATGCTGCGTGCGCGATTATGCTGTGCGAGAGCTATCTGGGCCGCGAGCTCGACCACGAGGCGCTGGATGCTTCGCTTATGGGCTGCCCCACACCGGGTCGTTTTGACGTGCTGGGGACCAATCCGCTCAAGCTGATCGATGCCTGCCATAACCCCCAGAGCTGCGAGAACTTTGTGAGCGCGCTGGACGAGATCGATCCGTGCGTGGAGAATCGCCCCACGCTGCTGTGCGCTGCGCTGGCCGACAAGGACGTGGCGGGCATCGTTGACGTTCTGGTTCCGGCGTTCCCCCGCGTGGTCGTGACGCAGACCGATTCCGATCGCGCCCTGCCGGCAGAGGAGCTCGCCGCCCTGGTGGACGCCGATAAGCTCGCGGGCGTGTACCCCAGCGTGTCCGAGGCCCTCGCTGCCTTCGATGCCGCAGGCGAGCCCTTCGTAGCAGCCGGCACCATCACCCTAGCCGGCGAAGTGGCCGGCCTGCTGCGCTAGAGCCTTTCTGTAGGGCAGCTGGTTGACCTGCTCGCCACGAAATGGGCCTATTTACTACGTTTGACCGGTTGCCCTCGACCACGACGAGAATTGCGAAATCAAAACCGCAGGTAGATGGCTTGCCAATTTTCAAAAAAGACCCGCATGGTTGACCCATGCGGGTTAAACGTAGTAGATAGCCCTTTTTCGTGGCGCATCTCTAGACTGTCAAATTGGTCGACTTGGCCCCTTGGCAGTTGCGGTGAAATAGTTCCTGGATTATGCCTCTGTGGGTCAATCTGGGAACTATTCCACCGCAACTTATTGAGGGGCTATTGGGTAAGGGCTAGTCTAGGCGGACTGGGTCGTGGGGGTAGGCGTTGAGAATCTCGACGCCGGACTCGGTGACCAGGGCCAGGTCCTCGATGCGGACGCCGGTGTGGCCGGGGAGATAGATGCCCGGCTCGATAGAGAATGTCATGCCCGGCTCTACGACCTGCTCGTTGACAAGCGAGACGTCGCCCGGCTCGTGGTCCTGCAGGCCGATCGAATGTCCCAGGCGATGCGTAAAGTACTGCCCATAGCCCGCTTGCTCAATTACGTCGCGCGCGGCGCGATCCAGGTCGCACATTCGCACGCCCGGTGCGATGAGCGCCTCGGCGGCCTCATTGGCGCGGCGCACGATGTCGTAGATGCGCTCCGTCTCCTCGTCCGGCTCGCCCCAAAAGAACGTGCGCGTCATGTCCGAGCAGTAGTTGCAGCGGCGTCCGCCAATGTCGAACAGCACCACGTCACCGCGCTTGAGTACCGTATCGTCGGGCTCGTGGTGCGGGTCGCCGGCGTCGGCGCCAAAGCTCACGATGGGCGGAAAGCTAAAGCCCTCGCAGTCGTGCTTGCGGTACAGGCCGAGCATCTGGTCGGCAATTTCGCGCTCCGTCACACCTTCGTGGATGAGCTTGATGGCGTCGGCCATCACGTCGTCGTTGGCGGCCGAGGACGCGCGCATCAGCTCCTGCTCGGCTTCGTCCTTGTGGGTGCGTGCGGCGGTGACGGCAAAGTCGCCCAGGAAAAACTCGCTGGCGGCGTGGCGCTCCATGAGCGGCATCAAAAAGCCGGAGCGCATGACGGTATCGATGCCGAGCGGCTTGGTCGGATCGATCTCACTCGCGATGGCGTCGGCCACGACGTCGGTGTCAGTGTGATAGGCGACGCGGGCATTGCCGTACTCTGGCAGCTGGTGCAGGGCATTGACTAGGATCACCGGCTCGGCACCGCGCGCGAGCAGCACGCCGCAAAAACGCTCGAACATATCGGCATAAAAGCCGGTCAGGTAATAGATCGTCCACGGGTCGTTTACGAGCAGCTGTGCGCCGGGGTGCTGAGCCTCGAGCGCATCGAGCACGCGCGCCACACGCTGGTCATCGACATGTGCCATACATCGTCCTTTCGCTAGGGTGCCACCATGGTATCCCAAGCCCGGCACATAGGGACGTTCCTTTTATGCCGGCACTTTGGGACACTCCTTAGCATTCCAGCGCGCCCTCATAAGTTGCGGTGAAATACGGACTGTTTAGCGGCCTGAAGCCATAAAACAGTCCGTATTTCACCGCAACTGCGGAGGAGGACCGGGTGGATGGCGGGGTAGTTAAAAGAGCCCCGTCCCAAATGAGCTACTTAGGCTCGGTCGATGTCCATGCTGGCGATTAGGTCGGTACCGGTGTCTAGGAGGTTGGGTAGGACTACGTCGCCCATGCGGATGGAGGCTTTGACCACTAGTCCGCGGATGAGGGCCATGGCTTGGGCGTGGAGGGCCAGCGGGATGGCTTCGGCCGTGCGCACAGGCAGCAGCGTCTCGTCGCCGCCGGAGACGGCCACGGTCGTCGTGAGCACGCGCATGGGGCAGGTGAGCTCCTGATGTGCGAACTTATCGCCGCGCGGGCAGTTGTTGCCGGTTACGGAGCGCACTTCCACCACGGCGCCATTGGCGTCGCGCTCCACCTCTACGGTCAGAAGGCACTCGGATGGGCAGGTCGTGCAGTTGAACTGCAGCGTTTCGATCACGTTATCGCTCATAGTCTATGCCTCCTTGACGGGATCGACGGACAGGAAAATTTCGCTAGCACCTAAGTCGAGTGCGCGCTGAATCACCTTTGCCGGCAGTGGGAAGCTTTCCATAACGCTTGGCTTAAACGCGCGGACCTTGCCGGCGAACAGTTCCTCGCCGTCGGCCAAGATCCTCACGCGGGCGGCATCGACTGGTCGGCGCACGCGGAAGTTCAGCTTGGTGAGCGCCACGGCCGTAATGCGTCCTGGCAGCGCGTAGCCCGCGATGCCGGCGGGGGAGACCGTGAACTCGCAGCCTGTGCCCGCAGCGCACGCCTCGGCGCCGCCCAACGCCCACGCCGCCGCTGCCACACCGGCGCGCTCGGACTCGGTCGTCACATTGTCGGCCAGGTCGTGCACGTGCAGCACGTTTCCGCAGGCAAAGATGCCCGGCACGCCCGTCTGCAGGCTCTGATCAACCACGGCGCCGCGCGTGCGCGGGTCAAGCTCTACGCCCGCGGCAACCGAAAGCTCGTTCTCGGGAATCAATCCCACCGAAAGCAGCAGTGTGTCGCACGGAACAATGCGCTCGGTCCCCGGAATGGGCGCCAGGTGCTCGTCGACCTGGCTTACCTCGACGGCTTCCACGCGGTCGTGCCCAATCACGCGCGTGACCGTGGTGGACAGATGTAGCGGAATGCCAAAATCGTCCAGGCAGTTGTTGACGTTGCGGCGCAGGCCGTTGGCGTACGGCATGAGCTCGTACACGCCCTCGACGGAAATCCCCTCGAGCGTGCAGCGACGTGCCATGATCAGCCCGATGTCGCCGGAACCCAAAATGACGGCGCGCGAGCCGGGTTTGAGGTTCTCGATATTGATGTATCGCTGCGCCAAGCCGGCCGTAAACACGCCGGCGGGACGGCTACCGGGAATCTTGATCTCGCTGCGGGTGCGCTCGCGGCAACCCATGGCAAGGACGACCGCGCGCCCGGTGAGCTGCAGCATGCCGGCAGGGCTCATGAGCGTGACGGTATGGACTGCGGTGGCTCCCGCACCCTCGCTCGAATCGATCCCAATCACCATGCTGTCCAAGAACAGCGCAATGTCGGTCGCGCGTACCTGATCGATAAAGCGCTGCGCGCACTCGGGACCGGTGAGCTCCTGCTTAAAGTGCGAAAGGCCAAAACCGGGGTGGATGCACTGGCGGAGGATTCCGCCCAGATGCTGCTCGCGCTCCACGATGGCCACGTGGGCGCCGGCCTTTTGCGCGGCAAGCGCACCCGCCATGCCAGCAGGCCCGCCGCCGATGACGACCACGTCGAAGTCCTGCGTCGACACCGACGCTACAGCTCCGGCCTCCGCGCGTCCGTCGCGCATATCAAACGTTGCCATCCTAGCGCACCCCCTTCAGCGGTCCCTCAACCAACCAAGATCCGGTATCCTCCAACAGCACCTCGCTGGGGTCGCAGCCCAGCTCGCGCGCGATGATCGCCACCACGCGGCTCTGGCAAAAGCCACTCTGGCACCGACCCATGCCGGCCCGGCAGCGGCGCTTGACGCCTTCGACCGAAACCGCGCCCGGGCGGCGTCGAATCGCGGCCACGATCTCGGCCTCGGGCACCGTCTCGCAGCGGCAGACGATCTGCCCCCACGCGGGGTCGGACTCGATGAGCTCTTCTTTGCGCGTAAGCGGCGCGCGGTCAAAGTCGTCCGGCGCGCGGCGAATTGGATTCCAGTCCGCCCGCTCGTGCAGCTTCACGCCCGCCTCGCGCATCACGTGCTCCATGCGCTCGGCAATGGCCGGCGCGCTTGCCACGCCCGGCGACTGAATGCCCGCCGCCTGGAAAAGCCCCGGTACCACGGCAGACTGTCCAATAAAGAAGTCGTTCGTTCCCTGAATGACCGGACGCCCGCCGGCAAATGCGCGCACCACGCGGCGCGTATCCAGATCGGGCACCAGCTTGCGCGCGCCGCTCAGCAGCGCGTTCACATCGCTCGCATAGGTCTGCGTGTCGCCCGGCTCGCGCACGGCAGCCGTGGCGGTGATCACGGTGTTGCCGTGCACGGTGCCCGTGACGATAACGCCCTTCGATATCGGCGTCGGCACGGGGTAGAGCGGCATGAGCGTGCGCGGCTCTTTGTCAAGCACCACGATGTTGCCCTGGCGCCAGACCATCTGGAACTCCTCGGCGCCCGCCATATGCGAGATGTCGGCGGCGTCGTTGCCCGCGGCGTTGATCAGGTAGCGGCAGCGCACGTTGCCAGCGGGGGTCGCCAGCGTAAAGTGCGCGTCGTCGCCCGAGCCCGCGACTTCAATCGCTTCCACCGATGCGGAGCGCATAAACGTCACCCCGTTGGCCACGGCGTTTTCCAGCGCGGCGATGGCAACCTCAAACGGGTCGACAAACCCGGTCGAGGGGCACCACAACGCGCACGTTGCATCGGCACTGGCGCGCGGCTCTAATTCGTGGATGCGGTCGGGTCCGACGATCGACAGCTCGGGCACGCCGTTGATATGGCCGTTGCACCGCAGCTGCTCCAGATGCGTGCGGTCCTCGTCGTTAAAGCCCAACACCATCGACCCGGTGCGGCAGAACAGAAAGCCTAGCTCCTGAGCCCACGTGCCGTACAACTCGCAGCCACGGGCGTTGACCTGTGCCTTTACGGTTCCCGGCGCCGGATCGTAGCCGGCGTGCACCAGGCCGCCATTTGCCTTCGATGCGCCCAGGGCGATGTCGTTGGCCGCCTCGACCACGCAGATGGACAGGTCATAGCGTGCGAGCTGCCGCGCGATGGCGCATCCCGTGATGCCCGCGCCCACAATCGCGATATCAAACGTTTCTGCCACAGTGCCTCCCGGACGAGTTGACAGGCTGTCAATAAGACCATCCTACGGTCTGCGTGCCCCCAGCGCGGCGGCAATGCGGCGAACAGCCCCGCAACACCCGCCAACGGCAGGCGAGGGGAGACCCGGCAACGTCGACAACCTCGTCTGCCGGCTACCACGTTGAAGTTTTGTCTCGATCTGTAACAGTAAGCTGAGGATTTGGCTTCCAGTTGTTACAGATTGAGATTGAAGCCGGGGAGAGATTCTTCTGTCTCGATCTGTAACATCTGGGGACTGTTTTGGGGTCTAATTGTGGCAGTACTGACCAGTAAGAACGACAAAATCGAACACACTGCTTACCTGCGGGTTTAAGTACGGCAACAACGGCACAAGCGCGTAAAAACGGGTTAGCACATGCACTTGGGATAATTTGGGGATACGAAAGCCACGTGGACGTGCACCCCAAATATCCGTGTTTATTAACACAAAGATCACCATGCCGCCCAGGGCCGTGATGTCGTCGGGCAGCTTGTAGCTCCTTCCAGTCATTCCTCTTCCTCCATCCCTATGCGGCCTCGTCCGTGTTCCAGCCCATCAGGTCGTTGGGCGGACAAGCAAGAACCTGCGAGATAGCCAAGAGCTTGTCGGCTCCAGGTATGTAATCGCCACTCTCGTACTTCGCGAAAGTGCTGACGTTCATTCCTACTTTGGAAGCGACCTCAGCCTGAGAAAGGTCAGCTCGGGCGCGTGCGGCGCGGATATTCCCGCCAGCTCCTTACTGAAGTCCATTCGTTCCTCCTTTGAGACGTTTTTCTGTCTGTCGAATTTCAATATGAATAGTTTTATGCCCCCTGTTAATCAAATGAGCAACATTTTTTTGTGTAAAGACATTTTTTTGTTTACTATTTACTTAACGTAAAGAAAGGAGTGAGGATGAACCTTCGTCTAAGAGAGCGCCGAGAAGCCCAGGGGCTAAACCAAAAGGAGCTAGCACAAAAAGTCGGCAAGTCATTCCGAACTATTCAGTCTTGGGAGCGCGAGGAGAGCTATCCGAACGCAGAGCTCGTAGGTGCGCTCTGCGAAGTATTCAACACCGACCCCAACGACCTGCTCGGATGGTACGAGGAGCATCCTGAGGGCAAGCCGACGGCGCCGGCAGGCGCGGAGGGCGAGCTGATCACCTGCTACCGGCAGAGCACCGAGAAGAGGCGCTCGAAGATCTTGGAGACGGCACGCGACCAGGCCGAGCTGTCCCAAGCTCAGGCTGCAGCGCCTGAAGGCGAAGGGCTGGAAGCGGATCAAGTAAGGTCCGCGTAGGCATTCAACGGAAAGGTAGATATATGGAAGACCCTATCCAGGCCGAGATCGTCCTGTACCAGTCCGAGGGGACAAACGTGCCGGTGCAGGTACGCTACATGAACGAAACGCTTTGGATGCCCCAGAAGGAAATCGCCGAGCTGTTCGACAAGGACAAGTCGACCATCTCGCGCCACATGAAGAACATCTTCGAAGAGGGTGAGCTTGCCCGAGACGCAGTTGTTGCAAAAATTGCAACAACTGCCTCAGATGGCAAGACATATATGGTCGACTTCTACGCGCTCGATGCCATCATTGCCGTCGGATACCGCGTGAACTCGCTGCGCGCGACCCGTTTCCGCCAGTGGGCCACGGCGACCCTCAAGGAGTACATCACCAAGGGTTTCGTCCTCAACGACGACATGCTCAAGAACGGCCGGCCCTTCGGCAAGGACTACTTCGACGAGCTGCTCGCCCGCATCCGCGACATCCGCGCGAGCGAGCGGCGCGTGTGGCTCAAGATCACCGACATATTCCAGGAGTGCAGCTTCGACTACGACAAGGACTCGACCATGGCCAAGAACTTCTACGCCGCGGTCCAGAACAAGATGCACTATGCCGTCACCGGGCACACCGCGGCCGAGATCGTCCAGGGGCGCTCCGACCCCTCCAAGCCCAACATGGGACTCACGTCGTGGAAGGGAGGCCCCGAGGGCCGCATTCACTCCTCGGACGTCACCGTGGCCAAGAACTACCTGTCCGAGGACGAGATCAGGCAGCTGAACCGCCTCGTCACGATGCTGCTCGACACGCTCGAGGACAGGGCCGAGCGGCACGTCCTTACGAGCATGGAGGACTGCGAGCGCCTGCTCGACGGCTTCCTGACATTCAGCGGGCGCGAGGTGCTCAAGGGCCTCGGCAACCGCAACAAGAAGACGGCGGACAATATCGCCAAGGAGCGCTTCCATGAGTTCCAGAAGCTCCAGGACAAGGCCTACGAGAACGACTTCGAGCGCATGACGAAGCGTCTGAACGGCAAGGCGTGACGGGCACAAGGGCCCATCAAAACGCCAGTTGTTCCCCATTTTCGTGGGGTCGCGAAAATGGGCGACGGCTTGACCGCGCCGACGGCAAACGGTAATTTGGACAGCGGTATTGACGCAGGGACCCCACGGGGCCAGCGTCCAAAGGAAAGGCGGCTGTCCCCGAGGACAGTCGCCTTTCTTCGTCTATGAGCATCCCAACGAGAGGACAGAATTATCCACCGAGGTGATTCGGATATGGAGGCATGTGATGGAGCGTAAAACAATAACCTTCAAATTCGAGGGCGACCTGGAAGGGGTCTCAGTCGGCACGTTCACCGCGGCGCTCCTCGGCTACTCGAGGGCCGTACAGGCTTCGGCAAGAGAACTTGATCCGAATGCGGTCATCGACGTCGAGATAACCGCAACTCGCCCCGGCTGCCTGGAAGCCATTCTCCAGGCGGTCGTAAAAGACCTGCCAGGCATACTTGGGACGCTGAGCCAAACGAGCGATCAGCTCGAGCCGGTGCTGAGTGCCTTCAAGGGCTATCTCGAGCTCCGCCGGTTCCTCGGCAAGAACGGAGCACCGAAAAGCGTCGAGCGCGTTGGCGACGGCATCTCGGTAACCGCTGGCAACAACTCAGTCATCAATATCACGCAGAACGTCTATAAGGTCAGTGGCTCCAATGAGGTCGACTCCGCTGTCTCGTCAATGTTCGGCGCGCTCGCGGACAACGAGAAGATCGGCGGCCTATCGATAAGCGGAGACGGTGTCGACGGCTTCGAATCTTCACGAGACGACTTCGAAGACATCAGGACGGCGCCCAAGTGCGAGACGGAGCAGGAGCGCGACGTCATCATGAAGGGTCAACACCTCAACGTCGCGAAACCCGTGCTCGAGTACAGCGACAAGCGCAAATGGGAACTCTACTGGAACGGCCAGAAGCTCTCGGCGAACATGGGGGACTTCGACTTCCTCGGCCAGCTCGCGAGGCGTGAACGCACGTTCGGCATCGGGGACGACATGATTGCGGACCTGTTGCTCCGTCAACGACGGAACGAGATCGGAGCATGGGAGAACAAGTCCGTGAGGATAACCAAGGTCCATGACCTCAGACCCGCTCCAGAAGACCAGAAGCTTCTATAGCAAACTGCGCTAGAGCCCAACCAAGCCGCCAAAGCGCTTTTGACGACTCCAGACATAAAGAAACCCCACCGCGCACGGCTGGAACCTTGGCGCGTTGGGGTGATAGCAAGGATGCCGGAGTAACACGGAGATAGCTCCGGGCAACCTTGGGACATTATATGACACGCAAGCAGAGGCGCCGCGCGTGGGGCTCAATCACCGAGGCCAAGCGTGGCAAGAAATACATCCTCCGATGGCAGGAGAACACGCCGCGCGGACGCAAACGTAAGACCATGACGGTATACGGCACCTATCGCGAGGCATGCGCCGAACTCGACCGCATCCACGTCGAGCGTGCCGATGACAAGCCGGTGCCGACCATCGCCCAGGCATACGGCACATGGCTCGAGCCGACCATGGCGGCACAGGTCGCGGCGGGCACGCTCGCGCCGAACACCCGCAGCCTCGTCACAAGGTCGTGGCCGAACTATGTCGGCCCCGCTGGGGCTCGATGCCGGTCGACCAGCTGCGCCCCGTGCACCTGCAGGAATGACTCCTGACTCTCCCCGCAGCAACGGCAGACACTGCGCTACTCACCCTGCGCAAGATTTACGGAACCGTGTCGGGCTTTGTCGTGCTGCCCATCGACCCATTTGCCGCAACTGTGAAATACACCATGCCCACCCGCAAGACGCGCGAGCGCTCCAAGCGCCTGTATACGCTTGCCGAGGTAAGGGACATTCTGGGACGCCTGCGCGGAACCTCGCTCGAGGCGCCGTTCATCATAGCGTGCTTTGGCTCATACCGGTCGGGTGAGCCGCTGGGCATCTGCACCGACGAGTTTCTGCCGTTTGCGATGGAATCCACAACGCTCGCAACGGTCGACCTCGTGCGCGAGACGGAGCAAGCAGGCATCGAGCCCACGGCGGACGGCGTACTCAAGACGCGGAAGTCCATACGCACAGTCGTGGTGCTGCCGGATGCCGCCGGGCGCCTGCTCGAAATTGCAGACGAGCGCCGCGCGGCAGGCTCCGAGTGGCTAGCAGATCGCGGGGACGGACTGCCCATGAACCGAGGGATGTGCGATCATAGATGGAAGAAGTGGTGCGCAGCCGAGGGTATCGAACACATCCCGTGGTCGAACCTTCGCAACTCGTGGCGAACCATCTGCGAGATGGAGCTGCACATGCCCTGGGACCTCATGGAAATGCTCATGGGACACTCCCCGCCGGGCGTGTCGGGGCGACATTATATTCGTCCCTCCCGTGAGCAGGTGGCGCGTTCCGTTTGCGACGCACTTGGGATAAATTGGGATATTTCCCAACAAACCAGCAGGTAAAACGGGCGCGGTTAATAGTGGCAGATTTAGATGAACCAATCAGTCGATTTCGAATGTCTAAATCTGTAACAGTTAGACCTGTTTATGCTGAGTCTCTGTTACAGATTGAGACATTCGGCCAGGACGTTTTCATTTGTCTCAATCTGTAACAGTTAGCTGATGATTTGGGTTGTTGATGTTACAGATCAAGACAAACCTTTCGGCGGATTTTGAATGTCTCGATCTGTAACAGTAAGAGGGGAAATTTGGTTCCAGATGTTACAGATCGAGACGTTAGTCTGGAGGGTCCTCCGTTCGTCTCGATCCATAACATCTAGACCCGGATTCCGCTCCCACCTGTTACAGATTGAGATGTTTGCGTCCGCATCAGCCCCGCCCCTAGCCGTGGTCCCATATAAACAAACCCCGTGGTAAACTTGACCAGACTGTAAATAATCCGAAAGGTACCCGTAATGTCCAAGTACATCTCCGAGCTCATGTCGCCGCAGCTTATGGGCGTCGTCTATGCCTTCGTTGGCTTTATTATCGCCCTGTATGTGCTGTCGGTCGTCTATGTGTTCATCGACGCTCGCCGCCGCGGCGCCAGCGCCTACGTGGCATGGGGCATCATCGCCCTCATCCCGTTTGTGGGCCTCATCGCCTACCTGGTCCTGCGTCCGCACTCCTACGCGTCCGACCGCGAGGAGCAGGAGCTGGACATGGCCCTGCGCGAGCGTCAGCTTGCCCAGTACGGCACCTGCCCGCAGTGCGGCGCGCCCATCGAGAAGGACTTCGTCGTTTGCCCGGTGTGCGATACCCAGGTTCGCAACGTCTGCCCCAGCTGCCATCGCCCGCTCGATGCGCACTGGAAGGTCTGCCCCTACTGCCGAACTCGCATCCAGTAACGCATCCATCGCAGGGCTGGCCGCAAGCAACGGGCACCGCGCGTCCCGCGCAAGCCACGCGCGCCCCACACCCCGCGCCCACACGATGAAGCATGCGTAGAAAATCGCCCGCCGTGCCATTAAGGTGCGGCGGGCGCTTGTATACCAAGGCAACCTGCCTATAATGATGCAAGTCAAAAACGCCGAGCGCATCGCACACACTTGCATCAGGCATCCGAGAGGAGAAAACATACCCATGAAGGCACTCTACAATGACGGTTCGGTGGCCGAGCTCCCGCAGGACGAGGTCACGCACGTCATCCGCCACTCTGCCGCGCACATCATGGCGCAGGCCATCAAGCGCCTCTATCCCGAGGCCGACTTTGCCTACGGCCCCGCGACCGACAACGGCTTCTACTACGACGTCGACCTGCCCGAGGGCGTCAAGATCAGCGAGGACGACTTCCCCGCGATCGAGGCCGAGATGAAGAAGATCGTCAAGGAGAACCTCAAGTTCACCGTGTACGAGAAGCCTCGCGCCGAGGCCATCGCCCTTATGGAGGAGCGCGGCGAGAAGTACAAGGTCGAGCACATCGGCGACCTGGACGACGACGCCCGCATCACCTTCTACCAGCAGGGCGACTACATCGACATGTGCGTCGGCCCCCACATCTGCTACACCAAGGCGCTGAAGGCCTTTAAGCTCACCGGCGTCTCGGGCGCATATTGGAAGGGCGACAAGGACAACAAGATGCTCACCCGCATCAACGGCGTCGCCTTTGCCACCAAGGAAGAGCTCGATGAGCACATGCACATGCTGGAGGAGGCCAAGAAGCGCGACCACCGCAAGATCGGCCGCGAGATGGACCTCTTTATGATGCGCGACGAGGCCCCTGGCTTCCCGTTCTTCCTGCCCAACGGCATGATCCTTAAGAACACGCTGCTGGACTACTGGCGCGAGATCCACCACAAGGCCGGCTACGTGGAGATCTCCACGCCGCTCATCATGAACAAGCAGCTGTGGAAGACCTCGGGCCACTGGGATCACTACAAGGACAACATGTACTCCACCGTCATCGACGACGAAGAGTACTGCATTAAGCCCATGAACTGCCCGGGCGGCGTGCTGGTGTACGCCTCCAAGCCGCACTCCTACCGCGAGCTGCCCATTCGCGCCGGCGAGATTGGCCTGGTGCACCGCCACGAGCTGCGCGGCGCCCTGCACGGCCTGTTCCGCGTGCGCTGCTTTAACCAGGACGACGCCCACCTGTTTGTGCGTCCCGACCAGCTGACCGACGAGATCGTGGGCGTGGTCAACCTCATCGACTCCGTGTACCAAAAGTTTGGCTTTAAGTACCACGTTGAGCTTTCCACCCGCCCCGAGGACTCCATGGGCTCCGACGAGGACTGGGCTCGCGCCGAGGAGGGCCTGCGCACCGCTCTGGAGCAGCTGGGCATGGACTACGAGGTCAACGAGGGCGACGGCGCCTTCTACGGCCCCAAGATCGACTTCCACCTGGAGGACTCGCTCGGCCGTACCTGGCAGTGCGGCACCGTCCAGCTCGACTTCCAGATGCCGCTCAACTTTGACTTGGAGTACGTGGACGCCGACGGCACCAAGAAGCGCCCCATCATGCTGCATCGCGTGTGCTTTGGCTCCATCGAGCGCTTCATTGGTATTCTGATTGAACACTTTGCGGGCAAGTTCCCCACCTGGCTGGCTCCCGTGCAGGTCAAGGCACTTCCCGTCTCTGAGAAGAGCCGCGACTACGCCCACGAGGTGTGCGCCAAGCTGGAGGAGGCCGGCATCCGCGTGGTCTGCGACGACCGCGACGAGAAGATCGGCTACAAGATTCGCGAGGCCCGCAGCATCGACCGTGCGCCCTACATGCTCATCCTGGGCGAGAAGGAGGTCGAGGCCGGCAACATCTCCGTCCGCGATCGCTCCAACGAGACCGTTCAGATGAGCGTCGACGAGTTTGTTGTCAAGGTTCTCGAGGAGATCAAGACCCGCGCCTAAGGCAAGCTGTATAACAATTTACAAAGGCGACCGTCCACAGAGGGCGGTCGCCTTTTTTCATGCCCAAATAAGAAAAGCCGCTGGTTGAGCGGCTTTTTTTGTTCAAGACTTTAGTCCGCTGGCCGCGCAGCGGCCAGCTTTAAACCACCC
>DAIMBN010000004.1:0-15369 GCA_036718335.1 Coriobacteriaceae bacterium
GCCCGTGGGTTATACCCTAAGAGCAAACCACCCTTTTTAAGGGTGGTTCTGATTTCACGGCACCTTGGCTCAAATGACGGGCGCTCGCTGATGTTGCCAAAACGTCGGCGTCGCCGTGCTTGTTAAGGGATTGGTGCATTGGGGACAGGTTACTTTACACCAAGTTGGCGCATATGAACCTGACCCCCTTGCACCAATGGGTTGTAGCGGTAGAGCAGATTTTCCCGCTCGCCGATTTGTGTCTTGAAAAATGTATATAACGACTATAACGTAGTGTGAAACATATTGGAAACAATACCGAGGAGGCTGCGTTGAAGAAAAGCAATCTGGGCTATGTGCTGGTGCTGGTCGCCGCGCTTATGTGGGGCAGCATCGGAATCTTTGTAAACGGCATCTCGGCCATGGGCGTTTCATCCCAGAGCATGGCTGCCTTTCGCTTGTTGGTCGGAGCGCTTATCTTGGCACCGGTCCTGATGTTTATGGGCTGCCGTCCGGGTGAGGGGTCTACCGTGGCTCAGGGTCCGCTGGCCCTGTTCAAGGCAAGCCCCAAAGAGCTCGTCCCCTGCGCGCTTGTCGGTATCGTCGGTCTGGCCGCCGCCAACACCTGCTATTACGAGTGCATGGGCGAGGTCGGCATGTCCACGGCCTCGGTGCTGCTTTACACCTCGCCGGTGTTTGGTGTCATGCTCGGCCGCGTACTTTATCGCGAGGACGTGACCCCCAACAAGCTCGTTGCCATTGTCTTTAACATCGTTGGCTGCGTGCTTGCAGTGACCAATGGCGACCTTTCCGGTTTCCATTTTTCGGTTTGGGGCGTCACGTCGGGCGTGATTGCAGGCCTTTGTGGTGCGTCGCTCGCGGTGTTTAGCCGGATAGCAACCAAGACGGTCCACCCGCTGGCTGTCACGTTTTGGGGCTTTGTTTTTGGCGGTGCGGTTATGGCGGCTATCGCGGCTCCGTGGCCGGATGTCGCCGCGGCAATGTCGCCACAGCTGCTGCTGCTGTTCCTTGGCTTTGGACTCATCCCCACAGCTGTGGCCTACATCTTATATATGCAGGGTCTGTCCATGGGGCTCGAGACATCGAAAGTTCCCGTCGTAATGTCATTCGAGACGGTCGTCACCGTACTGGTGGGCATTGGCATCTACGCCGAGCCCGCCGGCGCGATCAAGGTCCTGGGCATCGTGCTGGTGCTCGCGTCCATCCTGATCATGAACACCGACTTCTCCAAGCTGCGCAACAGTGTGTTTGTCGGTCATGTCGTTGAGAGCATGACCTTTAAGCCCAACGCGTGGTGGACGGAGAAATCGCAGGACATGGATCTGTTTAAGGAGCGCACCGGCATCGCGCTGGAGCCCACCGTGCAGGAAAGCCCCTGGTACTTTGTGCGATAGAGGATTGCGCGCAGGGTCTGACCTCGGGTTATCCAGCCAGCGCCGGCCTACCCGGCCCCAACGTTTCAAGTACGTTAAACCCGTCAACGGTCGATTTTCACCCGCGAACGGTCTTTATACTAATTAGCAATATAAGCAACGTATAAGACGTTATAATGACCATAACGAAAAGGAGGAGGCAAGATGAATCAGATCATTCTCGCATCTCATGGCGGCCTGGCCGCAGGCGCCAAAGACACGCTCGAGATGGTTCTCGGCGACGTGTCGAACGTCCACGTCGTGTCGCTTGCTCGTGACGACAAGGAGCCCATCACCGATAAGGTGGACGCCATGATCGCCACGTTCAACGCGGACGACACCGTCTATGTGCTGACCGATATGCTCGGCAGCTCGGTCAACAACAACATGGTCGAGCTTTCCAAGAACGGCACGAAGTTCACGGTTGTCAGCGGTTTCAACATCCCGCTGGCACTGACGCTCGCTATGAGCCCCGTCCCCATCAAGGGCGCCGAGCTCGCGGCCCTCATCAACGAGGCCCGTACCGGTCTGACCAACCCCAACGCACCGGTCGAGGCCGTCGCGGCTCCCGCCAAGAAGGCCAAGGCGTCCCGTCACAGCTCTGGTCCCGCCAAGATCGTCCTCGCACGTCTTGACTACCGTCTGCTGCACGGCCAGGTCGTCTTTACCTGGACCACCAAGGTTCAGGCCGAGCGCATCATCGTCGTCGACAACGCTGCCGCCAACGATGACATCAAGAAGGGCGCTCTTAAGCTGGCCAAGCCCCAGGGCGTGCGCCTGAACGTCTTCACCGTCGAGCGTGCCCTCGCCAAGATGGACAAGCTCAACACCCTCGGCGAGCGCGTCATGTTTGTCTTTGGCAACACTGCCGAGATGCTGCAGTTCTGCCAGGGCTACAAGCTCGACGCCATCAACCTGGGCGCCACCGCCAACCACGACGGTGCCGATCAGATTGGCGGCAAGGACAGCTCCGTCTTCTTCGACGCCACCCAGAAGGCCGACGTCAACCAGCTGCTCGACATGGGCATCAAGCTCTACGTCCAGCAGACCCCTACGTATCAGAGCGTCGACATCGACGCCAAGCTGTAATCAACCAGGCTTTTGCCTGACTGAAAGGAGAAGGGTATGAATACGTTCATCAGTGCGGTGCTCGTCGGCCTCGTCGGCGTGTTCTGCATGTGGGACTCCCGCCTGCTCGGTCGTCTTAACTTCGAGCAGCCCCTCGTTGGCGCTACGCTCGTCGGTCTGCTGCTGGGCGATGTGCCCACCGGCCTTGCCGTCGGTGCCGCCGTCGAGCTCGTGTCCATGGGCCTGGTGCAGGTCGGCGCCGCCGTTCCGCCCGATATGGTCCTGGGCGGCATCGTGGCCGCTGCCTTTGCGTGCCTGACCGACGCTTCCGCCGAGACCGCCATGACGATCGCCATCCCGGTCGCCGTCCTGGGTCAGCTCCTCGGCATCGTGTTCCGTTCCATCATCGCCGTCCTCACCCATGTGGCAGATAACGCGATTGATAACGGAAAGTTCAAGACCGCCTACCGTATGCACATCTGCGCCGGCTCCGGTTTGTACGCCATCATGTACTTCCTGCCGATCTTCCTCGCCGTCTTTGTTGGCACTGACCTGGTTCAGGCCATCGTCAACATGGTTCCCGAGTGGCTGTCCACTGGTCTTAACGTTTCGACCAAGATCATGACCGCCTACGGCTTGGCCCTGCTGCTCACCATGATGATCAAGAAGGGTATGACTCCGTTCCTGTTCATCGGTTTCCTGCTCGCCGCTTACCTCAACCTGTCCGTCATCGCGGTCGCCCTGATCGGTGTGTGCCTGGCTGTCGTCTTCATGGGCTTCAAGTTCAACGGTTCCCATGCAGCCGCCGGTGTCGATTCCGACTACGATCCGCTCGAAGACGACGAAGACTAAGGAGGAACACACTATGGCAACCGCAACCAAGGACGTGTCCCTGAACAAGAAGGTCAGCCAGTTCTTCTGGCGCTCCTGGGCCATCCAGGCCTCTTGGAACTACGAGCGTCAGATGAACATGGGCTTCCTCTACGGTATGGTTCCCACGCTCGATCGCCTCTATCCGGACGAGTCCGACCCCAAGCAGCTTGCTGCTAAGAAAGAGGCTTACCACCGTCACATGGCGTTCTACAACTGCACCCCGCAGACGAGCGCTTTCATCCTGGGCCTCGCCGCCTCCATGGAGGAGGAGTACGCCAAGGATCCCGAGAACTTCAACCCCGATTCGATTAACGCGGTCAAGACCTCCCTTATGGGCCCGCTTTCCGGCATCGGTGACTCCTTCTTCCAGGGCACCATCCGCGTTATCGCCTTTGGCTTGGGCGTTCAGCTGGCTCAGCAGGGCTCCATCATGGGCCCGATCCTGGCCCTTCTCATCTCCATCGTCCCCTCCGTGCTGATTACTTGGTTCGCAGCCAAGATGGGCTATCAGGGCGGCCACGAGTACCTGAGCAAGCTTCAGGGCGGCGACCTCATGGAGAAGCTCATGTATGTCTGCGGCATCGTGGGTCTTATGTCCGTGGGCGGCATGATCGCCACGCTGATCGGCGCCACCACCCCGCTGCAGTTCGCTGACGGCACCGTCGTTATCCAGGACATCCTGGACAGCATGATGCCCCAGATGATCTCACTTGGCCTCACCGGCCTTATGTACTGGCTCATCAAGAAGAACGTCAACACCGGTTGGCTTCTCGTGATCGCCATTGTGGGCGGCATCGCCCTCTCCGCGGTCGGCATCCTGGCCTAGTCGCGACTAAGCGCCTAACCGCTTTCCCCCGGGGGCCTGCCTGGCATCCCATACCCCAGGCAGGCTTCCATCCCCAAAATGCGACAATGGGACAGTCCCTTTGTCGCATCCTCAACGGGCCGGCGACTCGGCCCAAACCACGGTAACCCTGCGAGCGCCCGGCAATGTGGCGCCGCAAAAATTGAAAGGAATGTGTCAGATGTACGAGATCGACCTTAACCTCCCTAAGCAGATCGTCGCTGACGTCCTGTCCAACCACGAGATCCACAGCGTCGCTTTCGTCGGCTGCGGTGCCTCCATGTCCGACCTTTACCCCGCCAAGTACTTCCTGGCCAACAACACGGACAAGCTGAACGTTCAGATCTTCACCGCTAACGAGTTCAACTACGACACGCCTTCTTGGGTCAACGAGCACACCTTCGTGATCACCTGCTCCCTCGGTGGCTCCACGCCCGAGACCGTCGAGGCCAACAAGACCGCCAAGAAGCACAACTGCCCGGTTGTCTCCCTCACCAACAAGGCTGGCTCCGCTCTGACCGTCGACGCCGACCACGTCATCGTTCACGGCTTCCATGCCAACTATGCTGCCAAGGCCGAGAAGCCCGCCTACGCCATCGCTCTTGCTCTCGAGATCCTTCAGCAGACCGAGGGCTATGATCACTACGAGGACATGATCACCGGCCTCACCAACATCTTCGAGCTGATCGAGAACGCTGCTCACTCCGCCAAGGGCCTGGCCAAGCAGTTCGCTCAGGACTTCAAGGACGACAAGATGATCTACTTCATGGCCTCCGGTGCCTCCGAGAAGATGGCTTATTCTAACGCCGCCTTCCTGTTCACCGAGATGCAGTGGATCGACGCTGCTTCCTACAACACCGGCGAGTACTTCCACGGCCCGTTCGAGGTTTCCACCGAGGGTAAGCCCTACGTCTTCCTCATGTCCGACGGTGCTACCCGTCCGATGGACGCCCGCGCCCTCACCTTCCTTAAGCGCATGGGCGCCAAGGTCGCTCTGATCGACTCCAAGGACTACGGCCTGGCTGACGCCGTGCCCGCGAGCGTCCTCACCTACTTCAACCCGCTGCTGCACCTCGCCGTTATGCGCGAGTACGGCAACCAGATCGCCGAGGCCCGTCAGCACCCGCTGACCATGCGTCGCTACATGTGGAAGCTTTCCTACTAATCACAAGTAAGTAAACCTTACGGGTTGATTGAAAGGGGATGGGGTTTGCGCCCCGTCCCCTTTTTTGCTCTGGGGAGGGCGTATCCGTCGCGCCACAAAACCTCAGATAAAACCTACCAAAATAAACCTGTCCCTTTTTGGCAGGTGGGAGGAGATGCGTATGATCAAAGCAGTGCTGTTTGATATGGACGGCGTGCTGGTCGATACCGAGTGGTTCTACAACCGTCGTCGCGTGGCGTTTATGGAAGAGAAGGGGTTTCACTTTGACGAGATCCCCGATCTTTCGGGATCTAACGAGCCCGCCATTTGGAAGGCGCTGGTGCCCGACGATATTGAGCTGCGCGAGCGCCTGCGCGTGGAGTACAAGCAGGTCTACAGCCCGGATCACCCCGTTCCGTATGCCGAGCTGCTCAACGAGCAGACGGAGCCGGTGATGCGTGAGCTGCACGAGCGCGGCGTGAAGTGCGCCATCGCAAGCTCGTCCTATCGCGAGCTCATTGACGAGCTGGTGGAGATTGCCGGCATCGCCGACGTGCTGGACTACACCATCAGCGGTCACGAGTGCAGTGCGTTTAAGCCCGACCCCGAGATTTACCTGCGTGCCATGGAGGCGCTGGGTGTGGAGCCTACCGAGTGCCTGGTTATCGAGGACTCGCCTTTGGGCATCGAGGCCGGCAAGCGCTCCGGCGCCCGCGTCCTGGCGCTGCGTCCGCACGAGGGCGTCAACCTGGATCAGTCCGCCGCCGACGTTATCATCGACAACCTGACCGACATTTTGGCCGCTTTGTAGTGTCAATCCGCCGCGAGAAGCATTGGTTCACGCGTCTCTTGCTGCGGATTGGCTTAATTTGTCATCTATTTGGATTCGTTTGGCTTCGATACGGACTAAGTGAGTAGACTTTTTGGCGCAGGCCGAGCACAATGCATATCTTCCTTTGTAAAACCGCAGGTCACAGGGGTGGCGGTTTTGGGTGTGCTCAGCAGATCGTAAAAAGTCTACTCACTTGGAATTTTGCCCTTTGGTCGTGGGGGTTGCTGGTCCCGTTTTGGTTGTCGAGGGAGGTTGAATTGAAGCGCCCCCGCACGCTCCATGCTACAATCGCGGGCATGCCCCACAACCACATCTGCCTTCGAAAGGAGCCTACGTGGCGAACGCCATCGATCAGCTCACGGACCGCGTGCTCATGCTCGGCCGCCTCACCATCGTCCGCCGCGCCATTACTGCCGTGGCGGTCACTATTTCCGCCGTTCTCCAGACATTCCTGATCCAGGCGTTCATTCAGCCCGCCGACCTGCTTCCGAGTGGCCTCACCGGCGTTGCGGTCCTGCTCGATCGCGTTACCTCGCTGGGCGGCGTTCACATCGACATTTCGCTCGGTATGCTCGCGCTCAACATCCCCGTGGCGCTCCTATGCTGGAGCGGCATTAGCAAGCGCTTCGTCATCTTCTCGATGATGCAGGTCGTGCTCTCGTCGCTGTTCCTCAACGTCTTTCACTTCGCTCCATTTTTGGGCGACAAGATCATGCTCATCATTTTTGGCGGCGTGGTCTCGGGCCTGGGCGCTGCCATCGCGCTTAAGTCCGGCGCATCCACCGGCGGCACCGACTTTATCGCGCTGTGGGTTTCCAACCACACGGGCAAGACCATCTGGGGCGTCATCTTTGGTTTTAACTGCTTTATCCTGGCAATCTTTGGTTTTATGTTTGGCTGGGACAAGGCGGCGTATTCCATCGTGTTCCAGTTTATTTCGACCAAGACCATCGACAGTTTCTATCGTCGCTACGATCGCGTGACGCTGCAGATCACGACGCGTAAGGCAGACGAGGTCATGACTGCCTACGTAAACCATTTTCAGCACGGCATTAGCTGCGCCGAGGTCGTCGGCGGATATAGCCGCGAAAAGATGTACCTGCTGAACACCGTTGTCTCGACCTACGAGAGTCAGGACATTATCAAGCTGGTGTGCGACGTTGATCCCGACGCCGTGATCAACGTGTTCCACACGCTCAACTTTGTGGGCGGCTGGTGGGGTGGTCATGTCGACGAGCCCATGCCCACGGCCGTTCCCGATCCCGACAAGCCCGCACGCATGGCCAGCAGGCAGGCGCGCCTCAGCGAACAGGACAGCCTGCAGCAGGACGACGGCAAGTAGGGTATTGGCATTTTGCCGGTCCTGCGCAACCCATCCGAACGAGCCCCCCGAAAGCCCCGTTGCTTTCGAGAGGCTCTCGTTTGCCCAGATAAAACCTACCAAAATGAAGCTGTCGCTTTTTGGTAGGGAGGGTGTATCGTTTTATCAATATGAGGTAACATGAAACTAGACGTTATATACGTATTAGTTATTTCGATATTTCGATAAGAGTGATTAGATATGCCTACGCCCAAAAATGCACCGCTTTACCAGCAGATTTACGACGAAATCAAGGATGCGATCGAGAAAGGTGTTTATGCACCCAAGGAGCGTATTCCGTCCGAGCTTGAGCTAGCCGAGCAGTACGACGTGAGCCGAATTACGGTGCGCCGCGCCGTCGAGGAGCTGTGCTCCGATGGCTACCTGGTTAAGCAGCAGGGCCGCGGCACCTTTGTTTCCACGCCGCACATCAATCGCCAGTTTCACGCCTCGACGCTGCAGACGTTTACCGCGCTGTGTGCCGACAACGGCATGAAGGCTGGTGCGCACGTGGTCGATCGTCAGATCGTTCCGGCGCGCCAAAACGAGATGGAGTTCTTTGGCCTGCAGAAGGATGCGCTGCTGCTGCATATCAAGCGCGTGCGTACGGCCGACGGCGAGCCCATCTTTGAGGAGAACACCTTTGTGCCGTTTGATGCCTACCGCGAGCTGTTGACGGCCGATCTTGAGGACAAGTCGATTTTTGCCGAGGTCGAGCGTGTTGGCGGAATCCCGATTGTCTCGGTTGGCTACCGTACGGTCGAGGCTGTTCGCGCCAATGCCGAGCAGGCGGCCGAGTTGGGCATTGCTCCGCACGATCCACTGCTCAACCTGCGTGCCGGCTTTACCGGTCCTAATGGCGAACCGGTCCTGATGGGTAAGCAGTACTACGTGGGATCGCGCTACGTTATGGTGATGTAAGTTACGCGGTTTTACCAAACCGCGTAACGGGCCGACGCTGCAAGCCCGCCAGAGCGGCAATCTGCCTTTCAACTTCGGCGGCATGACCAGAAGTTTTGTTCCGTCGTTCTAACGAACGACGGACCGGTCGACGCTGCAAACGCCCCTAAGCGGCAATCTGACGTTCAATCGTCGGTCGCGTACCGAAGTACGCTTCCCTCCTCTTTCACGTCACCGTGCTCGCTTAGGGGCGTTTTCGCTGACTTATGCTCAACCGGCGACGTTTCCACGATCATCCGGAAAGTGTCCAAAAATCCACGCTCGTTCCCTTTGGACTGCATCGCCCGTGGCCGACAGCGGCGCGGCACCGGTCCGCGCGGCGGCGTATAATCGGCGGCAGATGACTTGGACGTTAGGAAACCATGACCGATAGCATGCAGCAGATGGCGCTTGACACGCTCGGCGCCTATTTTGGCTACACCTCGTTTCGCCCGGGGCAGGACCGCATGGTGGATGCGATTCTTGCAGGCCGCGATGCGCTGGGTGTTATGCCCACGGGCGCCGGCAAGTCCATTTGCTACCAGGTGCCCGCGCTCATGCTGCCCGGCATCACCTTTGTGGTGAGTCCGCTGCTGTCGCTTATGGAGGACCAGACCCGTGCGTTGCTCGCGGCGGGTGCGCGACCCAGCTATCTCAACTCCAGCCTTACTCCGGCCCAGCAAAACACCGTGCTCAAGCGGGCGCGCGAGGGCCGCTACCAGCTTATGTATGTGGCGCCCGAGCGCTTGCTCGAGCCGCGTTTTTTGGCCTTTGCGCAGGAGGCTGCGGGTTCCGCCGGCATTGGCGTGCCGCTCGTGGCCATTGACGAGGCCCACTGCGTGAGCCAATGGGGCCAGGATTTCCGTCCCGCTTACCTGCAGATTCGCGAGTTTATCGATTCCCTGCCGCAGCGCCCCATCGTGGCGGCCTTTACCGCTACGGCGACCGAGCGTGTGCGTGCGGATATTCAGCAGATGCTCGGCCTGCAAAACCCTGCGACGGTGGTGACGGGCTTCGATCGCAAGAATCTCTACTTTGGTTGCGAGGAGATGGGCGACAAGGCCAAGACTGCCTGGGTGCGCGACT
Organism: Coriobacteriaceae bacterium; assembly: GCA_036718335.1. Lineage (GTDB taxonomy): Bacteria > Actinomycetota > Coriobacteriia > Coriobacteriales > Coriobacteriaceae > Collinsella. The sequence continues at coordinate 9,559 of DAIMBN010000004.1, forward strand.
ATGTGATCGCGCATTCGAGCGAGAGCGGTATCGTGTATTGCTCGACCCGCAAGACGGTCGATGCGCTGGCGGGCGAGCTTGCCGAGGCGCTGGGCCCCAGCGGCATTCGCGTTGGCCGCTACCATGCCGGCATGGGCAACGACGCCCGTCGCCAAAGCCAGCGCGCCTTTATCGACGACGATATCCAGGTGATGGTTGCCACCAACGCCTTTGGCATGGGCATCGACAAGCCCAACGTGCGCTACGTGATCCACAACAACGTGCCCGAGAGCATCGAAGCCTACTACCAGGAGGCGGGCCGCGCCGGCCGCGATGGCGACCCGGCCAGCTGCTACTTGCTGTGGAACGGCAACGATTTTCGCATGCGCCGCTTTCTGATCGACCGCGGCGATGCTGCCGATGAGGCGCTCGACGACGAGCAGCGCGCGTGGGCGCTCCAGAATCGATATCGTCTGCTCAGCCAGATGGAGGGCTACTGCAATACCACCGGCTGCCTGCGCGAATACATGCTGCGCTACTTTGGCGACGAGGCCGCGGCCGAGCATGCGGCAGCCGCCGCGGGCGGCACGGCAGACGACGCCGAGGGCTGCGGCAACTGCAGCAACTGTCTCACGCAGTTCGAGGTCGAGGACGTCACCGGCATGGCCCGCGCCGCCGTGCGCTATGTGGCCACGCGTCCCATGCGCTTTGGCAAGTCGCTGATCGCCGACGTGCTCCACGGCGGCAACACCGAGCGCATTCGCCAGATGCATCTGGACGAGGATCGCGGCTACGGTGAGCTGTCGAGCGAATCGGTCGGGCGCATCAAGGACATCATCGGCCAGCTGTGCGGTCGCGGTTATTTGGCCACCTCGCAGGGGCAGTACCCAGTCGTGGGACTGGGTCCGCGTGCCGGCGAGGTCGAGGACGAGGCGTTCGCCTTTACCGTTAAGCGTCGCGCGTCCAAGCGCAAGGCCTCGGCCCGCGCCCGCCGCGCCGTCGATCTGCTGCGCGAGGAGGCCGAGCTGGATCAGCGCCCGCGCGTGGGCGACGATGCCGAGCTGTTCGAGCGCCTGCGTGCCCTTCGCAAGGAGATCTCGACGGAGCTGGAGATGGCGCCGTATATGGTCTTTTCCGACAAGGCCCTGCGCGGCCTGTGCCGCCTGCGTCCACAGACGCGCGAGGAGCTGATCCAGGTCAACGGCATTGGCGAGAAAAAAGCCGACGCCTTTGGCGAGCAGTTTATGGCGGCGATTGAAGAGTTTGAGTCCGAGCATGCGCGGGATGGAGCGTAACGATGGCATTCGACGATAAAACCGACCGCACTGACGTGCCCGCCGTGCCACTGTACCAGCAGGTCATGGACGACCTAAAGGGCGAGATCGCGCGTGGCGTGTACGCATCCGGCTCGCGCATTCCTTCCGAGATGGAGCTCGCGAAGTACTACGGCGTGGGACGCATCACCGTGCGCCGCGCCATCGAGGAGCTGTCGCGCGCGGGGTATCTCAACCGCCAGCAGGGGAGGGGCACGTTCGTGTGCGCGCCCAAGCTCAAGCGCAAGATTGTCCAGAAGGGTGACGTTCAGAGCTTTTCCGAGGGTTGCGCTGCCAACGACATGGTGCCGGGTGCGCGCCTGGTATCGCGCACGGTGGTTGCGGCGACGCGCGAGGACGCGGCGTTCTTTGGCGTAGAGCCCGGCTGCGAGCTTATCGTGGTCGAGCGCGTGCGCACGGCCGACGGCATCCCCGTCATGCTCGAGAACAACGCCTTTGTGCTGGTTGACCATCCCTATCTGCAGACACTTGCCGATAAGGACCTCACCGATAACTCGATCTTTGCGCTCGTTGCCGAGCATTCGGGCCGCGCACCGCTCAAGTCCGACCCTTGCACCGTGGAGATTGCGCTTGCCGATGCTCAGGCGGCCCCGCTGTTGGAGGTGCCGGTCGGCGAGCCGCTCTTTTATATGGAGGCGTACTTTACCGATGAGGACGAGCAGCCCTTGCTGCTCGGACGCCAAAAGATCGTGGGCTCGCGCTACGTGTTCGACATCTAACGTCCATAGATAGAACAACATAGAACAAGTTTGGTGAAATGACTTCACGAGCGTCGTCGTGCGTGCTATAAATAGGACAACATAGAACGACCGCAGGTACGAGCTGTCGTCGTTCAAAACCGCCACACAAGGAGGAGCATCACCGTGAACGCACGCGATCTGGTTCAGGAAATTATCGAGCGCAAGGGCAAGATTGAGAACGTCTTTTGGATCGCCTGCGGCGGTTCGATGATCGACCTGATGCCGGCCAACGAGCTGCTCAAGCGCGAGGCCACCACGTTTACCTCGACGGTCTACACGGCACGCGAGTTTTGCCTGATGGCCCCCAAGAGCCTTGGCGAGAAGTCGCTCGTTATTGCCTGCAGCCACAGCGGCAACACGCAGGAGGTCGTCGACGGCTGCGAGATGGCGCTGGCGGCCGGTGCCGAGGTCGTTGCCCTCACCGACTGCGAGGGCTCCAAGATCGACAACGGCAAGTGGACCACCTGGGTCTACCCCTGGGGCGAGGGCGTGTCACAGGCCGAGGTGCCGCAGGGCATCGGCGCTCTGATCGCTGCCGAGCTGCTCGACCAGCAGGAGGGCTACAAGGCGCTCGCCGACATGTACGCCGGCCTTAAGCAGATGGATGCGCTGCTGCCCGCTGCGCGCGAGAAGGTCAACGCCGAGCTGGGCGCCCGTTTTGCCGAGCTCTGTCAGCAGCACAAGTTCTTCTATATCCTGGGATCCGGCCCCAACTTTAGCCAGACCTACGCCATGGCCATCTGCTCGCTCATGGAGATGCAGTGGCAGCACTGCTGCTATATTCACTCCGGCGAGTACTTCCACGGCCCGTTCGAAGCCACCGAGCCCGGCGTGTTCTATTTTGTGCAGCTCGGATCGGGCGAGTGCCGCCCCATGGAGGAGCGCGCGCTGGCGTTCCTCAACACGCACACCGACACGATCATGGTGCTCGACGCGCTTGAGTACGGCGTGGGCGAGGTGCCTGCCAACGTGCGTTCGTTCCTGGAGCCGATCTTCTTCTACAACATGAGCTGCGAGCTGCGCGCCGCGCGCGGCAAGGTCTTCGACCACAGTCCCGAGGTTCGTCGCTACATGGGCATCGAGCAGTACTAGGTACCGGGAAAAGTATTCACCTTCGATTTGCAAGTGAACAGCGTGCGTAAAAAGCGGGCCGCGCCGGTGGGTTTCCGGTGCGGCCCGCTTAGTATCTCGCATAGATTCGCAAGGTTGCGGCAGCCAGCGGCTTACTTGGCGTCGTAGGCCTCGGCATCCCACCAGTCGAGTTGGGCGATGTTGTCGCGAATGTGCTGGCAGCTCTTGTGGAAGCCCTCGAGTTCGTGCTCGGAAAGGTCGAGTGTGTAGACCTCCTCGACGCCCTCGGCACCGATCACGCACGGCAGGGAGGTAAAGATACCCTCCTCGCCATACTGGCCGGTCATAAGCGTAGAGGCCGAAAGCACGGCGTGCTCGTTGTGCAGCACGGCGGCGCAGACGCGCGCGGCGGAGTTGGCAACGGCGTACTCGGTGCACTGCTTGCCCTGGTAGGTCACATAGCCGCCCTTGCGTGCAAGCTCCTCGACCTCCATGTGGTCGAAGGCGTACTTGTCGGGGTTCTCGGCCTGAAGTTCGTTGAGGCTCTTGCCGGCGATGGTTGCGGCCTTAAAGGCGGCAAGCTGGCTAAAGCCGTGCTCGCCGATCATGTAGGCGTCGATGGACTTGGGGCTCACGCCGACCTTCTTGGAGATCTCGGTGCGCAGGCGGGCGGAGTCCAGGCCGCAGCCCGAGCCGATGATCTTCTTGGGATCGTAGCCGGTCAGGTGCCACAGCTCGGTGCAAACGACGTCGCAGGGGTTGGAGATGCTCACGAAGATGCCGTCGAAGCCGGCGTCGACGATGCGCTTGGCAAAGGTGCGGGCGGCGTCGGTGGTAAAGAACAGCTCGCCGTCGCGGTTGCCGGCTGCCAGCGCGACCTTACCGGCAGCGTTGACGATGACGTCACAGCAGGCCAGCTCCTCGTAGTGGTCGTAGCAGTTGACGATCTTGGTGTTGTACGGGACAAACGAAAGGGAGTCGCGCAGGTCCTGGACCTCGGACGTCACCTTGGCCTCGTTGATATCGCACAGGTACAGCTCATCGGCAATGCCCTGCATAAGCAGGCTGTTGGCGACATGTGCTCCTACGTGGCCCTGGCCGACCACACCGATCTTACGCGTCTGGTACATATATGTATCCTTTCGGCCGAGTTTTTCGCGTCGAACCATTGTAGCGTCCTGCTGCTACTTTGCTAGGCTAAAGCGCCGTAGATTTTTGGGACATGCCTTAATCTCTACTTTTGGAGTGATTTGGACCGCTGACGGCATCGCTGAGCGATGTGCTCGCGCGGATGGGGCCGCTCGTTGTACCATAGCTGCAACTGATTCGTAAGGAGCATCCATGCCCATTCGCATCCCCGACGCCCTCCCTGCCGCCGCGCAGCTCGAGAGCGAGAACATCTTTGTCATGACCGAGTACCGCGCGCTGCACCAGGACATCCGTCCGCTGCGCGTGCTCATCCTCAACCTCATGCCCACCAAAATCGCCACCGAGACGCAGATCATGCGCAAGCTCTCCAACACGCCGCTGCAGGTGGAGGTGGACCTGCTGCGCACCAAGACGCACGAGGCCACGCACGTGAGCGCCGGTCACCTGGAGACGTTCTACCGCACGTTCGACGACATCCGCGACATCCACTACGACGGTCTGATCATCACGGGCGCGCCGGTGGAGCAGATGCCGTTCGAGGAGGTCGACTACTGGTCCGAACTCTGCCAGATCATGGATTGGTCCACCACGCACGTGCACTCCACGCTGCACATTTGTTGGGGCGCGCAGGCCGGTCTGTACCATCATTACGGTATCCAGAAGTACGACCTGCCGGCAAAGGCGAGCGGCGTGTTCGAGCATTATCTGGTGAAGCCGCAAAGTCCGCTGGTCCGCGGCTTTGACGACCGTTTCTATGCCGTGCATTCGCGCAACACCGATGTGCGCCGCGAGGACGTGGAGGCCGAGCCGCAGCTTGAGGTCGTGGCCGTGTCCGACGAGGTGGGCCTGTACATCGTCAAGTCGACCGACAGCCGTCGCTTCTTTGTCTTTGGCCACCCCGAGTACGATACCGACACGTTGCGCCTGGAGTACGAGCGCGACGTGAAGCGCGGGCTCAACCCTCAGGTGCCGGCGCATTACTTCCCGAACGACGACCCCACTGCCGAGCCGCGCAACGTCTGGCGCAGCCAGGCTCAGCTGTTCTACACCAACTGGCTCAACTACTACGTTTACCAGACCACGCCCTACGACCTGGCCCGCGCCGGCGAGGAGCACTAGGCTGCGATGGTACTGCTGTAGCCGTGGCTGATGTGGCAGCGATTAGGCGCTGATGATGTTGGGCAGCGGCAGGTCGTGGGCATCGGTGGGGACGTGGTTGATGCGTTGTTCGTCAAAGGCGATGCCGATGATTTGGCATGCGGGTGAGAGCATGGGCAGGTAGCGGTCGTAGCAACCGCCGCCGTAGCCCAGGCGCGTGCCGGTTTGATCGAAGGCCACGAGCGGCACGACAGTCATGTCGAGTGCTTCGGCAGGCACGATGGGGAAGCGGTCGCTGTCGATGTCCGTGGCCGCGAAGGCCCGCGCGGGGTGGGCGATAAACGGAGCCGCGGACGCATCGTCGGCGGCAACTGCTCGCATGCACATGCGCTGGCCACAAGCTGCGGCATCAATTGCCGAGAGCATGCACGGATAGGCCA
>DAIMBN010000004.1:15379-67642 GCA_036718335.1 Coriobacteriaceae bacterium
GCCACGCGCCAGCCGCGCGCGGCGGCCGCAACGGCAAACGCGGCAGGGTCTGCCTCGGAACCCATCGCGGCATAGACGGCAACGGTGTGCGGCGCCGCGGCATCCAAGCGGCCCAGCAGCTCAACCAGCCGCGCACAGATATCAGCAGACTTCGCCGCCTGCAAGTCCAAATCAAGAGCATCGCGCCGAGCAATCACCGCCCGCCGCAACTCAGCCTTGTCCATCCCGGCCCTCTCTCCCAAACCTACCAAAAAGGGACAGGTTTATTATGGCAGGTTTTATCTGGGCAAACGTCGAAGCCGCCACAAAGGTGCCTGTCCCCTTTGTGGTGGTTTTGCTTGCTGTGGCTAGCCCAGCAGGTCGATGACGTTAAAGCCGGCGTTGCTCTTGGCGATGACGTCTCGGCCGCCAAAGACGCAGGTGGGCGACTCGGCTGCGATGCGCGTCACGTCGGTGCCGAGCGAGCGCAGCTCACCGGGCGTGGCGGCGAGCATCTGGGCGCGGCGCTCCTCGCGTGCGTGCGGATCGAGCCCGGCCAGGTAGGTCGTGTTGCGGCGCTTGGTGAGCGCGTACGGCTTCACCGGTGCGTCCATACCGCTCACGCAGCTCACGATAAAGCCCTCAAAGGCGGCTTCGTCGGGCTCAAAGCTGCCGAGCCATTCGCCTGCGCGCGCCACACGCTCAATCGAGGGGTCGATTGTCGGGTCGCGGTAGGTGTAGAACGCCGTCTGACGCTCGCCTGCCGCACGGAATCCGCAGCCGTACGCGCCGCCCTTAACGCGGATTTCGTTCCACAGATAGTCGTAGGAGAGCGCGTTGGCGGCAACCGCCCAAGCGCCCGTCACGTCGATGCCCAGGCGACGCGGGTCACACGCGCTCGCCGCAAAGCAGATGTCGCTGGGGATGATAAAAGCCTCGTGGCGGTCGCGCGGCGTCGGCACCACGAGCGCGTCGCGGCCGGCATCGGCGCCGTCGCCAGCGCCCAGCCCCAGATCGCCCGCGGCATCCCAGTACGCGTCAAAGTCCTCGTCGCTGCCGGTAAAGCTCGCCATGCAGCCATCGGCCACAAAGATGCGCTCCGCCAGCTCGGCAAGCTTGGTACGCAGCCCGTCCACGCGCTCGTCAAAGTGGTCGAGCAGATCGCGCAGGAACAGGTAGAAGTCTACGCCCGAGAGCTGCTCACGCACTACGGCCGAAGGCGAGCTGTAGCTCATCGCGCGACCGAGCGCCGTCGAGTGGCCGTTGTTGATAAAGCCCTGTTCAAGCCCAATGCGAATCTGCGTGAGCACGTCGCGCACGCGGTCGGCGTCGGCATCTGCCAAAAGCGTGCTCGACCATACCTCGCGCGGCAGACTCGCCAGCGCATCGATTTTCTCGGACAGGGCGCCGGCGCTCACCAGCAGATAGGGGCGCACGCCGTCCACGTCGGGCTGGGTCATGACTTCGGTCGTAAAGCTCAAAAAGCCGAGCTTGCCGGCGAGCAAGTTGTCGAGTTCCTCGGCCGAGTGCTCGCGCGTGGGCAGCTGCTTGAGCAGGCGGCAGAGCAGTGTCACATAGGGCAGGTCCTCAAACGCGACGCAGCTCAGGTCGAAATACTGCATGGCGTAGGCCAGACGGTTGGTGGGGATGCCGTGGCGCAGGCAGGGGATGGGTGCGGTCGTGTCCACGATCAGCGGCTGCTCGGGGTGCGCCTCGCCAATGTCGGACACGCGCAGGCGCGGCAGCGTGGCCTTGGCCTCGGGCGTGTCTTCGGCCTCCTGCGCGGCACGCAGCGCGGCCGTGCGCTCGACCACGTCGGCCAGCTCGGCATCGGTCATGGCATCGCGCTTGGCTGCTAGCTCGGCGGCCTCGGCACCCTCCGAACCCTCGGCGGCGTCCACCGGCACCAGCTCGACCAGTGCCATGTGATCGTTCTGCAGCACCAGCTCGCGCAGCAGGTCCTCAAAATAGCTGCCGTCCAGCTCGCTACGCAGCTCCTCGTACACCGGGCCGTACTTGAGCGCCAACGTCGCGGCGTCGTCATCGTAGAGCCAGGTGCTCAGCGCGTCGCACGCAATGGCCACGCCATCGGCGATACCGTAGTCGCGCTGGCGCAGATCGTATTCGTTGCTGCTGATGATGGCTTCCAGGCGCTCGCGCGGAACGCCGTGCTCGCACAGGTCGCGGCAGGCGTCCTGGAACACGCGACGCAGCTCGCGCGCCACGCCGGGCTGAGCGTTTTGCAGCATGATGAGCTCGTAGGGCTGCAGGCTCTCGGCCGCGGTGTAGCTCACCACGTTGCCGCCCAGGCCGGCGGCCAGAATGGCCTTCTTAACCGGCGCTTCGTTGGAGCCTAGTAGCGCCTCGAACAGGATATCCGCCGCGATCGTGCGCTTGCGGTCGAGCGCGCTGCCCAGCACAAGGCCCAGGCCCACCAGGGCGTTCTCGGGCGTGGTGGCCATCTCGACGCGCTTATACTCGCAGGTCACGGGCGCCTGCACGCCCAGCGGATTGGGTGCCAGCGTGGACGGGTCCTCGCCGGCGGCAACGGCTGCGTCCATGCGGCGGCTCGCGGCGCTCGGCTGCGACAGATAGCGCTCGTCCAAAAAGGCCAGCGCGCGGTCCACGTCCAGGTCGCCGTAGAGCGTGATGTAGGAGTTGGAAGGATTGTAGTGGCGCGCGTGCGTGTCCAGGAACTGCTCGTAGGTGAGCGCGGGAATCGCGCGCGGGTCGCCGCCGCTCTCGTGCGCATAGGCGGTGTCGGGATAGAGCGCGGCGTTGACGGCGTCGTCCAGCACGCTCATGGGGTCGGACAGCGCGCCCTTCATTTCGTTGAACACCACGCCGTTATAGCGCAGCGTGCCCTCGCGCAGGCTGGCGGCGCTGCCGTCGCCCTCGGCGCCCTCCGGCAGGTCCAGCTCGTAGTGCCAGCCCTCTTGCTCAAAAATGGTGGGCTTGGTATAGATGGCCGGGTTGAACACCGCGTCCAGGTACACGTCCATCAGGTTGTACAGGTCCTGCTCGTTGGTGGTGGCAACGGGATAGATGGTCTTGTCGGGGTAGGTCATGGCGTTGAGGAACGTCTGCATGGAGCTCTTGATCAGGTCGACAAACGGCTCCTTGACGGGGAACTTGGTCGATCCGCACAGCACCGAGTGCTCAAGAATATGGAACACGCCGGTGGAATCGGCCGGCGGCGTCTTAAAGCCAATGGCAAAGGCCTTGTTTTCGTCGTCGCACGCCAGGTACAGCAGGCGAGCGCCCGAAGCGGTGTGGCGCAGCACGTAGGCGTCCGAGTCGAGCTCGGGCACGGTCTCGCAGCGCTCGACGGCAAAGCCGTGGCAGGTGGTGCCGGGCACCAGCAGTGCGGCGGCAGCGGCGCGCGGGTTGGTTGAGGTGGTGGGCATATGCAGTCTCCTTTGACGCCCCAGCGGGGGCGAATCGAGTCGAATCCTCGAGAGTATACCCATATGGGACCGCGGCTCTGCGGCGAACTGAAGACGATGCCAGCGGATTGGGCATAGGCCCCGCGTGCCCGCCGAATGAGCGTGGATTTTCGGATGAAATAATCCGTCGCAGGTCCAAATGCCGTCCAATTATCCACTCCCGCACACCTTTCGTCTCCAACCGTGAGATGAGAGATAGACGAGAGACGTATACGAAAGATGGCTGTACAGCAAAGAGCCAAACAATTAATAGTGCTGTTTGGTCGGTGATTGTTTTTTCAGTAAAAACACTTACGAATAAAGCAAGTTGCAAACAGCTGCCCCCTTATTTCGTGCTTATTTTTAAGGCGAGAAATTGCCGCCATATGATCGGACGAGTTTCAACGATTGCGATTTAGTATTTGGCGCGGATGCGGTCGATTCCGATGAAACGCTAGTTGACCACGCGGTAGATTGTGCTTTCTCCCAGACGCCCCGGCAATGCGCAATAAGCCAGATAACGAAGCGATTACCGGCGCGTCTATCCATAGGGAATTCCGGGAAAGCTTCTGCGGACAGTCAAAAGATTCGTCGGCCCCAAGCGGATTAAAGGTATTTGCATAGGACGTCATTTAACTAGAGACGATGCATATTGAATCGTTCAATGAACTTGCACGCTGTGTCCAACAACGCCGATTGTTGTTTTAAGGGGCTTGATGAAAGAACGGGACCAAAATAGTACTTGCATAGTTAGTTATATAAAGTATTATAACGTTATGGGATGAATGAAGGGTTCATCTAAGTGAGTTAGGAGTAAGGGATGTTCAATTTCGATGAGCCTCGTTACGAGAAGGTTGTGAGCGATGCCCTCGCTCTCCGTCCTCAGATTGAGGCTGCCGTGGACAAGGTCTGCGAGCAGGGCTATTCCAACATCTTCTTCATCGGCTGCGGCGGCACCTGGGCCCACACGCTCCCGATGAAGTACTGGGTCGAGACCACCACGGCCGACGTCGACGTCCACTGCGAGATCGCCGCTGAGTTCCTCGCGTGCCCGCCCAAGGCCTTCAACAAGGACTCGGTCTGCGTCTTCTCCACCCGCACCGGCACCACCCCCGAGATCATCGAGGCCGCCAAGTTCTGCCAGGAGCAGGGCGCCCGCACGCTGATGTACGTCTCCAACGACAACACCCCGGCCACCGAGTACGCCGACTACAAGTTCTTCAGCTTCGCCGAGGACGACGTCCTGTGCGAGGCCATCTACACCTACCAGATCACGCTGGTCGCCCGCTTCCTCAAGAACGCCGGCGCCTTCCCCAAGTACGACACCTTCATGGAGGAGTTCGGCAACATCGCCCCGTACCTCATCAAGGCCAAGGACGCCCAGGACGAGCGCTGCGCCGCCATGGCCGAGGACTTCAAGGACACCGACTACCACATGGTGATCGGCTCCGGCATGCTCTGGGGCGAGGCCTACGACTACGCCATGTGCATCCTCGAGGAGATGCAGTGGATCAAGACCAAGTCCATCCACGCCGCCGAGTTCTTCCACGGCACCATCGAGCTGTGCGAGGAGGGCACGAGCCTCATCATGCTCTACGGCGAGGACGACACCCGCAAGCTCATGGACCGCGTGGACAACTTCACCCACATGCTCGCCGACGAGAAGGGCGTCCATGTCCGCGTGAACAAGTTCGACACCGCCGAGGTCGAGCTGCCGTTCAGCGACCCCGAGTTCCGCAAGATCGTCTCCCCGATGGTCACCTACACCATCACCGAGCGCCTGAGCTGCCATCTCGAGCACGTCCGCAACCACCCGCTCACCACGCGTCGCTACTATCACCAGATGAACTACTAAAGCAGCTTTCAGCGGCCGTTACTATGCTCGGAAATAATTCGTTATGTTGCGTTCGTAAAACAATGCAAACAAATGTCGCAGTCTCGTTCTAGAGGGCCATGCCGTAGCTGGCCGCTTGAGGTCGTATTTGCTTGGACTCGACCATGTGGCTCGTTGGCATTTCACGGTAGCGACTTCAAGGCGAAATGGGGCATTTTTGCCAAATGCCCCTCTTGTTTGCGCCACAAGTGGCATTCGACACCTTCATATGGAGTGTTTGATATTGTAGACGGTTCAAAAATAAGATTGAACCGTCTATTTCTTTCAAAATAATACGTAATAAGTTATCTTATAACGTATAGAAGTTTCATAGAATGTTGTACGGAGAACGTTATGATTAACCCGACTAGTGCTGTGCCGCTATATGTACAAGTAGCTGATGATTTGCGCCGCCGTATTGAGATGGGCGAGTTTTCCGAAAGTGGCGTGTTGCCTAGCGAAAATGGTTTTTGCGAAGAATACGAGGTTAGCCGCGCGACGATACGGAAGGCAATTCAAACTCTTGTGGATGACGACGTGCTTGATACGCGTCATGGCAAAGGCACATTTATCCGGCAGCCTAAAATCGTCTCGAGCTTGAGCACGTTTAAGGGTTTCACTTATTTTTGCCATGAAAATAATATCGAAACCTCGTCTCGTGTTCTCGCTCTTCAGGAGGTCGAGCCGCCCGTTGCCGTCCGTCGTCATTTGCGAATGGAAGAGAATGAATCTGCGGTTTACCTCAAACGTGTGAGGTCAATTAACCACATAAATGCAATGATTGAACATATTTATCTTCCAGTAAAGAACTTCGGGTTTTTACTGGGTGTCGATATGGATAACGCATCACTTTATGAAACGATTGAGAGAGAGACGGGGCTGCGACTAGAGGATAATTGTTTCCCGTCTATTGTGCTTGAAGCAGGGCTTGCTACGGATGAGGAGAAGCGCATCCTTAATATCGCAGGAGAAGCTGCGATGTTTATATTGAGTGAGACCGTTTATATGAGCACTGGTAAGCCGGTGCACTTTACTAAGCAGGTGATGTTGGGTGATTATTTCAAATACTTCTTTTCGATTAAGGCTAATCAACTCGGCATCAATTGGCGGGGACTTGAAGCCGTTGAGTGTAGAAAGCAATAGGTTGAATAATGGTTAAAGTGGAGAGCGCTGTTCCATTGTATAAGCAGATCGTTCACGATCTTGTGAGTCGAATAGAAAGTGGCGTATATAGCGAAGGGGATAAGCTTCCTACTGAGACGGAGCTTATGGAGGAATATGGCGTTAGTCGTATTACTGTTCGATCGGCAATCAAGGAACTAGAGGATGCCGATATCGTTGAGCGCACGCGAGGGAAAGGTACTTTTGTTACCACGACGCGCAATGCCTATGCAGCCGATGACCAGGAAAGCTTCACCCATTCCTGCATTCAAGAAAATAAAAAGCCTTCTACCGTAGTGCTCGAAGTAGCTTGGATTTATCCTACGTTGCGCGACGTGCGTTTTCTTCAGGTCCAGGAGGACGAGAATATTCTTCAGACTAGACGTTTGCGCTTAGTCGATGGCGTTCCAACGATGTTGGAAACCAATAGCTACACTCCTTCTCTTGCCTTTTTGGAACATGAAGATTTATCGGGTTCTCTACTTGAGGTGCTGGGAAGACGCCATATCGAACTTGGCAATAACGAGCGAACGTTGCAGGTGTGCTTTGCAAGTGCTTACGAGGCAGAACATTTGAATGTAAAGCCGGGATCTGCCCTTTTATTATTTGTAGATAAGCGTTGCAGCGCGCAGGGAGTGCCATTGTTTATTTCGCGGCAGGTGTACTGCACTGAGCGCTTAAAGTTTTATCTCTAGCGAAAGCCAAACCCCGGATCTTTCTTAACCGAATAACAAGAGATTGAAAACGCCCCGACAAAGGGGCGTTTTTTTGCCGTTTACGGGCGAATTATTACCGCTTAGGAAGCTTGATTGATCTGTCTTGACAAAGCGAAAGTTTCGAGGATACTGTAGATAACAATACAAAATATAACGTTCTATTAACAGATGATTGACTGAGATTGGGAGATAAATGAGGAAGTTGCTCTTGGCCAGCCATGGGCCACTTGCTAGAGCGATGCGTGAAACGCTCCAGCTATTTTGCGGTGAAGATCCTCGCGTTAAGGTGCTATGCGCATATGTCGATGAGGACACGATGGATGTAAACGAGTTGATAGATTTTTGGGACCGTTCTCGCGACCCAGCAGACCAGTGGATTGTCATCACTGATGTCTATGGTGGGTCAGTGAATAACGCTTTTATGGAAAGGTTGGGTGACGATTCTCTAAGGCTCATTGCCGGCATGTCGCTACCACTAGTGCTCGAAGTGTTTTCGAAATTGAGCACACTTGATGACGCCGAGCTCGCTGCATTGGTTTCAAGTGTCCGCCAAAAGGGCACATGCCTATGTTCGCTGCCAAATTCGGTAGAAGAAGACGAGGATTTTTGAGAAAGGAACAAAGATGATTAAGCTGCTGAGAGTTGACCATCGCTTGCTTCATGGTCAGGTTGCCATGACTTGGACGCAAGAGCTTGACACCAATTGCATTTTGATTGCCTGCGATGCGGTTGTGAAAGATGACGTGCGCAAGACGACGCTTAAGCTGGCACGTCCGGCAGGCGTCAAATTGGTTATCAAATCGGTCGATGATTCTATCGAGGCTCTTAGGAGCGGTGTGACCGATAAGTACCGTTTGTTCATTGTCGTTGAAAGCATCGAAGATGCTTACCGCTTGGCGAAGGGCTACAGCGAAATCAAGCATATCAACATTGGAGGAACGAAGCCGCGTGAGGGTGCAGATGTACGCCTATCTTCAACGGTTTTCGCTACCGATCGCGACGTGGAGCTTCTACATGAGCTCAGTGATGCCGGAATCGAGGTGGAGATCAGGCAGGTACCTAGAGACGAGAAGATTTTGATTTAAGCACATACAATAGAAAGGGGATCTCTCATGTTGACTCAAGCGATCCTTATCGGCCTCGTTGCAATGTGCGTGACATTTGAGTGGGCACTTGGCACTTGCCTTGCTTCTCGCCCGATTGTCACGGGCGTCCTCATCGGTCTTGTGATGGGTGATTTGCAGACGGGCATTATTGTCGGCGCCACGCTTGAAATGGTGTTCATTGGATCGGTTACCATCGGGGCGGCCGTTCCGCCTGACGTTATCACCGGTGGTATTTTGGGCACTGCCTTTGCAATTTCGACGGGTCAAGGCGCTGAAGTTGCGCTGACGCTCGCTTTTCCGATTGCGTCGCTTTATCTCATCATCGATAACGCGCTTACGCTGATCGTGATGCCGTTTTTCGTCCATAAAGCGGACGACTGTGTGGCAAAGGGCGACCTCAAAGGTATGGAGCGGATGCATCTGCTTGGTGGATTCATCGTCAAATCGCTTCCTCGCTTTTTCGTGTGCTCCCTTGCTTTCTATCTCGGAACGCCGGTTATGAACGCGGTGCTTAACGCAATTCCCGAGTTTGTAAGTAACGGCCTGGTTATTGCGGGTGGATTCATCCCTGCGCTCGGCATTGCACTGCTCGCTTCAATGATTGTCAACAAGCAGACTGCTATTTTCTTCGTGCTCGGGTTTGCGCTCTGTGCCTACATGAGCATTCCAATCCTTGGTATTGCCATCATTGGGCTTTGCCTCGCAGTAATCCTCGTGGTGGTCCAGCCAAACTTCATTGCTCAGACGCCACAGCTTAGTTCGGAAGGGAGCTTCGACGATGACGACTTCTAATGACACCAGTTCCAACAAGATTACAAAGCGTGATCTAAAATCGGTATTTTTCCGTTCGCTTACGATGGAGTACTCCTGGAACTACGAGCGCCAGCAGCACATGGGATACTGCTTCTCTATGCTTCCCATCATTCGTCGCGTGTATAAGAATAAGGATGACCAGGCTGCTGCTGCTAAGCGTCACATGGAGTTCTTCAACACCACTCCTTATGTCTCAACATTAATTCTGGGCATTTCGGCAGCGATGGAAGAGGCAAACGCTAACGAAGAGGATTTTGACGAATCCTCCATCAACAGCGTAAAGGCCGCTCTTATGAGTCCGCTGGCCGGCATCGGTGACTCTCTGTTCTGGGGAACGTTGCGTGTCATCGCCACTGGCTTGGGTGTGTCGCTTGCTATGCAGGGTAACATTCTCGGCCCGCTTCTCTTCCTTGTCGTATTCAATGTTCCGCATTATCTGATTCGTTGGTTCTGCCTTAAATGGGGCTATGGATTCGGAACCAGTTTCTTGAGCAAGATCGAGAAATCTGGTCTTATGCCAAAGCTCACTATGGGGGCTGCAATTCTCGGTCTTATGGTTATCGGCGCTATGGTGCCCAACCTTGTATCGGTCAGCGTGGCTGGTTCTCTCGGTACCGGCGACAGTGCGCAGACTATCCAAAGCATCATCGACGGTATCATGCCGAGCCTGCTGCCGCTGCTTGTGACACTTGGAGTTTACGAACTCGTCCAGCACAAGGTCAAGATTGCTTGGATTCTCGTTATTCTCATGGCGGTTGGTATCGTTGGCTCCTTCTTCGGAGTGTTTGCAATCTAAATGGTTGATTTCGCCGTCTGGCCCAATTGAATTAGAAAGGCATATCTCATGGTTTCATTTGATGAACAGGCAATTCTCGATAACGGTGCTTATATCTACAATCAACGTGCCGAAATTGAACGCATTGCTGACGAAATTTGCGAAAAGGGTTTCGATTCGATTTTCTTCACCTCGTCAGGTGGCTCGCTTGCGATGATGCAGCCGTTTGACTATATGGTTTCTGTTATGTCCGATATTCCCGTCCAGTCCCAAGTTTCGGCAGATTTCCTCACGGTTGGCAATCGGCGCATCGGTAAGGGGACCTTGGCGTTCATGGCGTCTAAGTCGGGCGACACCAAAGAGACGGTCGCGGCGGCAAAGGCGGCAAAAGACGCAGGCTGCACCATTGTCTCTACGCTTGGCGTGGACGGTTCACCGCTTGGTGAACTTTCCGATTATGGAGTGATCTATAAGCAGGGCCGTCCTATGGAACTCGTGCTGTACCTTCTGATTGGAAAGATTCTCAAGAACAGGGGCTTTTTCGATGACTACGATCGCTTCGCTGATGAGCTTGTGAATCTCCCCGCTGCTCTCGTTTCCGTCGGCAAGAACGCTGACGAGATGGCTCGCGCATATGCTCTGAAGCACAAGGACGATCCGTATCAGATTTGGATTGGTTCTGGCAATCTGTGGGGCCCCACGTATTCTTTTGCCATGTGTGTGCTCGAGGAGTCCCAATGGCTGCGCACCAAATCCGTTACATCGCCTGAGTTCTTCCATGGCACTATCGAACTTGTTGAGCCGGGCGTTTGTGTCGCGCTCGCAATGACGGAGGCGCAGACTAGGCCTCTTGATGAGCGCGTTGCACGCTTCTGTAAGCAATATGCGGATGATTTCACCGTATTCGATACACATGATTATGAGTTGCCGGGTATCAGTGATGAATTCCGCTGGATGCTTTCTCCGGTGGTGCTCAATGCCATTCTCTCGCGTGTGAGCAAGAATTTCGAGGAAATTCGTGACCATTCGCTCGACATCCGCCGTTATTACCGCAAGGTCGAGTACTAATAAAGACCGTACGTGATGGGAGGCGTTGAGGTGAAAATCGCAGCAATTGGTGACAACGTTATTGATCGCTATCTCAACAAAGGCGTTATGTATCCTGGTGGCAATGCCGTAAACGTCGCTGCCCATGCAAGCATGCTTGGCGCACAGGCTGCGTATATTGGGGAGATCGGCAACGACCTGGGAGGGCGAATAATCACCGATGCCCTTTCTTCGCTGAACGTTGACCTTTCGCAATCATGCATGCCTGAAAAAGCAACAACCAAGACTTGCGATGTAAATGTTTACAACGGTGAACGTGTCGAAGTTGGTTACGATACGGGGGCTTGCTGGGCGCACAAAACCCATATCAACGATTCTGATGTCAAGTTTCTTCAGGGATTCGATGCGGTTTTTACCAGCGTCAATGCAAAGCTGCAGGATGATGTGCACCTAGTTCAAGATCTTCCCGCTGTGGTGATTTACGACTTTTCCGTTAAAGATAAGTATCGAACCGACGCATATTTCGATCTTGTTTGCCCTGCTACAACCCTTGGTCTGTTTTCCTGTTCCGGCGAGAGCGATCAACAGATTCAAGTTCTATTGAAGAGGGCCATAGAGCATGGTTGTCGCTACACGATTGCTACACGGGGATCTGCAGGGCCTGTGTTCTTTGACGGTTCCCGATGGTACCAGGGAAATATAAAACCCGTAGATGCGCTTGACACCATGGGCGCGGGAGATTCGTATATCACTGCGTTTGTTGTGAGCTGTCTCTCGCATGGCTGGAGTAAAAAGCAACCGCTCGATGTGGAGATCATTCGGGATGCAATGGAATTCGCTGCTGACTATTCAGCTAAGAATTGCCTTAAACCCGGCGGCTTTGGATTCGAGCATAAACTCGCCGAGATGAAAGACGGCCAAGCTTCCATTTCCTAGAAAGGTATTTTTTTAGGTCATTAAGTATTAATACGTAGTGAAATGACAAGTTGTCAATTGAAACGAATTTCACTCTATTAAACGAAGGGATATTAGATATGTTCAATTTCGATGAGCCTCGTTACGAGAAGGTTGTGAGCGATGCCCTCGCTCTCCGTCCTCAGATTGAGGCTGCCGTGGACAAGGTCTGCGAGCAGGGCTATTCCAACATCTTCTTCATCGGCTGCGGCGGCACCTGGGCCCACACGCTCCCGATGAAGTACTGGGTCGAGACCACCACGGCCGACGTCGACGTCCACTGCGAGATCGCCGCTGAGTTCCTCGCGTGCCCGCCCAAGGCCTTCAACAAGGACTCGGTCTGCGTCTTCTCCACCCGCACCGGCACCACCCCCGAGATCATCGAGGCCGCCAAGTTCTGCCAGGAGCAGGGCGCCCGCACGCTGATGTACGTCTCCAACGACAACACCCCGGCCACCGAGTACGCCGACTACAAGTTCTTCAGCTTCGCCGAGGACGACGTCCTGTGCGAGGCCATCTACACCTACCAGATCACGCTGGTCGCCCGCTTCCTCAAGAACGCCGGCGCCTTCCCCAAGTACGACACCTTCATGGAGGAGTTCGGCAACATCGCCCCGTACCTCATCAAGGCCAAGGACGCCCAGGACGAGCGCTGCGCCGCCATGGCCGAGGACTTCAAGGACACCGACTACCACATGGTGATCGGCTCCGGCATGCTCTGGGGCGAGGCCTACGACTACGCCATGTGCATCCTCGAGGAGATGCAGTGGATCAAGACCAAGTCCATCCACGCCGCCGAGTTCTTCCACGGCACCATCGAGCTGTGCGAGGAGGGCACGAGCCTCATCATGCTCTACGGCGAGGACGACACCCGCAAGCTCATGGACCGCGTGGACAACTTCACCCACATGCTCGCCGACGAGAAGGGCGTCCATGTCCGCGTGAACAAGTTCGACACCGCCGAGGTCGAGCTGCCGTTCAGCGACCCCGAGTTCCGCAAGATCGTCTCCCCGATGGTCACCTACACCATCACCGAGCGCCTGAGCTGCCATCTCGAGCACGTCCGCAACCACCCGCTCACCACGCGTCGCTACTATCACCAGATGAACTACTAATCCTTTCAAATTGCTGCTGTTGCCTGCAGGCGAGCTGTTCTGAACGTCTCGCCTGCAGGCTTATTTCTGGGGTTAATCAGAATAGTTGCCCAGTACCTCCTAGTTGCGCTGGTCGCATGATGGCGTCTATGGACGAGCAAGCATTTGGCATTACGATGCTTGGTCGTCCGCTGTTTACGAGCCTGTTTGTCGGCTTGATCCTTGGCGATGTCCAGCAGGGAGTTATCGTCGGCGCTGCTTTGGAGTCCATGTTCATGGGCGCCATCATGGTCGGCGCGGAGGTTCCTCCTGAGGTCTATGCCTTCGGCGTGCTTGGCTGCGCGTTTGCCGTCATTACGGGTACGGGCACGGCAACTGCCGTCGCGCTCGCCCTTCCCGTCTCCGTCTTCCTTCTCTACTCCGTTATTAACTTTGCAACGCGTATCGTCGCCGCCCATCTGGGATACGACCTGGGAACCAAGTTCCTGCAGCAGTCCGAAGAGAACAACCTTATGTCTCGCATGACGCATGCTGCCGGTGTTCTCGGAATGACCGTCATTGGCGCGATGATTGCGGCACAGGTCTCGCTGTCCACAGCTTTGACCTTTGATGTGGGTGGTTCGGAGATTGTCCTGCAGGATCTGTTCGATTCGATCTTCCCCGGTCTGCTGCCCTTGCTGGCAACGTTCGCTTGCGTTGCCCTCTATAAAAAGGGTGTCAAGACCATTTGGATTATTATTGGCATCTTCGCGATCTGCATCATCGGAACGGGTTTGGGAGTGTTCGCGGCGGCGTAATGTTGACTGCTACGCTCGCGCGTTGGATAACTAACTGACCGTTTGAAAACGGGGCTCGGCGTAAGGCCGGCCCCGTTTTTTGTTTGAGGGACTTTCCGACCGTCCAAAAATCCACGCTCGTTCATTACTCACGTATCTCTCATATCTCATTCGTCTCTAATACGAGAGATAACAGAAAGATGAGAGATAAATATGAGAGATAACAATACTGCAAAGAGACAAGCAATCATGGTATTATCTCAATACCGATTGTTCTACCAGCAAAAACATGTTTATATGAAACAGATGGCAGACATCTTATCTTTTATCTCTCACTCATCTCTAATATGAGAGATAACAGAAATATGAGAGATAATTACGAGAGATAACTGAGAGACGAAGGAAATCTATTCGCGGCGTTCTTCGCAGAACCGAGCGAAAGGACGTGCAGATGAACGAAAACGAACTGACCGGTCTGCTCGAGTCTTTAAGGCGCATGGGCTCGGACGATCTTAACGTCGAGGTCAAGGAGAGCGCCACGACGCTTTCCCGCGACGTATGGGAAACGGTTAGCGCATTCGCGAATACCGCTGGCGGAATTATCGTGCTCGGCGTGAGCGAGCGCGCGGGCTTTGTCCCGGTTGAGAACTTTGAGACCGAGAAGGTGCTCAACCAATTCGTAGCGGGCATGGGTGATGCCGGCGGGCGCGGAAAACTGGCCAATCCGCCCAAATACACCATTGAACGCGTGGAGCTCCAGGGCACCGTGGTTCTGGTCATCACGATTGAGGAGCTCGACCCGTCGAGCAAGCCTTGTTATGTCATAGAGCGGGGTGCTCAAGGCGGCAGCTACAAACGCATCGATGATAAAGATGTTCCGCTCTCGTCGACCGAGGTCCTGTCCTTGTCATCGTATGAGCGGACGAGCCCCAGTGATCGCGATGCAGTGCCCGGCGCGGTCGCAGGCGATCTTGACGAGGCCCTGGTCGACCGCACGATAGAGCGTGCTTTCTCACTGACACCTCGTGCGATGCGCGGCGCGCCGGACAAGAAAACGAAGCTGGAGCGTCTGAATTTCCTCGACTTCCAGGGCAATGTTACCAAGGCCGGCCTCCTTGCCGCGGGCGTTTACCCTCAGCAGTTCTATCCCAAGCTCTTCATTGACGTGGCTGTCCATGCGGGAACTCAGAAGGGCATGGCGGGGTCGCTGAGGTTCATGGACCGCACAATCTGTGAGGGAACGTTGGGCGAGATGATCTCGGATGCCGTCGCAGCCGTCGCCAAGAATTTGCGGCGAACCTCGACCGTCCAAGGCGTCTCGCGTGTCGACTCGCTTGAGATTCCCGAGGAGGTTCTGCGCGAGGCAATCGCCAATGCCGTAATCCATCGAGAATACGGGGATCGGTTCTGTGGACAATCGATCGCCGTCGACGTCTTTGACGATCGTGTCGAGGTGACGAATCCTGGCGGCCTTTACGGGGGAAAGACTCGCGAGAACTTGTTTGACGGCAGCTCCCGATGCCGTAACGCGACGCTTGTGAAGCTCATGTCGATTGTCCCGCTGCCGGATGGCGCAGGTTCGCCGGCTGAGGGCAATGGCTCGGGCATCCCGATGATGATCGATGCCATGCGCGCGCATGGTCTGGCCGATCCCCTGTTCTGCCCGGGATTCGATCGGTTCAAGGTCGTACTTTACCGTTCAAAGATCGAGCCGGTCGATCATGGCGGGGGCTTAATTGTGACGGCACTCAAACACTACGGCGAGCTGGGGACGCGCGAGCTGGCAGAGCACACAGGGCTCACAATTTCCCAGGTTAGGTCGCGCGTCAACGCGCTCATTGCTCAAGGCGAGCTTGAGCCCACGGCGCCGGCGACGAGCCGCAACCGCAAGTATCGACTGTCGGAGCGCGTGGGATAGATGCGTTAGTGGACGAGGCGACCCAATAATCGACCCTCGATTGACGTCCATTAAGGTAAAGCGGTTGTTGCCCAGTCGATGGTAATGCTAAAGACTCGGCTTACGCCGGCATGGCCCCGAACCCGTCTATCAAGAACAGCCTAAGAACCAGCTTGATGACATTTCCCGGTTTGACTTCAGCCGTGCCAAAGACGCTGCGCTCGGCGAGCTCGCTGCAGTATGCATAGATGTCGCGGATAAGGTCCGCGCCCGAAAGCGTAAACATGTAGCCTGCGTCCGAAAGCGCATTGGGCGCGGCGGGCAACTTGGCCATGTGGCAGAACGTTTGCAGGTCGGGCGCCATAACATTCTGGTAGTCGAGGTGGCCGCTGGCATCCTGTTCGGCAAGCTCCAATTGGCGCACAAAATCCAGCGCCGCCGCTAACACAAAGCTCGGTGTAGGCGCATTGACGTCCTGAGTGGTCGCCACAAGCCTGCCCGCTGCCTGCGTGATAAGCCAGGCGACCTCGCGCTGGCAACGCACGGCCTTGCGCGTAACCGGCCTGATGGACGAAGAAGAAACGCTTCCCTTAGGCGGATTCGAAACAGCCACAAGAACCTCCCATGAACGAACCGGCCCAACAAGCCCGGATGAAACACGTGCTACATCAGTATACAGGGGAGTGGGGCAGCGGGGTACAAGCGCGCCAGCGGCAAACCGAGAGCATCAACGATGTGCCGATCGCGGAATGAGATCTCGTAATAATTGACTCTCGGCCATATTATTGAGGGGCATGACTCGCGTTCGTATGGTTGTAGGTGCTGGCGATGAACGACATTGACCTTGCTGTTCCGTTGATGGATGGACCAAGCTATGACCGTGCCTGCAGTCTCGTGCCTTCCGAATACGTTGAGGCATGGGAGTGGTTTCTGGGTGAGGAACAGCGCGGCGGCGTTTGGACCAGCCTTCCGCACCACACCAAGGAAGATAGCCCTCAGTATCAGTATCGTTTGAGAATTGGCTCGGACTTCTTTCCCGTAACGCGGGATTCAGGGATCTTCTGGCCGGGCCAGGATCGGGTGAAGCAAGATCCCAATAAGATCTTTGCGCTTTCGGTCCATAACTCTAAAAAGAGCTTCTACACCGATGTGCCTCCGCTCTATTTGGACGATGGTACGTGGGTCATTAAGTACTCGGTTCAAGCGCCGGGTACCGTTGGTTTTCGAGACCAGAATTACAACCGTAAAATGCTCAACTGCATGGAATGTGGCATTCCAGTCGGAGTCATATTTGCAACCGAGGTAGGCTACAAGGTGCTCGGCCTTGCGTTTGTTGAGCGGTTCGAGCCCGAAAACGGATGGTTTGTTCTGCACGGTCCTGTTCATAAAGGCGGACCGGACCCTCGTTTTGCACCCGACATGAGTTATCTGAAGCACATGCCCGTCGATATTGAGTTTACCGGACAGGGTACGACCGACGACGAAAAGGTCCGCTATGCGTTAAGGCGCGAGCGATTGGGGCAGCAATGGTTCCGCAAACAGCTCGTTGCCGCCTATGATGGCCGTTGCGCGGTGTCGGACTGCGGCGTCAGCGAAGCTCTGGAGGCTGCACATATCGAGAATTACTCGGGACCCAAATCGCAGGTTGCCAGCAACGGCATTCTGCTTCGGCGCGATCTTCATTCCCTATTTGATGCTCACCTGATTTCGTTTGAGCCTGTTTGCGGCGAATATCGGCTGTGCGGATCGTACCTGCTGGATAAGACCGACTACGTTTCCTTTGCGGGTGCGACGCTAAGGCAGCCGAATGAACGTCAGTGGCGACCCAATACGGTGTTTCTTGAGGCCCATCGCATTGAGTTCGATCGCTCGGAAAAGAAGCGTGAAAAGGCGGGGCTTCTGCCGTATTAGCGTATTTGGCTTTGGCATTCTTTGACAATCGTGTTGTTTGATCGGATCGCGTGGCGATGCAATATCGCGCCCACCCGCCGGTGCATGCTCTTCCTGATTTGTATAGCGAGAGGGGAGCGTGTATGAGCTGGCGAGGCGATATTGCGATGGGGAAGTACGGAAAACTGCCGTGTGCCCTTATAGACAACAATATGTTTCCGAGCGTAGAGGTTGATTGCGGGTCGTTTGTCGTCACCTGCCCTTGCTGCGGCTCGCAAATACCGTGTCTCGACATTCGGTTCATCGATGCGCGCGACAGACTCAGCGACGAAGTGAGAAAACGGACGGGCGTTCATATGCCGGTGTATCCGGAGAAATGCCCTGTTTGTGGCCTCGATATCGTGTACGACGCCGGCGACGAGGGATAGGTGATGCGGAGGAGTTGGCTGTGAGTGTCTTTTGCCTCTACAAATAAACCCCCTCACCGAGTTGCCTGTGGAACTCGGCGTGATGGTCGCGTGCCCAGGTAAAGAGCGCCTGGTCAAAGTCGGTACGCGTGGCCGGGACGCCAAAGACGCCGGCAACTTCGACGCGTATAAACTCCAGTGCCGGCAGCTTGTTGATGGCAGTGAGGGCAAACGGGGACGAGGGCTCCTCGAACAGATAGCGGCTGCCTTGCAGCGCGTCGCAACTGGTGCACGTGTTGCCGAGCGACGGGGCTTTGGAGGCTCGCGCGCCTACGGGCTTGTAGCCGCAGCGCTTAGAAAGGTAGTCACGGATCTCGCCCGGCACGCAGCCAAGAGCGGGCACGATGGCGAGTGCGTTGGCGTTGACCGTGTCGATGGCAATGTGCCCGGCTTCGTTGGGCGCGTGCGCGATTACGATGCTCTCGTCGTTATCGGCTCGATAGGGAATGCCGAAGGCCGCGACCGGGGTCTCTTTGTGACACTTCCAGCACTCGCGCTTGCCCAGTACTAGATATATATACGGCGCTGAGGGGTCGGATCGGTCAACACCGGGCAGCCACTCGGCAAAGGGCTCGGGGTTGACGCCGCTGGGTACATACCAGATCTTCTTGGTCCGGTCCCATTTGGCGCCCAGCGCCTTGGCTTCTTCTTTGTGCGAAAAGGGGACATCGAGCTCGGTGCGCATGGCGGCTCCTTGGTGCTGCAGGTGCAAGTGACTCAAGGATACCGCAGGGTGTGGACGTTGTGGCGTTTTGCCGAGAAGCTGCGGCTCAGATGGGTTCGAGACGCGTTGGTCTCGGCCTCGGTGGCTATTGGGGCGGTTTTGATTGACTGCGGGGTCAGCCGGGATAGGCGCTTGGGTCGCTGACGCGGTTTTGCGCATGGGCGGGGTGGTTGTTTGGGCGGTTGGAGCTGCCAGCGGATTTGGCGACATAAAACAAAACAGCCCAGAGGACATAGCCTCTGAGCTGCGAACATTTGGTGGGCGTTAGAAGATTTGAACTTCTGACCTCTTCCGTGTCAGGGAAGCGCTCTCCCCCTGAGCTAAACGCCCGATCAAGGGTGCGCAAGCGCGCAAGGGATAATATAACGGAGCCTGAACTCGGTGGCAAGAACATTTTTAAAAATCGCTTACATTGTGGAATTCGGGGGCTTTGGCGTATCCATCTCAAAAGAGCCTGCTGCCGCGATTTGGCTGTCGTATAATGCAAGGCCATTGCGGTATCGAGCTATGGAAAGACGCCTGCGGAATTGTCCTACCGATAAGCGGACAAGCCTCCAGCTGATGACTTCGCCGTGGTAAGGTAAGCCGAATTGTTTCCAGGCTGTTTCGGGGGAGTGGAATGAGCAAAGAGTGTGTCGAGCAGGTCGAAGGCGCAGGGGCTTCGGTGCCGATGACCGATATATCGAACATTGATGTGCCCGAGGGCACCGACGAGCTCAGCCGTAGCACCCGCCGCGCCTGGCGCGAGCGCCTTAACGATGCGTCGTCGCGCAAGATGATCACGGGCGTCTTGGCTACGCTGGTGGGCGGTTCGTTTTGGGGCTTCTCGGGCACCAGCGCGAGCTTTCTGTTCGATACCTACCACGTCGACACCTTGTGGCTTATGAGCGTACGTCAGATTCTCGCCGGTCTACTCTTTATGGCCGTGGTTGTTACGCGCGACCGCGAGCGCCTGATTAAGCTCTGGACCACACCCGCCGATCGCAAGCAGCTGCTGCTCTTTACCGCCTTTGGCCTGCTGTTCAACCAGTTTTGCTATCTTTCGGCCGTGCGCCTGACGAACGCCGGAACCGCGACGGTGCTCCAGTGCCTGCAGCTCGTTATCATCATGGGCTACACCTGCGTGATCGATCGCCGCATGCCACGTACTCGCGAAGTCATCGGCATTGGCCTAGCTCTGGGTGGAACCTTTTTAATCGCCACCGGCGGCGACCCCACCAGCCTGAATATCTCGCCGCTTGGCCTGGCAGCAGGTCTTATGTGTGCGGTCAGCGCCGCGTGTATGGCGGTGATTCCCGCCAAGATCCTGCCCGAATACGGTAGCCCCATCGTCACGGGCTCGGCAATGCTCACGGCGGGCGTGGTTTCATGTGTCTTCGTGCGGCCCTGGGCGCATATGCCGGCGCTCGACGCTGCCGGCATCGAGGCGCTCGCGGTGTTCGTGGTTATCGGCTCGTTTTTTGCTTACATGCTTTATATGCAGGGCGTTAAGGACATCGGCTCGGTGCGCGCGAGCCTCATCGGAACTGTGGAGCCGGTTTCGGCGACTATCACCAGCGCCGTTATGCTGGGCACGGTGTTTTTGCCGACCGACCTTATCGGCTTTGCCATGATCATCGTGATGATGTTCCTCACGGTGTAGCTGGCGCCGCCGCCAAGACAGAAAAGGTGTTGTGCCGCATTTTCGCCAATTGACGTCCGTGTCTGGAGTTTAGCTGTCGATGCCCAAAATGCCATAAACTAGTAACGTTATGGACTTTTTCATTGCGACTCAATTGCGAGGATTTCTTTATGGCTGGTAATCACTTTAAGGGCAGCGATAGCGGCCGTCCTGCAGTTCCGCCGCGTCCGAACGGGGCTGGTAAGGCCGGCACGCCGGGCGGCGCTGGACAGGGCGGTTCCGGTAAGCGCGTGTCCCCGGGCGAGACGGCGATGTTTACCGCTCTGTACGAGCAGTCTCAAAAGGCAAAAAAGACCGGCCGTGCAAGAGGGAATGTCTTTGCGGGCGGTGCAACCTCCGCGTCGCAGCCGATCGGGGCTCCTTCGGTACCCGCGAACAACGCGGGTGCTGCCAACGCCGCGAATGCCGCCGGCAACGTTAATGCCGGCAAGGCCGCCAACAATACTCCCTCTGCCGGTGGCGCGGGGCTTACGGGTAACCTTGGCACGATTTACACCGGCGCCTCCGAGACTGGCACGTTCGCCCGCCTGGATGATAGCGGTGCCGAGTTTGCGGGCTCGGGTTCCAAGGAAGATTATTACGATTTTGGCTTGAACTACGGTAGCGACGCTTCGTCGAGTTCGACCTCTGACGGTCTGGTCCGTCATCGTCATCGCAAGGGCGAGCGCAAAAAGCGTCACACCGGCGCCATTATTGCCGCTGTAGTCGCGGTGCTTCTCGTTGCGCTTGGCGCAAGCGGCTTTATGCTGCTTAACTCGGCAAAGACCGTAAAGAGCGAAGCGAAGGAGGCTGTCGAGATCGTCGGTGGCCTTAAGGACAAGGTCACGTCGGGCGATTTTTCGACGCTGCCTGACGACGCGAAGAAGATCGATGAGCTCTGTAACAGCATGAAGGCGAAGACCTCGAGCCCGCTGTGGGCGGCGGCTTCGTTTATCCCGGTGTATGGCAGCGATATCAATGCGGCCCGCACCATGATCGACGCCCTGTCCGATGTCTCGAGCAATGCGCTGGTTCCCATGGCCGATAACCTTTCGCAGGCTACGCCCGGCAAGCTGTTCCAGGACGGCATGATTAACGTGTCCGCGCTGCAGGCGGTCGCCGATTCGCTTTCCAGCAGCTCGAAGGTGTTCAAGAGCGCCAACGAGAAGGTCCAGGGCATTGGCGATACTCATATTTCCCAGGTGACCGAGCTGGTCGATAAGGCCAAGGACGGCTTTGCCACCCTCAACGGTGCGGTTGACGCGGCGGAGAAGGTCGCCCCCGTCCTCCCCCAGATGCTCGGCGCCAACGGCCAGACGCGCAACTACCTTGTGTACGCCATGAACAACGTCGAGATTCGTGCTTGCGGCGGCTTTGGCGGTTCGCAGGGCCTGATTTCGGTCACCGACGGCCAGATGTCGATTGGCGAGTTTGTTCCCCGCATTGGACTCAGCGAGGATGAGGCAGTCGAGAGCGTCGACGAAGAGGATGAGGCGCTGTTCGGCAACCACAGCAACCTGTACAACTCGGGCAATACCTATTCGCCTGATTGGCCCCGCAACTCGCAGCGTGTCGCCGCGCTGTGGAAGTCCCAGTATGGGCAGGACGTTGACGGCGTCGTGGGTATCGACCCGGTGTTCCTGCAGTATCTGCTGGGCCTGGTCGGTAACGTGTCGCTGCCCGACGGAACGGTTGTCGACGGCACCAACGCCGCAAAGGTCCTCATGCACGATGTGTACTGGAACTATCCGGTCGAGGAGTCGGACGGCATCTTTGCATCCGTTGCCAGCGCTGCCTTCGACAAGATTCTCGGTGGCATCGGTGACGTCGACGTTACAAAGCTTGTCGGTGCATTCGAGCGCGGTGCCGAAGAGGGCCGTCTGATTGCTTGGATGAGAAACGATGATGAGCAGAATGCCATCAAAGAGACGGGCATTGACGCCTCGCTGCCCGATCCGGATGATCCGAGTGCCGATCCCGTTGCCGGCGTTTACTTTAACAACCTGAGCTTTTCCAAGCTCGACTGGTATCTGAACGCCGACACGCAGATTGGCCAGGGCGTGAAGAACGGCGACGGCACGTGTTCCTATCGCATCACCGTTACCCTGACGAACATCATGACGCAGGAGGAGGCCGGCAAGCTGCCCGACTACGTCGCGGCGAGCGCGCCCGATGCCGCGCGCGACGACGAGCGTCTGAATGTCTCACTGTTTGCCCCGACGGGCGGCAACATCAGTGACCTTACGGTTGAGGGCACCCAGTTTGGTCTTGGCGCCGCTACGTGGCATGGAATCCCCTTCTATTCGGGTACCGTTGACCTGCATGCTGGCGAGACGACGACGATCACGTATACGCTGACCACGTCGGCCGAGGCGGGGGACAAGCCGCTTACACTGCGTCAGACTCCTACATGCCAGGCGGCTCGCGACAGCGCGTCGGCGTAGGGTTTTTCTGGTAGCGCAGATAATCGAGTACCATTTTGGGGCGGACAGGCAATCTGTCCGCCCCTATTTTGTAAGGAGAGCGCATGAAGTACTTTGGCACCGACGGCTTTCGCGGTGAGGCCAACGTTGGGCTGACGGTAGAGCACGCTTATAAGATTGGCCGTTTTGTGGGCTGGTATTACGGTGCCAACCGCGAGCGCAAGGCACGCGTGATCGTGGGCAAGGACACGCGTCGCTCGAGCTATATGTTTGAGGCGGCGCTGGTGAGCGGCCTGGTCGCGAGCGGCGCGGACGCCTACATGCTGCACGTGATCCCGACGCCGGGCGTGGCGCATCAGACCGTGGAGGGCTGCTTCGATTGCGGCATCATGATCAGTGCGAGCCACAACCCGTTTTGCGATAACGGCATTAAGCTCGTCAACAGCGATGGCTTTAAGATGGACGAGGACGTGCTGGAGCTCATCGAGGACTACATCGATGGCAAGAGCGAAGTTCCGCTGGCCACGGGCAACCACATCGGTGCCACGGTGGACTACATGCAGGGCCGCAACCGCTACATTGCTTCGCTCATCGCCAGCGCGAACTTTTCGCTGCAGGGCGTCAAGATCGGTATTGACTGCGCCAACGGCTCGGCTTCCTCGGTGGCCAAGCCGGTGTTTGACGCGCTGGGCGCCGACGTGCGCGTGATCAATGCCGCGCCTGATGGTTTTAACATCAACGTCGACTGCGGCTCCACGCATATGGAGCGCCTACAACGCCACGTGGTGGAGCAGGGCCTGGACGTGGGCTTTGCCTACGACGGCGATGCCGACCGCTGCCTGGCCGTGGATGAGCGCGGTCGCATGGTAGACGGCGACCAGATCCTGTACGTGTGCGGCGTGTATCTGAACAAGCACGGGCGACTCTCGGGCGGTACCGTGGTGCCGACGATTGCCAGCAACTTTGGCCTGGTCAAGTCGCTGGAGCTTGCCGGTCTGAGCGCCGTGACCAGCGGCGTGGGCGACCGTCACGTGTATGCCAAGATGCGCGAGGGCGGCTACAGCTTGGGCGGCGAGCAGACGGGCCATACGATCTTTGGCGATATCGAGCGCACGGGCGACGGCATTATGACTTCGCTGCGCGTGATGGAAGTGATTCGTGCCGAGCGCGAGACGCTCTCGCAGCTCACGGCTCCGTGCAAGCTGCTGCCGCAGGCGCAGGTGGCCGTGCACGTGGCGGACAAGGACGCCGCGCTCGAGAACATGGGCGTGCAGAACGCCATCGCCGAGGCCGAGGCCGCGCTGGCAGGCGAGGGCCGCGTACTGGTGCGCAAGAGCGGAACCGAGTCGGTTATCCGCGTGCTGGCCGAGGCGCCCGACCAAGCATCCGCCGATGCCGCCATGAAGCGCATCGCCAACGCGCTCGAGGCTCTGTAAGGTAGTCATTGGGGACGTTCTTAAACAACTAGGTGGAAAGGGGGCGCCGCGGATTGGTTCCGCGGCGTCCCCTTTGCGTTGACGTGTCGGTTATGCCTTACAGCTCGTAGAGCGTGGTGAACTTGTCCTGCAGGTAGCTGCAGTAGTAGCGGGCATCGAACGCCATGCCGCACGCGCCCTTGATGAGTTCCGGCGCGTCCTTGGCGCGGCCCCACTGCCAAATGTGCTCGCCCAGCCAGGCGCGGACGGGCGCCAGGTCGCCGCTCGCACAGGCGCCGTTAAGGTCGACACCGTCGCGGCACATGGCCGGCACAAACATGGCATCGTAGGCACTGCCCAGCGCATACGTGGGGAAGTAGCCAAACGAGCCGCCACTCCAGTGCGTATCCTGCAGGCAGCCGTGCGTGTCGTCGGGAACGGGAATGCCCAGGTACTCATCTATGAAGCGGTTCCAAAGCACGGGGATGTCCTTGGCCGTGGCCTCGCCGGCAAACAGCATGCGCTCGATCTGGTAGCGCACCATAACGTGCAGCGGATAGGTGAGCTCGTCGGCCTCGGTGCGGATCAGCGACGGCTGCGCGATGTTCACGGCGCGGTAGAGCGTGTCCTCGTCGACGTCGCCGTAGACCTCGGGTGCGTGGCGGCGCAGCACCTCGAGCAGCGGTCCCATAAAGGCGCGGCTGCGACCCACGGTGTTCTCGAAGAAGCGGCTCTGGCTCTCGTGGATGCCCATGGAGGTGCCACCCTCAAGACAGGTGCGCGCATAGGCGGGATTGACGCCCAGCTCGTACATGGCGTGTCCCGCCTCGTGGATGATGCTGAAGACGTTGGAGATGCAATCGTCCTCGTAGATGTGTGTCGCGATGCGCGCGTCGCCCACGGCAAAGCCCTCGCTAAACGGGTGCTCGGTAAAGGCAAGCGTGGTGTCGTCCAGGTCCAGGCCGACAAGCTTCATAAGGTCGAAGCTCATGGCGCGCTGGGCGGCCTCGGGCACGCGGGCGTGCAAAAAGTCGGCAGCGGGCTGCTGGCCGCGCTCGCCGATGGCGTGCACGAGCGGCACGACCGTCGCCTTGACCTCATCGCAAAACGCATCGAAGCTCTTGGCGGAAAGGCCGCGCTCGTACTGGTCGAGCCAAACATCGTATGGGTCGCGCTTGGGGTCCATGAGCTCGGCCTGATGCTTAAGTTGGGCGACGATTCTATCCACATAGGGCTCAAAGCTCGCCCAGTCATTGGCCGTCTTGGCTTTGTGCCACACGGCATCGGCCTCGCAGGTGAGCCTGGTCCAGGCCTCGGCCTCCTCGGTAGGAATAACGCTTGCCTCGCGCTGGTCACGGCCGAGCACGCGGATCTCGTCGAGCAGCTGCGGGTCGTTGATCTTGCCGCCGACGACGGTCTCGCGCGTCAGCGAGCGTACGAGCTCAACGGACTTTTCGCTGGTCAGGAGCTTATGGTGCTCGCCGGCAAGGGTGCCCATGGCATCGGCGCGCGCTGCGGCGCCGTTGGCGGGGGCAATGGTCGCGCCGTCAAACTCGGCAATCTTGAGCAGGTACTCGCGGGTCCACAGCTTGCCCTCGAGCTTGCGGAATTTTTTGACGGTCTTATCGACCTTCATGCCTTTGGGCGTCTTGCCCGCTGCGGGCTCTGCCTTCTTATCGTGTTTCTTTCCCATACCATATCCTTGATCTCGCGAGCCGAGCGCCACAGATGGGCGCACGGCCAGTTTGCACAGCTACCTGCCTTGTACCCAGCACGAACAAAACGGAACGCGGCGATACGCTCACACAATGTGGTATCCTATAGCCCAATGCGTTGACGGAGAGGGTTTTGCCCGCCGCGTCGCCGGCAAGAGAGGGAAGGTCATGGGCTGCAAGCCTTCCTGCGGTGGCAAGGGCCAAGCGTTCACTCCCGAGCAGCGACCTCAACGGGCGCGCGGCCAGCGGCGGCGATGTCCCAGTAGGGAAGCCGTGAGCCTCGCGACAAGGGGCAAAGAGTGGGCGCGGCGGGCCAGACATCCGCCGGGTCAAACAAGGTGGTACCGCGGAATTCAACCGTCCTTGGGCAATGCACATGCCCGAGGGCGGTTTTTTTGTTACCGAACCGGGCCGCGTTTTCGCAACGTCAGACGGCGGCAGCCGCCTCGGCAAGCGGGGAGCGCGAGAGACGAAAGGGAAGACATGAGTCTGATTGATGATCTGGTCAAACTCGAGGAAGAGGCCAAGGAGCTCGTCGCAGGTGCCGACGACGCCGCCAAGCTCGAGGCTGCGCGCGTTGAGCTGCTCGGTCGCAAGGGCCGTATCACCGGCCTGATGCGTATGATGGGCAAGCTCGCCCCCGAGGATCGTCCCATGATGGGCAAACGCGCCAACGAGATGCGCCAGCTGATCGAGGGCATGCTCGACGAGCGCACCACCGAGATGAAGGCCGCCGCCCTCAAGCACGCACTCGAGCACGAGGCCGTCGACATCACGCTGCCGGGCATCCGTCCGCAGATCGGTCACCAGCACCTGATCAAGCAGATCATCGAGGAGGCCGAGGACATCTTCTGCGGCATCGGCTACACCGTCGAGTCCGGCCCTATGGTCGATACCTCCTACTACAACTTCACCGCGCTCAACGCGCCCATGGATCACCCGAGCCGCTCGGCTCGCGACACGTTCTATGTGGTCGACAACAACCCCGGCAGCGTCGCGCATCCCGAGGCTCACGCTCACGGCGAGTCCGACGTGCTGCTGCGCACCCAGACCTCGGGCGTGCAGATCCACACCATGGAGTCGCAAAAGCCGCCCATCTACATGATCTGCCCGGGCACCGTCTACCGTCCCGACACGGCCGACGCCTGCCACCTGCCGCAGTTCAATCAGATCGAGGGCCTGGTCGTCGACGAGGGTATCACCTTTGGCGATCTTAAGGGCACGCTCGACTACTTTGTTAAGTGCATGTTTGGCGAGGACCGCAAGACGCGCTACCGCCCGCACTTCTTCCCCTTTACCGAGCCGAGCTGCGAGGTGGACGTGAGCTGCCACGTGTGCGGCGGCAAGGGCTGCAACTTCTGCAAGCACAGCGGCTGGATTGAGATCCTGGGCTGCGGCATGGTCGACCCCAACGTTCTGATCAACTGCGGCATCGACCCCGAGAAGTACACCGGCTTCGCCTTTGGTATTGGCGCCGAGCGCGTCGCGGCACTGCGCTACGACTTGCCTGACCTTAGAACTCTCATGACTGGCGATATGCGCTTCTTGAATCAGTTCTAGGCTGCGGCTTGCCCAAGCACGACACCTCGGCGCTCATTCGTCGCTTGCGTACCAAAGTACGCGGCGCTCCTCTTTCGGGCCGATCTGCCGCACTTGGACAACCCTCGCTTTGTAAGGAATGTTCACAAAGTTGAAGTTTCCACCTGCATCTCTTCGCAGGCTTTCAGTATGAAAGGAGAGCTAGATGCGTGTTTCTTACGACTGGCTCAAGACCATGATCGATATTCCGGAGGATCCCAAGACCCTTTCGGACGAATATATCCGTACCGGCACCGAGGTCGAGGCGATCGACACCGTAGGCGAGTCCTTCGACCACGTGGTGACCGCCAAGGTGCTCACCAAGATCCCGCACCCCGATAGCGACCACATGTATGTGTGCTCGGTCGATGTGGGCGACAAGAATCTCGACGCCGACGGCAACCCCGCTCCGCTGCAGATCGTCTGCGGCGCGCAGAACTTCGAGGCCGGCGACCACATCGTCACGGCCATGATCGGCGCAGTTCTGCCCGGCGACGTCAAGATCAAGAAGAGCAAGCTTCGCGGTGTCGTGTCCATGGGCATGAACTGCTCCGCGCGCGAGCTCGGTCTGGGCGGCGACCACTCCGGCATTATGATCCTGCCCGAGGATACGCCCTGCGGCATGCCGTTTGCCGAGTATGTGGGCTCGAGCGACACCGTGCTCGACTGCGAGATCACGCCCAACCGCCCCGACTGCCTGTCCATGATCGGCATGGCCCGCGAGACCGGTGCCATCTTCGATCGCGATTTCCACGTTGAGCTGCCCGCCATCAAGGCCGAGACCGGCCGCGCGACTGACGACGAGCTTTCGGTCGAGATTGCCGACGAAGGCCTGTGCGACCGCTACGTCGCCCGCATCGTGCGCAACGTGAAGGTCGGCCCGTCGCCCGACTGGATGGTCAAGCGCCTCAACGCCCTGGGCGTGCGCCCGCACAACAACATCGTCGACATCACCAACTATGTGATGATGCTCACCGGTCAGCCGCTGCACGCCTTTGACCTGTCTACCTTTGCCGAGCGCGATGGTCATCGCCGCGTGGTGGTTCGCGCCGCCCAGCAGGACGAGAAGTTCACGACCCTTGACGGCGAGGAGCGCACGCTCGACGCCGGCATGGGCCTTATCACCGACGGCGAGCGTCCCGTGGCGTTGGCCGGCGTTATGGGCGGCATGGATTCCGAGATCGAGGACGACACCGTCGACGTGATGGTCGAGAGCGCCTGCTTCAACGCCGGTCGCACCTCGCACACCAGCCGCGACCTGTCGCTGATCTCCGACGCCTCCATTCGCTTTGAGCGCCAGGTCGACGAGACCGGCTGCGTGGATGTCGCCAACGTTACCTGCGCGCTCATCGAGCAGATCGCCGGCGGCGAGGTCGCCCCCGGCTATGTGGACGTGTTCCCCGCGCCCAAGACCATCGACAGCATCAAGCTGCGCTTGGCCCGCGTGCACGCCATCTGCGGCGCCGACATCGAGCCCGACTTTATCGAGCGTTCGCTCACCCGCCTGGGCTGCACCGTCGAGCGCGACGGCGAGGACTTTATGGTCACCCCGCCGAGCTTCCGTCCCGACCTGCCGCGCGAGATTGACCTGATCGAGGAGGTCCTGCGCCTGTGGGGCATGGGTCGCGTCACGGCGACCATCCCGGCTGCCAAGAACCACATCGGCGGTCTGACGCGCGAGCAGAAGCTTACCCGCAAGGTCGGCGAGATCCTGCGCGCCTGTGGCCTCAACGAGACCACGACCTTTGGCTTTGCCGCCCCGGGCGACCTGGAGAAGATCGGCATGTCCACCGAGGGCCGCGGCTGCCCCGTGGTGCTCATGAACCCGCTGGTGGCCGAGCAGACCGAGATGCGCCGCTCGCTGCTGCCGGGCCTGCTGCAGTCTGTGGCCTATAACGAGGCCCACGGCACGCCCAACGTGCACCTGTACGAGGTCGGCAGCCTGTTCCACGGCCGCGAGAACGCCAGCCTACCCAAGGAGACCAAGTCCGTGGCGGGTGTGCTCTCGGGCCAGTGGAGCGAGCAGTCTTGGAGCATGAAGTACCGTAAGCTGCGTTTCTTCTTTGGCAAGGGCATCGTCGAGGAGCTGCTCGCCCAGCTGCGCATCGAGAAGGTTCGCTTCCGTCCCGTCGAGGGCGAGGGCTATGCCTTCCTGCAGCCGGGTCGCGCCGCCGAGGTCCTGTCCGGCGGCACCGTGCTGGGCTGGGTCGGCGAGATTCACCCCGAGGCGCGCGAGGCGATGGGCATCGATGAGGTCGTCGTTGCCTTTGAGCTCGATCTGGACAAGCTGATCAAGGGCGCTCGCAACCAGGAGAACTACCGCGAGTTCTCGCAGTATCCGGCTGTTGAGCACGACCTGGCTATCGTGGTCGATAACTCCGTGACCTGCGAGGATCTTGAGCGCCGCATTACCAGCGCCGGTGGCAAGCTGCTCGAGGGCGTGCGCCTGTTCGACGTCTACCGCGACCCGGTCCGCGTGGGCGTGGGCAAGAAGTCCATGGCCTTTGCGCTTACGTATCGCTCCGACGACCACACACTCACCAGCGAAGAGGTCGAAAAAGCACACCAGAAGATCGTCACCAAGGTGTGCAAGGGCGTAAACGGCGAGGTCCGCGGATAGGTCCTGCACTGGGATATGGGTCGGCGGTGGCTGCCGCCGAGTCCTACGTGACCGCTATGCTCGGTATGAGGCACCGTTGAGCCTGTATATATGACACGCGCATTACATAACGGCGTGCTGCTTTGTCGGCAGTGCGCCGTTTTGCTATGATAGCCCGCGTCGTGTTACGAATTTGACAATACGTAACACTGTCAAGGTGATTTAAGCGGCGTTGCAATTCTGTGCGCCGACAACCGGGAGGCGTACATGCACATTCCAGATAACTATCTGTCCCCGCAGACCGATGCCGTCATGGCGGTGGCGATGGTGCCCGTTTGGGTTCACTGCATCAAGAAGGTGCGTGCCACGCTCGATCGCGAGCATATGGCGTTCCTGGGCATCTGCGCCGCATTCTCCTTCTTGCTCATGATGTTCAACGTGCCGCTGCCCGGCGGCACCACAGGTCACGCCGTCGGCGGCGCGCTCATCGCGCTGCTGCTGGGCCCCGAGGCCGCGGCTATCGCTGTCTCGGTCGCGCTGGCGCTGCAGGCGCTGCTATTTGGCGACGGCGGCGTTCTGTCGTTTGGCGCCAACTGCTTTAACATGGCCTTTGTGCTGCCGTTTGTCGCTGCTATCGTGTTTCGTGCGCTCAACAGCCGTCTGCACGACAAGAGCTGGGGCACCTCGGTTTCTGCCATCGTGAGCGGCTGGGTTGGCCTGTGCCTGGCGGCCCTGTGCGCGGCGGTCGAGTTCGGTATTCAGCCGATGCTCTTCACCAACGCTTCGGGCGCTCCGCTGTACTGCCCCTTCCCGCTGTCCGTGGCTATTCCGGCCATGTTGATCCCGCATATGCTGGTTGCCGGTGTGATCGAGGGCGTGGCGACGGCCGCCATCTACGGTTTCATTAAGAAGACGGCGCCGAGCATTATCGTCGGGCCCGAGGCCGTCGATGGCCAGCTTGCTGCCGAGGGCGCTGCTGCCAAGAAGACCTCGCTGGTCCCCACGCTCATTTTGGTCGCCGTGCTCGTGGTGGCCACGCCGCTGGGCTTGCTTGCCACCGGTGACGCCTGGGGTGAGTGGGACGCCGAGGGCGCCGCGACCGCCGTTCAGGAGGCTGGCGACGACAGCCTGCAGGCTTCGGTCGGCCTCGATACCCCGACCTTTGCCGACGCGCTGCCCACGGGTGATTACCTGCAGGCTTATTCCGAGGAGCAGGGTCTTGGCTTTGCCGGTCAGGCTGCCATGTATATCCTGTCCGGCGTGATTGGCGTGGCGGTGCTCACCATCGCATTCCGTCTGATCTCGCTGACGGTCAAGGAAAGCGGTGCTCATGGCAATAGCCGAGCTGCCTAGCTGGCTTGCGACCGAGCAGCGTTACGAGCCCGCGGGGGCTCGGCATCGTGTGATGCAAAAGAATGTCCTGCACCTGGCGAGCCTGCTTGAGCGGGTTCGCCTGGGTGGAGGCGCGCACGAGGGCGGGTCGATGGTCGACCGCGCCCTTTCTTGCGTTTCGGCTCCGGTGCGCCTGGTGGGGATGTTCGTCTGCGTCCTGTGCGTGTGCCTGACGCAGAGTCCGCTGTACCTGATGCTGATGGCGGCAATCGCGTTGGTGCTGGTCGCGGTGCGCCCCGCACGCGGGCTGCGTGCGACCTTTGTACCGGCGCTCGGCGCCACGGGGCTTGCCGTGGTTCTGGCACTGCCTGCCCTGCTGCTGGGCGCGTCTGCCACGGGCGCCATGCTCAAGATCGCGCTCAAGACGTTTATTAATGTGTCGCTGGTGCTGGGTGTTTCGTGGACGCTTACCTGGAGCCGCATGTCGGCGGCGCTCAAAATGCTGCACCTGCCCGATGAGGTTATCTTTACGTTTGATATGGCACTCAAGCATATCGAGGTGCTGGGACGCACGGCGCACGATCTGTGCGAATCGGTCATGCTGCGCAGCGTCGGTTCCGCGCCCGCGGGTTTTTCGCGTACCGACTCGCTGGCGGGTATCATGGGCATGACGTTTATCAAGGCGATGGAATGCAGCCGCGCGATGGACGAGGCCATGCTGTGCCGCGGCTTCGCCGGCGTGTATCCGGCGCCTGCACGGAGCGGCTTTGGCTGGCGCGATGCGGTTTACGCGGCCGGCGTTGCGTTGCTCGCCGTGTTGTGCGCGGTGCTGTAGCGCGGACGGTCGAACCGTCGATGTGAGTAGGGAAGGGCGACGTTTTGGCAAACGATACGAATAACGCGATGGGTGCGAGCGGTGCTGCCGGCACCGAGGTCACGCCGATCATCGAGTTTCGCGACGTGCTGTTTTCCTATGCGGGTCATACGGTGATCGACGGCATTTCATTGCAGGTGAACCGTGGGGAGCTCGTTGCTCTGCTCGGTCCCAACGGCTGCGGCAAGACGACGATCATGCGCCTTATCAACGGCCTTGAACTTGTGGACGCGGGTGCGTATCTGTTTGACGGGCATGCGGTCGATGCGGCATATCTCAAGGATTCCGCGACGGCCCAGCGGTTCCATCAGCGCGTGGGCTTTGTGTTCCAGAATGCCGATGCGCAGCTCTTTTGCGCCACGGTGGGGGAGGAGGTCGCGTTTGGCCCGGCTCAAATGGGGCTGCCGGCAGACGAGCTCGAGCGTCGCGTCCGCGACGCCATGGAGCTGTTCCAGGTTGCCGATCTGGTCGATGCCTCGCCCTATCAGCTTTCGGGCGGGCAAAAGAAGCGCGTGGCGCTGGCTGCCGTCGTGTCGATGAACCCGGATATCCTGGTGCTCGACGAGCCTACCAACGGACTTGACGAGGACTCTTGCGACATCGTGGTCAACTTTCTACTGGCCTATGTTGCTGCCGGTAAGACGGTCTTGATGAGCACGCACCATCAGGATTTGGTACGACGCCTGGGTGCCCGTGCAATCTTTATCGATCGATATCACCATGTGGTCGAGGCGCCGGTATCGTCGTATGGAACCGAGAGCGGCGTTGTGGAATAGTTGCTGCGTGGAGCGTGCGTAGCCGCCCGCGCGGCTTTGCCGTGATGGTATAGTTATCCAGGTTTTTATGGGGGTGGCTATGCCAAGCTGGAACATTCATATCGCTCAGACGGAGCGTTTGCTGGAGCGCACCGGTGCGCTTGCCAATAGCGTGCGCGACCGCAATGCCTTTTTGTTTGGCTGCGTGGTTCCGGATATCTTCGTGGGCTATATGGTCCCTGGCATCGCCGATCCCATCCCGTACCGCATTACGCACTTTGCAAAGCCCGAGCCTATCCCTAAGCCTCGTGAGCATGAGTTCTGGGATACCTATGTGGCACCGTTGCTTAAAAGTTCGCCCACCGGTGCGCCAGCTGCCGCGACCTCGATTGTCGAGGAGCGCGAGCGACTCAATCGGGTGCATTATCCCCAACGTTACAAGGACGCCGAGCCGGTCGCCGGTCCCGGTGCTAGCGAGCTTTCGCTCGCGCCCGATGACGTGGCGCAGTCGCTGCTCGATCTGACGCTGGGCGTTTGGTCGCATCTGGTGGCCGATACCGTATGGAATACGCGTGTGAATCAGTACCTGGAGGCGCACGGCGGCAAGCCGTGCGAGGAATTCCGCATTAAAAAGCAAGGCGACTTTGACTGGTTTGGCAAGACACTCGGCATCGTTTCGATACCGCGCGCGACCGATCGCCTGTATACTGCGGCGACCCGTTTTGGTCAGTATCCCATCCATAAGGAGTATGTGCTCAAGACCATCGGCGTTATGCACGAGATTGTACGCGAAAACCCCGGCGAGTCCGATCATCCGCCGTATCGCCTGCTAACCGAGGAGTTTTTCGATACAACGTTTACCGAGGTCATCGAGCTAACCGAGGCGGGATTTGCGGCTCGCGTCGAATCGCCCGATATGCCTGCGCTTCCCCTGATTGCTAGCTGCTAGCTGGCCGGCTTGGCGGTGAATAGCTCAACCCAATTGACAAGTAGCTCTTGCCGCAGGGTGACTTCGGCGGCGCGCTCCTGTTTGGTCTTTGGGGTGTAGGAAAGTCCAGCCTTTTTATGGATGAGCTCGGCTATGTGGTCGAAGCTCTTCTTATCCTTAATCTGGCCAAAGGTAATTTGGATGACGTCGTAGCCCATGCTTGTGAGCGCGGTGGCGCGCTCGGCATCGGAGAGGCTCGCGGCTTCGCTGTCGTGGGCGGAGCGGCCTTGGCATTCAAGGATGACACCCATGCTGTCGGTGGCGCTTTCGATGAGGATATCGGCGTAGCAGCAGGTTTTGTCATACAGCGAGCGCGCGGCGTCGCTGAGTGGGATGCGCACGTTGTTTGCGATGTTGATGCCCATGCCGCCCTCGTCGCGGGGGAGCGAGATAAGCATGGAGGTCTGTACTTCGAAGGGCGAGGCGGTCTGTCCTGTCATGCGTTCGGCGGCCCAGCGGAGCTGCTTAACACCGCGCAGGCCTGCGGCCTGCTTGGCGAACGCGGCGATATCCGCTGCGGAAAGAAGCGGCGTGCGCTTCCACAGGTTGGTATCCTTGCCGTTGACGTCGATAACCCGCTCCCAGCCGCAGTTGGGTGGAATGAGCTTAAGCGAAATAGCTTCATCAAGTTGCCGTTGCGCTCGTTTGCAGGGTGTATACACAGCAAACGAGCTGCACATCTCATAACACGCCATAAGCAGCTGGTTGCGTGAGACCTGCGTAGCAAGGTTGAGCAGTGTGAACTCGGGCGATGTGACATCAAACCCATGCTCGGTTTGCCTAAACGACCCGGGAGGCGGCTCTTGGGTCAGGAGGTGCGATTTAAACAGGCTTCGCGACCCGGATTGTGCCCGAGTGAATGCAATCCTGTGAAGCGGTGCGTGAAGCAGGTCTTTTACAACTGCATGACTTCCGAGGCCGCAACATCTGCGATCCATATTGCCAAGGCTAATGGCAGGGTAAAGGCCTAATATCTGTGGCGGGATACGGTGATAGTAAAAAGCGGATTGACCGCATAGCGTCAGGTCCATGACGTCCTCCTGGTCGAAATATGCTTTTGGACCGTGCGATGCCAGTGTCAATTCGGAAGTATGCGGCAAAATCTAAACCTTGTGAGCAGACCTGGCTTTTGAGGCTAGTTTATCAGGCATTTTGTTGCGAAAAAACGGGGTGTGCTCGGAGGTATCAGAATTTGCCGCATACTTCCGAAAAGCAGGTCAATCCGGCTCTTGCTAAAACGATTTAGCAGCGTCGGTTAAGGTGTGGGTTTGCCACCGGGCGAACACTTTTAGCGCTTGGGACTTTATTCATTGGGTCTCGAAGGGTGGATTTCGCGCTTTTGGTAAAGAAATGAGTGTGTGTTTTGCCGTGCGCCGGCATTGGCACAGAAAAAGGGCCCGGAAGGCTTCGCCTTCCGGGCCCTTTGCGATGCAAGTGTGCTTGCAAGTACGACTTAGCGCACCTGAGCGACGTAAGCGACGTTGGTCGAGGAGACCTTGTCCTCGAGCTGGACGCTCATGCGGGGATCGCCAGCGGTGGCGACGGTCAGGTCGCCGGCCTCGACGTAGCCGAGCTCCTTAGCGGTCTCGATCGCCTTGACGATCGTGCCGTTGACGGTGCCCTGGGTAATCTCGGCCTGGTGCGGGATAACGCCCCAGTACATGATCATCTGCTGGACGGCCCACTCGTGGCGGGAGAACGCGCAGATCGGCATGTTGGGACGGAAGTGCGAGATCAGGCGAGCAGTACGGCCGGTGGTCGTCGGCACGGTGATGCACTTGGCGCCAACGGTGGTGGCCATGTTCACAGCGGACATACCCACAACGTTGTTGACAACGCGGGTGCCGTGAGCGTCAGCCGGAACCTCGAGCGGAGCGTGAGCCGGGAGGTACTTCTCGGTCTCGAGAGCAATGCTGGCCTGCATCTTAACGGCCTCGACCGGGTACTTACCGGCAGCGGACTCGCCAGAGAGCATAACGGCGTCGGTGCCGTCGTAAATGGCGTTAGCAACGTCGGCAACCTCGGCGCGCGTCGGGCGCGGGTTCTGCTGCATGGAGTCGAGCATCTGCGTAGCGGTGATAACGGGCTTGTAGGCTGCGTTGCACTTAGCGATGATTTCCTTCTGGATGTGCGGAACGAGCTCGGGCTTGATCTCGATGCCCAGGTCGCCACGGGCGACCATGATGCCGTCGGAAGCCTCGAGAATCTCGTCGAAGTTCTCGACGCCCAGGGCGCACTCGATCTTCGGGAAGATCGTCACGTGCTCGCCACCGTTCTCGCGGCAAAGCTTGCGGATGCCGCGGACGGACTCGCCGTCACGGATGAAGGAAGCGGCGATGTAGTCGATGTTCTCGGTCAGGCCAAAGAGGATGTCCTGACGATCGCGCTCGGTGATGGCGGGCAGAGAGATGTTGACGTTGGGCATGTTGACGCCCTTGCGCTCGCCGATCAGGCCGTCGTTCTTAACGACGCAGGTCATGTCCTGGCCGTCGACGGACTCGACCTCGAGGGCAACCAGGCCGTCATCGATCAGGATGAGGGAGCCCTTCTCGACCTCGGAGGGCAGAGCCAGGTAGTCGAGGGAGATGTGCTCAGCGGTGCCGTGGAAATCCTCGGACGTGGGCTGAGCGGTGACGACGATCTTGTCGCCGGTCTTGACGGCAACCTTCTTGCCATCGACCAAAAGGCCGGTGCGGACCTCGGGGCCCTTGGTGTCGAGCAGGATGCCGACGGGCATGCCGAGCTCCTTGGAAATACGGCGGACGCGCTCGATGCGACCGTGGTGCTCGTCGTAGGAGCCGTGCGAGAAGTTAAAACGGGCGACGTTCATGCCCGCCTTGATCATCTCGCGGATGGTCTCGTCGCTATCGCAGGCGGGACCCATGGTGCATACAATCTTGGTGCGCTTGTACATTCAGACCTCCATCTGACATCGTCTTGCGCTGATAGATAAACCATAAGAAATAAAACTGAGATGATTATAACGAAATGCCGACCGAATACCCCAAAAAATCGACCGTATGCCGAATTAGAAGTTCATTTTTTGCGGAAAAACGGTATATGCAAAAACTTTACCAACCGTTCTAACCGCTGCTATCTGGGCGATATTTCAGTCTGACGATGCGCCGAAGAAAAAACGTTTTATCAATGTTGAGCATCACACTGTCTGCACCGTTGCGCCTGTGCCGTGTTTCCAGATGGAATGTTTTGGCTAGACGCGTCGCTTTGGGGTACCATAGCTCCACTATCAACTGCCGCTCAGCACGGCAGCCTTGATGAGCCCTTGCCCTTCTCCTGGGAATTATGATCGGGCATCAATCTGCTGAGTGGCCCGAATCCCAGGAGGGGACTCTATATGCAAAAGGAATACCTGTCCGCCGCGGCGGAGGTGCTCAGCGACCAGGGTGTCGATGAGAACCTTGGCCTGAGCAACGACGAGGCGTCGTCGCGCCTCGCCAAGACAGGCCCTAACAAGCTCGAGGAAGCCGAGAAGACGCCGTTGTGGAAGCGCTTCTTTGAGCAGATGGCCGATCCCATGGTCATCATGCTGATCGTTGCCGCCGTCATCAGTGCACTCACGGGCATGGTCAAGGGCGAGGCGGACTTTGCCGATGTCGCCATCATCATGTTCGTCGTTATCGTCAACTCGGTGCTGGGCGTGGTTCAGGAGGCTAAAAGCGAGGAGGCTCTCGAGGCCCTGCAGGAGATGAGCGCGGCGCAGTCCAAGGTGCTGCGCGACGGCAAGCTCGTGCACCTGCCGAGCGCCGAGCTCGTGCCCGGTGACGTGATCATGCTCGAGGCGGGCGACTCCGTCCCGGCCGACTGCCGCGTGCTCGAGAGCGCCACGATGAAGATCGAGGAGGCCGCCCTTACCGGCGAGTCCGTGCCTGTCGAGAAGCATGCCAACGTGATCGAGCTCGCCGCCGGCACCGACGACGTGCCGCTCGGCGACCGCAAGAACATGTGCTACATGGGCTCCACCGTGGTGTACGGCCGTGGCCGCGCCGTCGTGGTCGGCACCGGCATGAACACCGAGATGGGTAAGATCGCCGGCGCCCTGGCCGAGGCCAAGGAAGAGCTCACGCCGCTGCAGGTGAAGCTTGCCGAGCTCAGCCGCATCCTCACCATCATGGTTATCGTCATCTGCGTCGTCATCTTTGGCGTCGACATCATCCGCCACGGCGTGGGCAACGTTCTCACCGACCCGACCGCGCTGCTCGACACCTTTATGGTCGCTGTCTCGCTTGCCGTCGCCGCCATCCCCGAGGGCCTGGTCGCCGTCGTGACCATCGTGCTGTCGCTTGGCGTGACCAAGATGGCCAAGCGCCAGGCGATTATCCGCAAGCTCTCTGCCGTCGAGACCCTTGGCTGCACGCAGACCATCTGCTCGGACAAGACCGGTACCCTCACCCAGAACAAAATGACCGTCGTCAAGCACGAGCTCTCCGCGCCTAAGGAGAAGTTCCTGGCCGGCATGGCTCTGTGCTCCGATGCCCAGTGGGACGAGGAGCTGGGCGAGGCCGTGGGCGAACCGACCGAGTGCGCGCTCGTCAACGATGCCGGCAAGGCTGGTCTTACTGGCCTGACTGCCGAGCACCCGCGCGTGGGCGAGGCCCCGTTCGACTCGGGCCGCAAGATGATGTCCGTGGTCGTCGAGACCCTGGACGGCGAGTACGAGCAGTACACCAAGGGCGCGCCCGACGTGGTGATCGGCCTGTGCACCCACATCTACGAGGGCGATAAGGTCGTTCCGCTGACCGAGGAGCGTCGTGCCGAGCTCGTGGCCGCCAACAAGGCCATGGCCGACGAGGCCCTGCGCGTGCTGGCGCTGGCAAGCCGCACC
Source organism: Coriobacteriaceae bacterium (assembly GCA_036718335.1). Classification (GTDB taxonomy): domain Bacteria; phylum Actinomycetota; class Coriobacteriia; order Coriobacteriales; family Coriobacteriaceae; genus Collinsella. The sequence continues at coordinate 54,259 of DAIMBN010000004.1, forward strand.
TACACCGAGGTCCCGGCCGACTGCAGTCCCGCCGCGCTCGAGCATGACCTGGTCTTCTGCGGCCTGTCTGGCATGATTGACCCTGTCCGCCCCGAGGTCGCCGACGCCATCCGCGAGGCGCATGACGCCGGTATCCGCACCGTCATGATCACGGGCGACCACATCGACACCGCCGTGGCCATCGCCAAGCAGCTGGGCATCGTCACCGATCGCAGCCATGCCATCACCGGTGCCGACCTCGATCGCATGAGCGACGAGGAACTCGACGCGCACATCGAGGACTACGGCGTGTACGCCCGCGTCCAGCCCGAGCACAAGACACGCATCGTCGAGGCCTGGAAGTCGCGCGACCAGATCGTCGCCATGACCGGCGACGGCGTCAACGACGCCCCGTCCATCAAGCGCGCCGACATCGGCGTCGGTATGGGCATCACCGGCACCGACGTCACCAAGAACGTTGCCGACATGGTGCTTGCCGACGACAACTTCGCCACCATCATCGGTGCCTGCGAAGAGGGCCGTCGCATCTACGACAACATCCGCAAGGTCATCCAGTTCCTGCTTTCGGCCAACCTTGCTGAGGTGTTCTCGGTGTTTATCGCCACGCTCATTGGCTTTACCATCTTCCAGCCGGTGCAGCTGCTGTGGGTGAACCTGGTCACCGACTGCTTCCCCGCGCTCGCGCTGGGCATGGAGGATGCCGAGGGCGACATCATGAAGCGCAAGCCGCGCAACGCCAAGGACGGTGTCTTTGCCGGTCACATGGGCCTGGACTGCGTGGTCCAGGGTCTAATCATCACCGTGCTGGTGCTGGCGAGCTTCTTTGTGGGCGTGTACTTTGACATGGGCTACATCCACATCGCCGATATGATCGCCGGCAATGCCGACGAGGAAGGCGTGATGATGGCGTTCATCACGCTCAACATGGTCGAGATTTTCCACTGCTTCAATATGCGCAGCCGTCGTGCGTCGCTGTTCACCATGAAGAAGCAGAACAAGTGGCTGTGGGCTTCCGCCGCGCTGGCACTGGTGCTGACGGTGATCGTGACCGTGCAGCCGACGCTTGCCGAGATGTTCTTTGGCCCTGTGACGCTTGAGCTCAAGGGCGTTGTAGCTGCCCTGGGCCTTGCCTTCCTGATCATCCCGCTGATGGAGATCTACAAGGCGATCATGCGCGCGGTCGAAAAAGAGTAGGTCGAAAGGCCATCCCTCCCACCGGCCCGACCGCCTGCGGGGTTTCTTCTTCGCTGGTCCTCGCGCTTCGCGCTGCGGGATCGCTCAGAAGAAACCCCTCTCGGCGGTCGGGCCTTCGGACAACCTCTCGGGACCGTAAGCTGAGGGAAAGTTTGTGAGCCGATCGAGCGTTTGCTCGACCGGCTCTTTTTGATTTAGGGCTTTGCCCGGCCAGCTCTTTTTGATTTAAAATACCTGCTCAGTTGTGATTTATGGTGCTGGGAGGCGCTTGTGGGCAAGGCTAAGGCTAAGGCGAAGAAAAAGACGATGGGGGCGCGGGCTAAGCGTGATCGTCGTCGGAAGCTCGCGACCGAGGCTCCCGTATCTGCTGAGGAGCTGCTGGCAAGCGTGCCGGGGCTTGACGCGCTGCAGGACGTTCCGGCGTTTGATGACCTGCCAGTCGATGAAACCCAGCAGACTGCCTTTGATGATTTCTGCGCACATGCCGAGGAGCCCGAGCAGATGCAGCTTGGCGCCGTGGTGCGCTTGGATCGCGGGTTTCCGCTGGTGGCGACTGCCAACGATACCTTCCGCGCCGAGCATGCCGTGGGGTTTGCTAAGTCGCGCGGCGAGGACGAGGTCCTGCTGCCCGCCGTGGGCGACCGTGTGGCGGTGCGCCGCGCTCCCGGGCACGATATGGGCGTGATTGAGTGCGTTCTGCCGCGCCGTACGAGCTTTGAGCGTTGGCGCGGCCGTGCCCGCGGAGAGCGTCAGGTGCTCTGCTCCAACGTGGATAGCGTGCTAATCGTGCAGGCGCTCGGTGCCGGTGAGGTGCTGCTCGACCGCGTGGCGCGCTCGCTGGTGTTGGCGCTCGACTGCGATGCCGAGCCGGTGGTGGTGCTCACCAAAGCTGACCGCTGCGATGCCGAGGAGCTCGAGCGCGATCTGGACCGCGTGCGCCGCCTGGTGGGTCCGGACGTGCGCGTGATCGTGACGTCCTCTGCTGAGGGCCGCGGCCTGGACGAGGTCCGTGTCTGCGTGCCTGCCGGGAGCTGCGCCATGATTCTGGGCGAGTCGGGTGCCGGCAAGTCGACGCTGCTCAATGCACTGCTGGGCCACGATACGTTGGCGACCGGCGGTGTGCGCGAACGCGACGACCAGGGCCGTCACACTACCGTCGCGCGCGTGATGGTGGCGCTGCCGGGCGACGCCGGTGTGATCGCCGATGCCCCGGGCCTGCGCAGCCTACCGCTCGTGGGTCACGAGCGGGGTCTGGCGCGCGCCTTCCCCGAGATTGTCGAGGCATCGCGCGCGTGCCGGTTTGGCGATTGCACACATACCCATGAGCCGGGTTGCGCCGTTCGCGAGGCCGAGGACGCCGGGCAGATCGACAGTCTGCGTCTGGAAACGTTCCAAAACTTGGCGTCATCCATGCGCGTGAGCGCTCAAATGCTCGATCCCGATGTCCATCTGTAATTGATTTTTCCTATGACAGCCGTCTCCCAACTGGTCGGGAGACGGCTTTTTTGCTGCGGAAAAGCCTCGAAACATGCAGTTTGCTGACGTGCTGACCAAAACTTTGCCACGAGCTTGACGGGCTGGTCAGCTTTTGGTCAGCGATTGGTTTGACATCGAAAACCAAGATCGCGATTGCACCGCTTTGCACTCTGACCGCCCAGACAATGGTGGTACGGGCATTCGCCCGGCACTGCCATGAGAGGAGCGGCCGTGAACAAGAGCAAGCGCATCGCCATCAGTCTGGTCGCGGGCGTGCTCGCTGCTCTGCTCTGCATGGTTTACGGCTCGTCGATCCGCTCGCAAGCCGAACAGGTCCAGGCTGAGACCTTGGCCAAGTACGGTGGCGATCGCGTCGAGGTATGCGTCGCGGCGCGCGATATCGATGTGGGCGAGACCCTCGATGAGACCAATGTCATAACCCAGGAATGGCTGACGAGTCTGCTGCCGCGTGACGCGGCGACCGAGCTGCGCCAGGTGCGCGGCGACGTGACGACTTCGCGTATTCCCAAAAACGCCGTGATCTGCAATGTCTACACCAAGGCCGAGAGCCACAAGCTCGAGGTGCCTAAGGGCAAGGTCGCCGTTTCGGTGGCGGTCGATGCCGAGCACTCGGTCGGCGGTGCTGCGGGCGTGGGCAGCTACGTGGATGTGTATGTGCAAAAAGACGGCGTAACCGATCGACTGTGCGGCGCGCACGTGATCGATACCAGTGAGGATTCCGGTGCTACGCGCGAGGGCAAGATCGAATGGGTGACGCTGGCGGCTGACCCCGAAGACGTCAAGGAACTGCTGGGAGCCTCGGGCAAGGGAACGGTCAGCTTGACGATTCCCGCCACGGCGCGCGGCAAAAAGAGCGGAGGCGACGAGTGATGAAGGCGATCTGGCTTGCGTGCTGCGCGTGTGGCGATTACGGGCTGTTGCAGCGGGAAGTCGAGGGCCGTGATGCGGGTGCACAGGTGCTTCGCGTGGGTGACCTGGACGGGCTGGTTTCCATGGCTCGGGCGTTTCCGTCGCGCCGCGGGGCTGCCATCATCGCGGCGTCTCTGTTTGATACCGAAGATGTGCGCAAGACTGTTGCGCGCCTGACGGCCGAAGGCCGCGTGAGTCGCGTGGTCGTCTTGATAGAAGCGCTCGATCCGTCGGATATCGAGGGGTTGTTTCGCGCGGGGGCGACCGAGGTCATCGCTGCGCACAGTATATGCGGCAACGGGCGCGCGGGCGAGGGAGCGGTTGATTCCGATCGGCGCATGACGATTGAGCCCGATGCTTTTGTTGATAGGGAACCCGGGGCGCCTCGCGCTACAAGAGGCCCGCGTGTTGATGATTATGGAAAAGCGGAAGCCGAGCATGGTCGGCGCCCCCGGAACCCCCTTGTATGCGATGACGCTGGAGGGCCGGCGCAGCATGCTGGCGACTCCCCGGCTGTAGATATGGGATACGTGCACGGCGTGAATCTGGCGGATGAACTCGACGAAGTTGAGGGCTTTGCCGGGTGCGGCGAGTTGTCGCTGATGCAGCATGAGCAGATTGCGCAGAACGAGCCTGCCTCGCAGACCGAACAAGCTGACATGCCGGCTTGGACGCAGCGTGTAGTTGCGGCGGGGGAGACGGGGACGCTGTCACCGACGCCCGCCCCGCCGCCTCCGATGCCGCCGGCAGACGCTGCCGCTTCGCCGCATCGAGCTCCGGTCGTCTGCGTCATTTCGGGCTCGGGCGGTTGCGGCAAGTCGACGATCGTTGCCACCATGGCACACGCATCGTCGCTGTTGGGCTTGCGTGCCGCCGTGCTCGACCTGGACCTGATGTTTGGAAACCTTTACGACTTGTTAGGCGTCGATGCTCCGCGCGATATGGCGGCACTTATCGAGCCGTCGGCGGCGGGCACGCTCACCGAGCCGGATATCGTAGCCGCATCGATGCGCGTCGCCCCGGGCGTTACGCTCTGGGGTCCCGTCGCGGCGCCCGAGCAAGCCGAGCTCATGGCACGTCCGGTGGAGCTACTGCTTGATGTCCTGCGTCGCGAATCCGACGTGGTCTTTATCGATACTTCGGTCTTTTGGGGCGACGCCATGGCGGCTGCGGTGGCGGCGAGCGACCGTTGCCTGATCGTTGGCGATGCTGCGGTGTCGTCCGCGACATCGGCGTCGCGCGTCATTGAACTGGCAAGTCGAGTAGGTGTGCCGCGCACGCGCATGAGCGCCGTGTTCAACCGGTTCGGTGCGCGCGGGGCAGACGAGGACGTCGCCATGCGCTTTGAGATTGCCTGTGCGTTGAGCTCCAAGATTCGTATCGCCGATGGCGGGCAGGATCTCGCCGCGCTCATGGCGTTTGGGCGCGCTGACGAGGCAGTGGGGCAGACCAGCGCTTTTGCGACCAGCGTGCGCGAGGCCACGCGCGAGATGCTCGTGGAACTGGGGTGCGCCGTCGGTCCTTGGAGCGATATGGTCGCCGACCGTGCAATGCGAACCGAACGCCCGCGTATTCGCCTTCCCTGGTCGCGCGAGGGTGATCAGCGATGAGCCTGCAAACGAGGATTAAGGCTGCCGGCGCTGCAGCGGCGGCAGCGCCTGTAGATGCGGGGCGTCGCCGCGCGGTGAAACGACGCACCAAGCGCGCCGTGATGGACCGCATGGGTTACGACGAAGTGGCGCGTATCAGCGCCTATGTCGACCCGGCACTTGCCCGCTCGGAATTGCGTCCTGCGGTGGAGGCGGCGCTCAATGTTGAGGAGCCGACCGATCTCGCGACGCCCGAGCGCGAGACCATCATCGACGAGATTTTGGATGACGTGGTGGGCTTGGGGCCGTTGCAGCCGCTCATCGAGGACGATACCGTTACCGAGATCATGATCAACGGCTGCCGCTCGGCCTTCTTTGAACGCGGCGGCGTCTTGCACCCCATCGAGCATGCGTTTGAGGATGATGAGCAGATCCGTGTGCTTATCGACCGCATCATCTCGCCACTTGGCCGCCGTATCGACGAGCGCAGCCCCATCGTCAACGCCCGCCTCAAAACGGGCTATCGCGTCAACGCGGTGATTCCGCCTGTGGCGATTGACGGACCGATTCTCACCATCCGAAAGTTCTCGGACCGCATCTGCTCGCTGGACGAGCTTGTGGGGCTGGGGTCGCTGCCGCTTTGGTATGCGCAGCTGTTGTCGTGCGCGGTGTCGCTACGACAGGACCTGGCGGTTGCGGGAGGCACGGGATCTGGTAAGACCACCCTGCTCAACGCGTTGTCATGTGAGATTTCCACCGGCGAGCGCATCGTGACGATCGAGGACTCTGCCGAGCTCAAGTTTGCGCATCATCCGCACGTGGTGCGTCTAGAGGCGCGCGAGGCTTCAATTGAGGGCGAGGGCGCGGTGACGATCCGCGACCTGGTGACCAATGCTCTGCGCATGCGCCCCGACCGCATCGTGGTGGGCGAGGTGCGCGGTGCCGAGTGCTGCGACATGTTGCAGGCCATGAACACGGGCCACGACGGGTCGCTCACGACACTTCATGCGGGTTCAGAACAGGAGACCGTGGTGCGTCTGACGTTGCTTGCACGTTATGGCATCGATCTGCCGAGCGAGCTCATCGAGGAGCAGATTGCCATGGCGCTCGACGGCATCGTGATGTCTGAGCGCCACGCCGATGGCAGGCGCTTCGTCTCCTCGTATTCGGGGGTGCGTCGCGCCGCGTCGGGCGGCGTAGAGCTCGAGCGCTATGTGACTTTCGATGCCGCCGAGCGCACCTGGAAGCTTGACCGCGAGCCGCCGTTTATCGCAGAAGGCCTGCGGTCGGGGACGCTCACACAAGAGGAGGTGGACGAATGGAGGTCGCTGTGCCCCTCGTCGTAGGGGGTTTGGCAGGGTTTTCTGTTGCGACGGCGTGCGGGGCGGAACCTCGTGTGCCGCAGGTACCGCCGGCGGAGCTGGCGCGTCAGGCGCTCGAGACGGTGGCAGAGAAGCTGCCGCGTGAGCTGGTGGAAAACGATCTGCTGAAAAAGATCGCCCGTTCGTGGACATCGCTGGCTCCGGCGCATCGCCTTGGCCTCGTGATCGAAGATGCTTCGGGGCGTTTGGCGTTTCTACTGCTATCGAGCGGTGTCTGCTGCGTATTGCTAACGATGGTGTCGTTATCGCCCCTCGGATTTGCCTTGGGACTTGTTGCTCCGTTTGCCGTTGGCGCCGCTCGGGATGGCTTTGAGAGCCGGCGCGAGCAACACGATGCAGAAGAGGCCATGCCCGAGGCGTTTACCGCACTTTCCATGTCGCTTGCCTCGGGACATTCGCTGGTCCAGGGCATGCGCTTTGTGGGCGCTCATGCGCAAGAACCGGTGCATACCGAGTTTTTGCGGGTAGCGGCGGCGATCGATTGCGGCATCTCGGCGACCGACGCGCTCGATGACTTGCTCGTGCGCATCGACGCCCCCGGCCTTTCGCTTGTGACCTTGGCGCTTAAGGTGTCTCAGCGCACCGGTGCTCCGCTTGCCGACTTACTGTCCGAGGCGTCGAGCATGGTGGGGGAGCGCATTGAGCTCAAGCGCCGCCTGGATGTTAAGACGTCGCAGGCTCGCATGTCTGCGCATATGGTCGCGGCGATGCCGGCGGGCATGTGCGCGGTGTTGGCGCTGCTTTCGGCAGATTTTCGTCGCGGTCTTGCGACGCCTGCCGGTGCGGGCGCTGTGGTGCTGGGTCTAGCCCTCAACGTCGTTGCCCTGGTGGTTATCCGGCGCATTATGCGGGTGGAGCTATGAGCGCCCTGGTTGCAGTTGTGGCTTGCCTGTGTGCCCTGAGTGTATTTGTCGCGACGGGTTTGGATCGGGCGGATGCGCGCAAGATCGCAGGGGCCTGCAAGCGCGAGGCGGTGCTGGTCGCTGCCGCGGGTCGCTCGGTGGTCGATGCCCTGACCGCGCGAGTGAAGGGCGCGGTTGGAGCGGGCGGCCCGGCGCGAGTGTCGCTCGGCGAAGTGTCCGAGATGATCGATGTTGTGCGCTTGGGTCTTTCGGCCGGCCTTTCGTTTGATGCGGCGCTTGAGATTTTCTGCGCCAACCGCCGGTCAGTGCTGGCTCTTCGCCTTGAGCGGGCCTGCATGGCGTGGCAGGTGGGCGTGGGCACGCGTGAGGACGAGTTGTTGGCCGCCGCGCGCGACCTGGACGTGCGAGCGCTCGAGACCTTTGCCATTACGGTGGGGCAGGCACTCGCCCTGGGTGCCCCACTTGCCGAGACACTGGCCGCTCAAAGTCGCGAGATCCGTGCGGCTCATCGCGCCGCGGTCGAGCGCGAGATTGAGCGTGCGCCCGTCAAGCTGCTGATTCCCACCGGCACGCTCATCTTGCCGGCGTTGCTTCTGTCCATATTGGGCCCGCTGCTGGGAGCAGGCGGGATGATGTAGGGAGGAATACATGAACACGATGACTGACGCTGCTGGCAAGGTCCAGGGCTGGGCGTTTTGCCGGGCGGCACATGTTCGTCAGCGCGCCAAGGAGCTACTGCAGGAGGAGAGTGCACAGGGTACCACCGAGTATGCCATCTTGGTCGGCGTGCTCGTGGTGATCGCGATTATCGCCATCGTCGCATTTAAGGGCAAGGTCCAAGATCTATGGAACGCTATCAGCGAGGGCATCAACAGCCTGTAGAGGGCGAGCGCCCCATCGGGGTGCTGCTGGTGTTTGCTTGCCTGACCGTGGCGATAGCGGCGGTGCTTTGGGGGCTTAACGCCGCGCGGCAGCAGCGTCCTGGGGCCGCCTTCGATTCGGGCTCAGATTCGGCGGTGGCGTCTCAAAAAGATGAGATGCGAGATGCGGACGATTCGGATGTCGCTGTCACGGCGCAAACCTTTCTGCGGACGCTCGACAAGCGGTCTGGCACTGCGACGGATTCGCCTGGGGACAACGCGATTACGGTCCGGCTTGCATGGTCTGAGGACCGACCGATGACCGAGGCAGCGGCGGATATGTTACGCGCCTACCGCGAGGTGCCAACGGCCCAGCTCGCCCTGAGCGGCTATCTTGATATTAAGGGCAACGTATGGGGCGCCATCGTGCGCGATGGGCGCGGCTGGGTCGATATGGTGACGGTTGCCGCGGATGCCGGCGATGCCTCGTGCCGCCTGCGCGTGATCCGCCTGAGCCCGCAGGCATCGAACTCAAAGGAGGGGTCGTGAAATGCATGACGTCCTGCGCGAGGAATCTGCCCAAGCGACTGTGGAATACGCCATCGTCACGGTGGCGCTGTTATCGATCGTGCTGGCGATTGTGGGACTTTGGCGTGCTGGCACCGATGGACGCTTGGCGGCGCTGGTTGAGCGGGCGGCATCCCATGGCGTTGCCTCGACGTCGGTTATCGACGCCGCTGCGGGCGCTAAGGACATCGCGTTGTATTGATATCGCGCGCGAGGACTGGGCGCAGTCTACGGTCGAGGCCGCTTTTTTGCTGCCGACGTTTCTGACGCTCATCCTTCTCGCACTGCAACCGGTGTGCCTGCTTTATACGCGCGCGGTCATGGAGTCTGCCGCCGCCGAGACCGCGCGGCTCATGATCACGACGACGGCGGAGGACGACGATCTTAAGGAGTTCACCCGCCGCCGGCTTGCCGCAGTGCCCAACGTTTCGATCTTTCATGCCGGCGGGCCGTTGTCGTGGGATATTGAGCTTAGCCGGGCCGATGCGGGTGGCGTCTCGTCCGTGTCCGTTTCCGGCGAGGTCAAGCCGTTGCCTGTGATCGGTGCGTTTGCGCAGGCTATGGGTGGTACCGCCGAGGGCGGCTACGTTGAGCTCAAGGTCGATGTCTCGTATCAATCACGTCCCGAATGGCTGGAGGGAGATTATGGTTCGTGGATTGCTGCATGGGATTAAGCGTTTCTGGTCTAGACGCGTTTTGACGCGCCGTCCGAGCTGCCATCGCAAGCGAGGCGGCTTTATGGGTCGAGCCGGTATCGACCTGTTTATCGAAGACGGTGCCTACACCACGCTTTCCTCTGCGGTGGTCATCTTGGTGGTGCTCACGCTGCTGTTTTCGTCGACGGCGGCGATATGGAGCATGTCGCGCGCGGGGGACACCCAGGTGGCTGCCGATAGCGGCGCGCTGGCAGGCGCCAATGTGGTGTCGTCCTATCACACGGCTGCCACGGTGGTGGATGCGAGCATCTTGAGTTTGGGCCTAGCGGGGTTTGCCACGATCGGGACGGGCCTGGTCGCCATCCTCATCCCGGGTGCCGAACCAGTTGCCGGCAATATGGTCGACACCGGGATTGAGATCATTAAAACGCGCAACAAGTTTGCCAAAAGCGCATCGGAAGGCTTGCAGAAAATCGAGACGGCTCTGCCGTATCTGATTGCCGCGCGTGCCACGCAGGCGGTGTCGGCGCAGGATACCGATAGTGTGACCTATACCGGTACGGCGCTTGCCGTGCCCAGGACGTCCGAGTCGGATTTCGTTGCGCTCGAGGGTTCTGAGATCTCGACCGATGCCATTAAAGACACATCGAAAGATCTGGAGCGCGCAGCAGATGAGCTGCAGAAGGCCTTGGAGGAGACGGCGAAAGCAAAAGAACGCGCCTGGCTTGCGGATTGCGGTGGATCGGTTCCGGCTTCGGTCGGTAGCTGTTCATGCATGTGGGAACGTACGAGGAGTTTGGCAAAGCTCTCGGGTGAGCAGAACCCGCATTATGCCTCGAGCATTTCGTGGGAGCCACAGGTGGCGCTCGACCGCGCGAAGACCTACTACCGTCAACGCCTGGCAGACGAAAAACCGCAGGGTTCAAGCGTCGAGACGAAGGCGGAGTCGGCGGCGCGCAAGGCGTTTTACACCTATGCGAGTACAGAGGTCAATCGTGCATATGTAACCGAGGACGGAGATGAAGTCGCTTCCTATATCCCGCTGTTGCCGCGCAACACTGACGAGGTGCGAGCGACGGAACTCTATACCGATACGGTGTGGCCAACCAGTGCCATCGATGGCAAGACGTATCTGCATTACGGAACGAGTTGCCCCAACTATAAGAAGGGGGCGCCATGCGGGCTGGCCTCGGTTGCTGCTTATGACGGGCAGGACAAATGCAATAGATGCCATTTTGGTGTTTCGTCGCTCGGTGCCGTTGCGGCTCCTTCGACTTCTATCGAAAACGGCTTTGAGTACCACTTTGATCGATTCAAAGAGGCTCTGGAAGACTACGTCGAATGCCGCAACAAAGAACTCGAACTTGAGCGTCAGACCGAGGATGAGGCCGACCGTGCGGGCAATGCGTTTGACCAGGCCATTAAAGCGCTTTCCGGCGAGCGCCCGCGTATCGCCCCACCTGGCCGCAACGGCGTGGTCGCCTTTGCAGTTTCGGGTGACATTACCAGCCCCGATCAACTTAACTCCTCGTTTAACGCGGCAGTCAGGCTTGGCGATCGCGGTGCTATCTCTGCCGCGGTGCTGGCGCCCGATGAGGCGACGGCGCAAAACAACGTGCTTTCGCGATTTTTCTCGACATTGAAGGAACGCTCGGGCGGCGTTGCCGGCGTGCTCGACGGCGTCATGGATGTTTGGGGACGGCTACTCGTGGGATACGGAGACATCCAAGGTTCGGCCGACGAACTTATGGACGAGATGATTAAAGACCTAGGAGGGGGCAGCGGTGCGTTGGGCTCCATTGCATCGTGGCTCGGCGATACCGTTTCGGCGTCCGTGGCGGCGCTGGGTTTGGAACCGTGCGACTTGCGCCTGCGAAAGCCGGTGCTGACCGATTCCGCCAACGTCATTAAGAGTCCGGGGTCTGACATTGCGGGTCTCTCTCAAACGCAAGACAAACTGCGAAGTATTCCGTTGGGCGTGACCGATCCCAAGGCGCTTTGCGAGGCGTTGGAATATCAAGTCGAACGCACCATTAGCGGTACGGTGTTCACACTTGCGGAGATTCCTCTGCCCGGCGGCGGCTCCATCCCGCTCACCGTCGATGTCGCCACGCTGGTTGGCGCTCTGGGCGGTGGGTCGTAATGAGTATCCGCATGCGTCTGCGCGAGGAGCGCGCCCAAGCGACGGTTGAGATGGCAGTGGTTACGCCCGTTTTGCTGGTGCTGGCACTCATCGTGTACAACGTCATGATCTTTGCCAGCGCTGTTGCGCGCTTCGACCGCGTGGTGCCCGACATCGTGTTGGCGCACGCCGTGGCGTCGGAGGGGGAGGGCGACGAAAGCTCTGCCGATGCCTCAGCGACGGTTCAGACTCAAATTCTGAATGCCATGGAAGGCTATGACTTGCAGATCGAAGTGTCGAGCGAGCAAGGCGCGGAGGCATCGGATGGTGGCCTGCTCTCCCTATCCGGTACGTTTAGGACCTACACCTGCACCATGCACTATGAGCCGTGGCCGACTTCTCTCAGCATCGCTGGCGTTCCGCTGGGGGCGCCGACAACGTTGTCGCACGAGCGTGCGGTGACGGTCGATCCATGGCGTCCGGGGGTGGTCATGTGACCGCGGTCTCGTCCTACATCGTCTACGCGCGGGCACTCAATAGGCTGGGTTGGACGCCGGCCGAGTTTGTGGTGGCGGAGTCGTTTGTCGTGCGCCTGCGCGGCATGCTGGGACGGCGTCCGGTTGCCGCCAACGGCCTGCCGCTCGTCATGGCGTTTCCACGCTGCTCTTCGGTCCATACGTGTTTTATGGCCTATCCCATCGACATCGCCTCCATCGATTGCGACGGCAATATCCTCGCGCGCTACGAAAACGTCCGCCCTTGGCGCATGTGCTCCTGCCCCGGCGCCTGGGCCGTACTAGAGCGTCCTTCAATCATTGTTTCGACCCCTGCTCTCCAACGCGTGCCGGCTTAAGAATTGGCGACAGTGGACTTTCGTCATACGAAATTGGGTAAGATGGAGGAGAAGATGCATGGATGTTGAGATTCATCCCAACGCTAAAAAGCACCTGACGGAAAAGCAGGTGCTTAGCGCTTGGCTTGCGGTTACTGAGTGCATTCGTCGCGAGTCGAAGGACGAGCCGCCGAGATGGCTTGCGATTGGATGGCTCCCAGACGGACGAAGCGTGGAGCTTGTCGCGGTCGAGCTTGTCCGTGGGTGGCTTATCATTCATGCCTTGTCTCCAGTCCAGAAGAAATTTTGGCAGGAGATTGAACAGGCTCGGCAAAGGGGTCGATGATGGGCAAGACGTATACGGCCGCTAATGGTCAGGTTGTAACGGATGAAATGATTGACGCGTGGTGCGAGTCGTACGAGCGCGGAGAGTTTCCGGATGGCGAACACACCGTTGGTGGGATCGTGCATGGACGGCCCCCGCTCTCAGGTGAGGGGACGGCAACGCTGTCGGTCAAGATTCCTCTGGGAATGAAGGAGGCCATTCGTCGACGGGCGGCTGCCGAGGGGATGACGCCAAGTGAGTTTGCCCGTGCGGCTCTGAGTGAAAAACTTCTTGCTGCCGGCTGATGCCTCTGACGTGCCGATTTATAGAACCGAGGCTGTGCTCAAAAACTTTTTTAAAATTCTCGGTTGACCGGAACGCGTCCTTGGTTATACTAATCAAGCCTTGAAACAAGGCACACCTCAAATGGCTGGGTAGCTCAGTTGGTAGAGCAGAGGACTGAAAATCCTCGTGTCAGGGGTTCGATTCCCTTCCCCGCCACCTTGAATTGACTAGGACCTCTGCAAAGGGGTCCTTTTCTAATATGAGAAAGCCATTGTCAATAGGCATGTTCGTTCGAGCCCGGTT